>DKBG01000150.1:2858-3076 GCA_002451155.1 Ignavibacteria bacterium UBA6906
CCGGCAATCTGTTTTTCCAGCGTAACGAGCGTTCCGTAGCGCAGCTCCGCGACGCGACCGAAGTCTCCCTCCCGCTCCTTCTTCTCAGCCTCGAGCTTCACCGCTTCCACTTCTTCCTTCATGGACCGAATACTCTGTATCAGGTCCCGTTCGACCTGCCAGTGGGCCCTGAGCTCGGTCCTCAGCTGCTGCTGCTCCGCGATCTCTCGTTCTACTTG
>DKBG01000176.1 GCA_002451155.1 Ignavibacteria bacterium UBA6906
TCCGTCGTCAGAGTTTCGGTTTGGTGATCCTCGTGCTGCTGCTCATGGGCAGCGTCGTGAGCTCCTTTTCCGAAGATCCCCGCGCTGCACGGCGTCGGCAGGCGCTCGAGCTGATGGATTCCTCTTCGGCGGTCCTCCTCCGTGCCGCCGATCGGGCGATGCGGTCGAACGATACTCCGTATCCGTACAGGCAGGAGAGCAATATGCTCTACCTCACGGGGATCGAAGATCCGGGACTGGTTCTCTTGTTGGCAAAACGAGGTGTTCCGGTAAACGGTGAGAGAGTGTGCGCACTCATCTTTGCACCGGGAGCGATCATCAGTGAGGTACGGTCTGAGGTGGCTGACCCGGGACTCGTCGTTCTCGATGTCCGGGAACTCCAGACGGTCCTCGCCCGGTGTCTCCCTGAACTCTCGAAACTCTACCTGTCAGCGCCGAATGTTGCATTCGTCAACGACTGGGTGAACGGCAAAAGCCTTTTTCTGGATCGTGACGCTCGAAAGGCTCTTGAGAGCAGGTATCCCGGCCTCACGGTGAAGACCGCGTCCACGTTTCTCAGTCCCCTGAGGGTATTGAAGTCGCCGGAGGAGATAGAAAATATCCGCACGGCGATTCGCCTGACGGGGGATGGACTCGAGCGGGCGATGAATGTATGTGCGCCGGCCCGTTATGAGTATGAACTCCAGGCGGCAGTTGAGTTTGAGATGACGCGCCAGGGGGCGTCCGCGCCAGCCTTTCCCTCGATCATCGGCTCGGGTCCAAACTCCCTCATCCCCCATTATGAAAAGAACAGGCGGAAGATGCAGGCGGGCGAGCTGGTTGTCATGGATGTCGGAGCCGAGTTTGGTGGATATGCGGCCGATATCACCCGGACAATCCCCGTTTCCGGCAGGTACAGCCCGGAACAGCGCCGCATGGTCCAGGCGGCAGTCGCGGCTCAGGACTCGGTGATCGCCGTTGTCCGCCCCGGCCTCCCCTGGGCTGAACTCGACCGCGTGGCAAACAGAGTTTTTGGTCAGTACGGGTTCGCCGGCAAGATGAACCACGCGGTTTCCCATCATCTGGGGATCGATGTGCACGATGTCGGCGCATGGGATACGCTGCGGACTGGCATGGTGGTCACGGTTGAGCCCGGGATCTATATTTCACAATCTGATACCACCTTCGCTCCTCCATTCCGGGGGAACGGAGTCCGGATCGAAGACGATGTTCTTGTCACAGCGACCGGGGCGGAAGTCCTCTCGCGGGCGTTGCCGAAACGGCCTGAGGAGATTGAGGCGCTGATGAAGCGATAAGGAGTGAGGGAGGGTGGAATAGTGAACGAGGGGCCCCGCTGGGGCCCCTCGTTCGTTGTTCACCCGTTTCTCTGAGCTATTTTATCTTCTTAATGTCGATCCGTCCGATCATCGACTCGAGTGAGATTTTATGTCCGCCTCCGTTGAGCTCGATGAGTGCGTGTCCCTTTTCAGACTGCTTTACGGGGAAGTCAGAACGGATCATCGAGTTCTCGTCCTTCCCCCAGCCGATGTGAGGCCCCCTCACCTGGGCTGTGATGGACGCCTTCGCGGAAGCGGGGAGACGCAGGTCAATATTGCCCGCGGACGTCGCAAGTGTGCTCGATTCCCCGATGGCCGGGTCCAATGTCAGCGAAATATTTCCTGCCGCGGCGCGTGCGCTGACCGAACCCTGGACCTCCTTCAGCGAAATATTTCCTGCCGCGGTGCCAGCGTGGATCATCCCCTGAGCGGTCCCAACCTCAATGGACCCGCCTGCGGTGGAGAGAGAGACTTTTCCCTGGCAGGAGCTGACGCTGATCGTCCCGCCGGCAGTCTGGGCATCGACATCCCCCGTAATCTTGCCCAGCCGGATGTCCCCGCCCGCCGTGGACGCGCGCAGACCCTTTGACGCCGATTCAACTGTTATGGAGCCTCCTGCCGTTGATACCTCTGCGGTCCCTGACACGCTTCGAAGCTTGATGTCCCCGCCTGCAGTCCGAACGTTGAGATCACCCGCGATCTCTCCCGCTTTGATCGGTCCGCCTGCCGTGGACATTTGAATGTCACCCCCAAGATTGCCGAGCGTGATGCCACCGCCCCCTGTCTGTCCCCTCAGCGTGCCGGTCAACGGACCTTCGATAGCGACTTTTCCTCCCGCTGTTCTCAGCTCAATGTTGAACGAGGACGGGACCTGGATTTCGAATTCCATGTCCTTCATCGCCCGTCCCTCCCAGCGGAATTCGACTACCACCTTGCCACCCCCGTCCGATAGCTGGACATTCTGAAGCTGGTCATCACTCACCGACTGGACGCGCACGGCGACTTCATCTTTCTCCCACCCGCGAACGGAAATGTCTCCACCGTCAATCCTGACGTCTAGCGTTCCGCCTTTCCTGACACTGAATGACTGTTTCTTCTCTCCGGCAAATCCCTCCGCCTCTGTGATAATCAGAGCTGTAAGGATCCAGATGACCACAATGTTTCTGTTCATCGGGGTTGTTCTCCTATGATTGTCCTTGCTTTTGCACGCACATAGAGGTTGTCGTCGTCTGCAAAGTGGTCGCGAAAGTTCTGCAACGCCCGTTCATCAAACCGGAGGCCGCGAGAGTCCAGGTCCGCGAGCCCGTTAATTGCCGCAACGCGAAGGCCCGGGTTTGGGTCATTCAGCAGAACTGAGAGGAGGGCGTCCCGGATCTCCCTGTCGGGCGGGTATCTGAGGAGCGCGCGGAGGGATTCCCTGCGGACTCCGTCGTTTTCGTCTCTGGTGAGGGCAAGTATCAATGCCGCCTTCGCCTCGCGGTCAACGGATGCCGGGGCAGCGGTCGAAATTCCGTTCACGGCCCGGAGACGGACACCGGCATTGTCTCCGTTCAGTAAGGCGTAGGCAAGAATGCGTTGGATTCTCGGCTCATCGTATCGGCCTTGCACTCTGATCGGTCGCACGGCGTCAAAACGTATCTCTACCTCGCTTCCGGAGATGCCGGAACTGAATACCTGCACGTTCGCTGGCCGTACGCTGTCAATGGGCGTGAGGGACTCCGCGAGCACATCATCCTGTGGTCCGGACGTGATGAGAAGTCGTGCAGACAGCATGCCGATGATGAACAACCCAACGCCTGCCGCGATTGGAGCGGGCCTCAGGGGTGGAATGATGGTCAGAAGGTGCAGAATCCGTGTTAGGAGGTCCGTCCGGGATCTGTGGGTCAGCGCTGATCGGGCTGATGATCGGGCATCCTGCAACGCTTCTTCGCCGGGTGGGGGGAGAGGGTGCGCGAAGATGAACTCCTGAAAACGACGGGCTTCTGCGGCATCTCTCCGGCACCGCTCGCATGATTGAAGATGTTCCTCGAGAAGCCTCTCCTGCGAGTCTGGGAGGTCCCCGGTGCAGGCAAGGTATATGAAGCGTTGGTAGCGTCGGTGGATAAACATTGAGTTCTCCTTCACATCTCGCTAAAACACACCCTTTAGCTGAGCGCGCATTCTGCGTGTAGCCATGAAGAGGTATCGTTTAACGGTTCCCTCACTGCATCGCAAGGCCCGAGCTATTTCGTTCAGAGAGTGACCTTCGAAATGCCGGAGGACAAACACCATTCTTTGCTGTGGCGAAAGTCCCTGAAGGGCATTCCGGATCTGGTCAGCCGCATCTGTTCTCTCGGCCCTGCTGTGCGGGCTGTCTCTGCTGTCGCTCTGAAGTTCCTCTCCGTCGGCGCCTCCTCTTCCGTCTCTTCGTTCATCATACAGCGGGACGTGCCGGTTGCTCTTCGAACGGCTCGCATGGCTCAGACAGGTGTTTACGGTGATTCTATGAATCCAGGTGGCAAACTCGCTTCTGAACTGGAATGCGGGTAACCCGCGATGGACCTTGATGAGGACTTCCTGAAAAATGTCCTTCGCGTCCTCGGCATTGTTGACATAGCGGGCAGCCAGTGCAAGGACAGCCTTGTCATGGCGTTGCACGAGTTCAGTGAAAGCTCCCATGTCTCCGCTCTGCGCCCTTCGGATGAGGGCTGCTTCTTCTCTCATATCTGAAAGGTCCTCACATTCTTTGACCTGTCCTCAGGGCGAAGGGTTGCTGCACCCCGTTGGATCCTGATCTTATTGCCCGGATCTCTCGATTTTCGGCCATTTTCGTGCGCGTTTCTAATTCTTCATCTGATATCCGATTTCACTTGACATTGTGATATTGAGATGATATCATAATGATATCCAAACTGGAAGGAGACAATAATGGAGAAGATTCAGGAATTCCGCAGCTGGCGCATGAATGGATTTGCCGCACTCTTTCTTGAAATCCTCATGATCGCGGGACTGGTGCTACTCATCAGGGAGATGCTGTGGGAACGAGAGCTGGCGTTCCTCTGGGCTATCATTCCCCTTTTTCTCGCCCTCATAGTAGGGAGCGGGGGATTTCTCATTGTTCAGCCGAACGAAGCCCGCGTGCTGGTGTTCTTCGGCCGGTATGCCGGTTCTATTCGTGATTCCGGATTCTGGTGGGTCAATCCGTTCACCACAAAGAAACATGTTTCCTTGCGCATTCACAACTTCAACAGCGACCGGATCAAGGTGAACGACTTGCAGGGAAACCCGATTGAAATCGCCGCAGTGGTTGTCTGGCGCGTTGTAGACTCAGCCCGGGCGCTTTTCGACGTCGAAAACTACGTCGGGTTTGTCGGCATCCAGAGCGAGACTGCAATCCGGACCCTTACAGCGCGCTATCCGTACGATTCCCACGAAGAGGGCAGAGCGTCGCTCCGCGGGAGCCCCAACGAAGTCTCGGAACATTTGCGGGAAGAGGTCCAGGCCCGGCTTGACATTGCGGGCGTTGAAGTCTCTGAAGCCCGAATCAGTCATCTTGCCTACGCGCAGGAAATCGCTCAGGCAATGCTTCGTCGCCAGCAAGCCGAGGCAATCGTTGCGGCCAGGCAGAAGATCGTGGAAGGGGCGGTCGGCATGGTCGAGAGCGCCCTCAAGATGCTGAGCGAGCAGAAGGTGATCGAGCTCGACGAGGAGAAGAAGGCGACGATGGTGAACAATCTGCTGGTGGCCCTTGTCGCGGACCGTGAGGTCCAGCCGGTTGTGAACACAGGTACGCTGTATCAATGAGTGAAAAGAAGAAATTTCTCCTGCGCCTCGAAACAGACCTCTATGGCCTGCTCGAGAAGTGGGCGGCGGACGATTTACGGAGCGTGAACGCGCAGATCGAGTTTCTTTTAAAGGAGTCCGCACGACGCGCGGGGAGAACGAAATCTCCCTCGGGGTTTGGCCGGGCAGGGGAGGACCAGGGGGAACCTTCCCGGTCACCGCCACAGATCTGAATACTCCTGCCGCTCTGAATGTCCGATGACGCGGCTTGCGAGGGAACGGTGGTGCCGGCACGGCATTCCGTTCCCGGGTGCCGGGCAGCCATGGTGGGTGGCTGCCCGGTTTTACTAGAACAACTCAAGGGAGATACAAAGACTCGCAACCGGCAACCTTGGATGATCCCCCCGCGGGTACGACGAGATGCCGGTCTGTCGCCCCGACGACAGCAGAATGCGCCTCTGACCGGGTCACACTGATATCGATTCGCCCGGCTCAAGGACCTTAAGTGACTTCTTCAGTCGAGCCGGTAGGAATTTCCTTAGCTGATCGGGCGTTCCTGTGAGAGGTGGAAATGTACCGTAGTGCATGCCGAGAATGACCCGAGGCTTCAAGAGTTCAGCCGCCTTTGCGGCTTCCATCGGCCCCATTGTATAGAGGCCGCCGATCGGCAGGAGGACCACATCCGGGCAATACATCTCGCCAATCAACTTCATATCGTAGAATATACCGGTATCTCCCGCGTGGTATACACGGACGCCATTCTCAAATTCGACCACGAACCCTGCCGGATCTCCGCCCGCAAGAACCGAGCCGCCAGCTTCGATCCCGCTGCTGTGCTTGGCATCGACCATTGTAACCTTGATGTCGCCCACCGCAACGGTCCCCGACTTGTTCATCCCTTCAGCCGTGACGAGCCCTTCCTTCTGCAGATAGCAGGCGATTTCGTGGATGGCGATCACCCTGGCCTGTGTCTTTTTTGCTAACTCGACGGTGTTCCCGATGTGGTCCGCATGACCATGCGTGATGAGAATGAGATCCACCCGCCGAATGTCCGCCGCTCCGGCAGGTGCTTTCGGATTATCAAGCCATGGGTCAATCAGCACGGTCTTCCCGGCAGGAGAGTCAAACCGGAACGCCGAGTGTCCGAACCAGGTAATTGTAAGCTTCCCCCTGGAGGCAGATTTCTTTTTCGTTGCCATACCGACCCTCCTCAAGAGAATTTGCACTTCCGCGGTAAAGTAGCGAACCCCGGCCCGGCAGTCAAGCTGGACAAAAACAGGGTTTTTCCTGCCTTTTTTTGTATATTGGACCACCAGAAGAAAGGACCGTCCCCGCTATGCATGCTCGTCCCCTTTTCCGAACAACCGTG
>DKBG01000046.1 GCA_002451155.1 Ignavibacteria bacterium UBA6906
TAGCGGTACGCTGAGGAGGGCGGACTCTCCGCCCTCCTCTAATCTTGCCCGGAGGCCGGGCGCGCCATCGGACCGCCGAAAGCGAACGGCCGAACCGGACAGATTTATCATACAAAGAGTGCGATACCCGGCAATGCAGACGCCCTTTCTGACAAGATCTCTATCATCCACGGTGATCGCGACCCTCCCGAGCAGTCGCCTGCGATTGGGCGCAGCCATCATCTACACGTGCGTCTGCATGATGACCATTGCGGGCACCGGGTTTTGCCAGTCGGGGAAACGGTATGAAGTGCCGCCGGAGGGCAGGACTGAAATTCTGCCCTTCCCCTCCTATGATACCGACGCAGGACTCGGTCTTGGCGTGAAGATATTCGCCCTGAACTATCTGCGTCAGGAAGAGTCCATGGACGTCACCCTTTTCTGGAGCACAAAGGGAGAGCGCTGGATCCGCACGGTCTTCTCGATGAGAGATTTTGAGGTCCGTCAGGGGGAAGAGTATCCAGTTGCTGTCGATGTGACTGTTGATTATGACAAGTGGGTTAGCTACAAGTNNCGTGGGAACGGCCGGAATTCGGTACAGGTGGGTGAACAACTCCAGCCTCGATCCATCGGGGAAACTTGCCGCCCTCCCGCCGTCAGCGAACCAGGGGAGTGCCTCCGGACTCGGGCTGGTGATGAGTCTGAAGTACGATTCACGAAACAGTTACATCCATCCCTCATCCGGTCTGGTGTTCCTCGCGGAAACTGAGCTTGCGCCCTCCTGGTCTGTCGGCAATACCGCCTATTTCCGCGGCCTCGGTTCTCTTTGCTGGTACGCGGATATTCTGCCGTTCGGGACGATCCTTGCGGCACGCGCATATCTTGAGGGGGTGGGCGGACCCGACCTTCCGGTGCAGATGCTGGTCGGCGTTGGCAGGTGCCGGTCGCTCCGCGGGACCTTGCAGGACCGATTTCTTGACAGGGTAGCGGCGGTCACGAATTGTGAGCTTCGGTTCCCCATTTTCTGGCGGATCGGCGGAATTGCCGGCATCGACGCCGGAAAGGTCTGGAATTCGCTCTCATCCATTGATGTTGCCGGGTGGGAGATGAGCCCCGTTGCGGGGCTACGCCTCTATATGGATACCTTCGTGGTGCGAGCAGATGTCGGTTTCGGCCGGGAAACAACAGGAGTCTACCTGAACTTCGGCCACCTCTTTTGATCCTGATCGGGGTCCGGTGAGCGGGGACGCAGGAGCTTTCTGTGTGACCTGCTATTTTGCATTCACCTGCCGATTTTTGTACTTTTCGCCCATCTTTCAAGACTGGCTGATACACCTGACCTGGAGGAACACAGAGTGGGATTTCCCAATCCTTTTTACCGCTGGCGTCCGCACCCCTGGCACGGGCTGGAAATCGGTCCGGAGCCGCCCCGCATCGTTCACGCGTTTATCGAGATAACTCCGTTCGACCTGATCAAATACGAAGTTGACAAAGCCACCGGCTACATCCGGGTCGACAGGCCCCAGCGGACCTCTTCTCTCCCTCCGTCACTGTACGGGTTCATTCCCCGTACCTTCTGCGCGGAACGGGTCAGCACCCTCTCCCCGACGGCGAAGAAAGGGGACGGCGATCCACTTGATATCTGCGTGTTGAGCGAACGACCGATCAACAGGGGCGAGGTGATCCTCAATGCCCGCGTGATCGGGGGGATCCATATGATCGATCACGGAGAGGCGGACGACAAGATCGTTGGCGTCCTTCAGAACGATCCACTCTGGCACAACGTAACTGATATCTCGGAGATCCCCGAAATACTAGTCGAGCGACTCCGGCACTACTTTGCGACATACAAGCTCATCCCGGGAACCCAGAAGGATGTTTCCGTGGAATCGGTCTATGGCCGCGAACGCGCTCTGGAAGTGGTTCGCGCGGCAATGGACGACTACGTCGATCACTACGGTGGATGATGGCTGCCGGCCTTCTCAGCGCGCGACGCGCGGAGGACCGGCGGTCGAGATGCCTGCGCGGGGCTGGCTACTTTGCGATGCGGCTCTGGCGCAGACCAGGGGGGAGAGCATATCCGATCGTGAGGCCGGGGAAGCGGACGACCAGGGAATCATCCGTAATCTGTTCAACCCTGGCCTCACCGAAAGCCTGCGCGGTGAGTGGAGGGTCCAGATAGAGGATCATCCTGAGGGTGTCTTTGCTCTCCTCAATGAGCGTCTGGACCTGGGGTCGCAGTGACTGAAAGTGCAGGGCTTGCTGCGCGGGCGGAAGTGCAGATGCCGGTCTTTGGTTGAGGATTACCGGTCGGCGTCCGTCCAATCCCTGAACATATCCCATCTGCTTGAGCGTTCCGGGCTCCTGCCTGGCTGCAACGCGGTCCGCTTCGCCTCTTTCCTGCGGCTTGTCGGGTATGTCCTTTCGGACTTCCGCCGCGCGGTGTTTTCCGATTTCCTCGATCATCCCTGCAGTCCAGATCTGCGTTCTCCGTATGCCTGCTGTTCTTGTTTCTGCGATCCCTGAGGCCTCTGAGCCTGGCGCGATCTCGTTTTCCCGTCCCGGCTCGGGGAGCCTTCCTTTCCTCTTCACGCCGCTTTCTGGTTGAACCGGCAGGGGTGTGACAAGTTTCTCCCGTCGGTCATCCTGCGTCAGAGGCTGTGTCATCCGATCCGTTGATTGTGCCGTCTCATCGGTGCGTGAGGAAACGGTGTTCTCAGGGGCGGCGAGTGACGGAGCTGCTGCGCGCTCCGATTTCTGCGGCGACGATGAGGCTTGGCCATCACTGATTGTTTCCGACAACCGATCGGATCTACCTGATCCCGCCCCGAACCAGTTTCCAAAGAATCCGATCCCCCCGACAATGAGCAGGACCGCGGCTGCCGCAGCAATGCGGAGCCAGGGGAGGGCCAGTGCCGGCGCCTGTGCGATGTTTTGCGCGAGGCGTTTGCGGAGCTCTGTCCGGCCCAGCCTTCGGACACCGGCCGCAAGAAGGGTCTCTTCCTCTACCGCCAAGAGGCATTGCGGACATGTTCGGAGGTGCTGCTCGAAGAGATCCCGTTCGGCGGGCGACATCCTGTCCAGGACGTAACGGGACAGCATCTCCTGATCGGCGTGAGAGCTGGTATTATTGTTCTCGTTCATAATCGGATGCAAATTCCTGTACGAGTCGCTTCAGTGCATTCTTGCACTGGTATTTCTTCGACTTTGCCGTCTCCGCGTTCGCGAAACCGAGTTGTGCCGCGATTTCCTCCATTGTCGCCTCCTCCCAGTAATAGAGGAGGAGCAGCGTCCTGCACGGTTCCCCCAGCCTCGTCAGGGCAGCCTGGATGAGGCGGGCTTGTTCGCTATCTATCACTGCCTCGAGCGGAGAAGGATCGTCTGACGCTTCGGTCTCCTGAGCCAGATCCGACGAAATCTCACGTTTCATTCGAGACAATCGCCTCAACCAGAGGTTTTTCGCCGTCGCATAGATAAACGTGTCGAGTTTTGCCGTATATTCATGCCGACCCGACTTGACCCGCTCCCAGAGGATGATGAGCGCCTCCTGAAGCACGTCCTCCGCATCTGCTTCGGTCCCGCTGTTTCGGAGAACGAGGGCGCACACCGGTCTCCGGCTGGACTGATAGAGCGTCACCAGAGCGTTGTCATCACCCCGGCGGATTTGCTCAAGTGTTCTGGAATCCTGGTTCAGGAAATGAAGCGGCGCGCCCATTTACCTTTCACACGTTAATGACATTAACGGGCACAAAGTGAACGCAAGAAGGTACAAGGAAAAACAGGGTAATACAACACGTCAAGGAGGGATGCTCATGAAAACCGGTCTGATGGTCTGTTTCGGTTTCGCCTGTACAGCATTGCTTTCCGGTGGAACTGCGCGCTCAGAAGGCGCGGGAGAGCGGCTTGCAGTTGATCTTACGATTTATAATCAGAACCTCGCGCTTGTGCGAGAAGAACGGTCGTTCGTCTTTACGAAAGGGATGTCGCGCATCGTCGTGCCGGATATTCCCGCGACCATCGACGGAACTTCCGTCCATTTCCTCAGCCTGACTGACCCTCAGGGAGTCCGGGTCCTGGAGCAGAACTACCAGTATGACCTGGTCCACCAGGCCAGGTTGCTGGAGAGATACCTCGGAAAAGAGATCGAATTCGTCAGGACCTATCCGCAGTCCGACAAGGAGTATACGGTTGTGGGCAGGCTGCTCTCGACAGGATATATTCTTCAGTCTCAGCACGGGGGGATGCCGAACTATTCCTATGCTGGAGGGATGATCGCGGAGTTCAACGGGAAGATTGAGCTGAATCCGTCCGGCCGGCTCGTTCTGCCCGCACTTCCTGATGACCTTATCCTCCGGCCTCAGCTGGAATGGCTTGTCAGCGCATCACGCGGCGGGACCCAGCGTGCCGAGGTCAGCTATCTCGCAGGCGGGCTCTCCTGGGACTGCAACTATGTCGCTCTGCTCGGCAAGGAGGGGAACAGCCTTGACCTGACCGGGTGGGTGACGCTGACGAATAATTCCGGTACCACGTTCAGGGACGCGGGATTGAAACTCGTAGCGGGGGATGTCAATATTGTCCGTCAGGAACTTGCGGGAAGGGTGGGAGTGGCGAAGAGCATGGTCGCCGACGAGGCGGCCCAGCAATTTCAACAAAGTGAACTGTTTGAATACAAACTGTACACTCTTCAGCGCCACACCGATCTCAAGAACAACGAAACCAAGCAGATTGAATTGACGTCGGGTCGGGGGGTCCCATCGAAAAAGGTCTTCATCTATGACGGGCTTTCAGATCAGTGGCGATATTTCTACGGGAACAACTATGCCTATCGGACACAGGGGAGTTTTGGCCAGCAATCCAACTCGAAAGTGGGCGTCTTTGTCACCCTGCAGAACAATGAGAAATCCGGGCTCGGCATGCCGTTGCCCAGAGGAAAAGTCCGCGTCTACCAGCGCGACGCAGACGGGAAAGAACAGTTTGTGGGGGAAGACCAGATTGACCACACGCCAAAGGACGAGGAGATTCGGCTGTACCTGGGAAATGCGTTCGACCTGCGTGGTGAGCGCGTCCAGAAGGATTTCCGCAGTTATGCGAACGGGAGGGTGGTCGAGGAGACATTCGAGATCAAGGTCCGCAACCACAAGTCAGAGCCCGTCGAAGTTCTCATCTATGAACATCCCTGGCGCTGGAGCCAGTGGGAAATGGTGACCGCCTCCGGGGACTGGGCCAAAGTTGACCAGACCACCATCAGGTTCCCCGTCAGGCTCACAAAGGACCAGGAAAAGACTGTTCGGTATACCATCCGGTATTCGTGGTAAAAGACCAAAGATTGCGTACAGAACACCAGTCAGGGGAGAAAAGGGGGTCACAATGAATACGACACGAGTGGTTGTGATGGTCGGCGCAGTGCTGAGCCTTGCTCTCAACGTTGTTGGCGGCGCACGGGCGGGATTGTGTAGTTTTCCCAAGGAGGACACTCGGCTTGAGGGGCGGCTGAACTTTCCGAGGATTCATGAACATGGAGGACCTGTATCACTGCAGCTTTCTGTGGTCACTCCCGATCGCTGCGATCCCGTGCGGATTCCAAAGAATCTGGCGATCGTCCTCGACCGGAGCGGATCGATGGGATCCGAACAGAAGATCGAATATGCACGGGCATCTGTCCGGGCGCTGGTCGACCGGCTCAGAAGCGACGATATCCTGTCGATCGTGATCTACGATGACCTCGTGGAGGTGTTACGCCCGGCAAGCCGGGTCGGAGACAAGGAGGCGATCAAACGGCTGATCGACGAGGTAGCACCCGGGGGATGGACGAACCTCGGCGGGGGTCTCGTTGAAGGGTTCCGCCAGGTCAAGCGTTTTTGTTCGGAAACATACGCGAACCGGGTGGTACTCATCTCTGACGGGCTCGCCAACAGAGGAATCACGGACCGGCGGAGGCTGGAGAAGATCACCCGCCGGTACAGAAGTGAATCCATATCGCTTACCACTGTCGGCGTCGGACTTGACTACAATGAGAATCTGATGGTAGGCCTCGCTGAAAGCGGAGGAGGGAACTACTATTTCGTTGAGCATGCGAGGGATCTCGCGTCGATGTTCCGGTCTGAATTCGACGCGATGCAATCTCTTGTGGCTCAAAACGCACGGATTGAGATCCGCCTGGGGCATGGAGTGACGCTCGTCGATGTTGTCGGGTGTGAATTCAGTCGCGAAGGCGGCCGGACCTTCCTCTCGTTGGGCGATTTGTATTCGTCAGAAAGACGGGAATTGACCGTGTGCCTGAACATCCCGGCGGGGGAGGGTTCCTCAACGATTGCCACAGCGGTTCTCCGCTACAGCACGGAAGGCCGGGCCGGGATCGCATCGAACACCGTCTCCGTCGGGATCCGGTATACACGCGAGCGTGCTGAGGTCGATCGACACCGGGATTGGGACATCGAGGCAAAATCGCAGGTCGCGCTCTCGACGCGGCGGGTTGAGGAGGCCCTCGAAGCACTCGACAGGGGAGAGAAAGGTGCGGCGATCGAAACCCTTCAGGAAGTCCAGAAGGAGCTCGCTGCATCACCGGCCGCAGCCCGGGATCCGGAGGCGGCATTGCTGATACGGGATCAGGTAGCCAGGGTGCAGTCCTTCATCCAGGCGTT
>DKBG01000138.1 GCA_002451155.1 Ignavibacteria bacterium UBA6906
AGGCGAAATCCTCGAACACGTGTTCCGAGCATGGTGTATTCCGCCACATCCTTCGCGAGGAAATTCCTGATCCGCGGGACGAGGACGTCGAGAGAGGGGTTTCCGGTTCGAATGTACGTTCCAGACATTGGCGAGCTATTGAGTGTATCCCGGGGTAGCCCGGGCACCAGACCGAGAGCACGGGGAGGATACCACGCCCCGATCAGATGAAAGTGTTTCCTATCCTGCGGGGACTACCTTCTGGACATCCGCCCTGAAGACCCACGTTCCTTCCGCAACGAAATGAGTCGCGAAGGCGCGCCGCACCCTGTCCCGGGAAGTATTTGCATATGAACCGTGAATCGTCATGCCGGAGAAGAACACTCCGGCTCCTTTCGGTACCGCCAGGAATTTCATTTGCGGCCGGTCGACACCGTCAATCTCAAACGAGTAGAACACCTGTGTCCATTCTTTTCCGCTCCGATCCCGCATGAGATGCTCCGACTCCCAGACCTGGTGATCCTTCTGACTCGATGCCTTATGAGTCGTATAGAGATTCTTGAGATGGCTCCCCGGCAACACACAGAGCCCGCCGTTCTCCTCGTCGGTGTCGCTCATCGCCAGCCAGCAGGCCATGAGGGTGTTCGGTTCATTCGGCAGATAATGCGTGTCCTGATGGAGTGCCGTGCCCCGGGCCTCCTCCTCCGGCCATTTTTCCAGATACATTGTCTGAAGAATCATCGGATTCGCGCCGAGTATCTGACGCACGATCCCCACTATGTTCGGATGTGTCGCTACCATTTTCCATTGTGGATCCATCTTGTGGTTGTCCAGTCTCCCGCGTGCCTCCGCGGGCTGCCCGGCTTCATACTGGACAAAGTCGTCGACTTCTCCCGCCGTGAACAGATTGGGGACAACCAGAAACCCCTCCGCCCCGTATTGCATCAACTCTGCATCTGTCAATGTTCGCGCCGGCATAATCCTCCCATCGTGTCTGTCTGGATTCTGCTCTATCGGTGTCTCACCGAAGGATCGAAAAATATCCGATCTGCTTGCCCCCCTCATACTCCACAGCGAAGATATAGAGGCCGCTCGCAACCTCAATCCCGTCCTTCGAAAACATGTCCCAGAACACGCTCCCTGTCTCCCCGTCCGGTGAGACAAAGTCGATCCGATCGACAATCTGACCGGCCACGTCAATGATAGTGATGGTCGCTCGTGCCGGCAGATTGAGGAACATGACACGGTGATCCAGCGAATTGGCGTGGGTGTCCCAGAGCGCTGACCGCTTGTAAGGATTCGGACGGACAACAACGCGCACCGATCCCGCATCGAGATCGGGTGGAGACGACACCCCCGAAGTGAATTCAATTCCGGCTCCGATCAGCCGCTGCCCGTCGGGGGTTTCAGGAAACCGGGAGCTCAGATCTGCAAACGGGTACGCTCCATGCCACAACCCGTCGGCCCCATTCCTGTTGATGTTGGAAGATTCGATGGTGGTCGTGAACGAGGGATTCGTCCCCGAGTAGGAATTGCCCAGCTCATATGGCCCGGTCGCTGTCGCGGCGACATAGTACCAACAGGAAAAGCCCGGATCGACGCCCGGATCGTCCCAGGCATACGACCACCCGTTCGATACCCGATAGCTCTCGAGACCCCCTTTCGGCAGAACGGCGACGAGTGTGTAGGGTCCCCATGAGTCGGGCGGGCCTGTCTTTCCCGCCGCGAGGTTAAACGCTTCAAAATCAGCGTTCACCGGTTTGAGCAGGCTGTCCGGGACCGGACCGGAAACCGTCGAGCGCCAGTAGTCGTCCAGCTGGCGCATCCCTCCTGTGAGCCAGTCCACCTTTCGCGATGATACCACACGATAAATCTTGTAGCCGGAAAAACCGGGATGGGTCTCCGCCCGATCATCCCAGAGGACACGCATGCTCTGATGGACAGTGTTTTCAACCCGGATCGCGGGAGCTGGCGGCGGTTCAGGAACCGCAGTTCCATGCTCGAACGCCCATCGCGCTGCCGCCATAGCGTTCGTAACGCCCTCAAATTGGTAGCCCCCTGCTTCAGCCCAAACGATTGTCATCGTCTCACCAACCTCCAGCGAGAATGGACCGATTCCACTGAACATATCTCCGTCGAAATTGTTCTCGCCTGTAAAGCCGGTCTTCCATCCCGCTTCGTGTGGATCGACGTCTCTCACCTGCGTCAACTTCCTGTCTCCGTTCGGGCGGGATGGAGCGGACCTGGGCACAAACGTGGTTGGATCACCCGGAATTCCAGCGTCAAAGAAATTAGGATCCGGGGAAAGGTCGAGGCTTGCCGAGTCCCTCGAACGTCCTCCGTCCGCGTACCAGGTTCCCATTGCCGCCGTGTGGAGAAACCGCGGATTTCGCAGATACCCACCCGCAAAGATGCCGAGGCCCCGACCTTGCCCCGCTGATGTGTACCATCCGCGTTGCACACCTTCCCCAATCGGATGGCTCCCGAAGATCGTGCTCCTGTCGGGAAGCTGGTGTGCCGCTCCGGACAACGCCTCTCCTGACTTCACCCCAATCCAGCTCCATGCACTCCAGATATCCGTATAAAACCCTTCCGGATAACTATTGAGGCCCATGTCCCGGAGGTACGGCCGACTTTCCCCGGCAAACGCAACCATCATCTCGCGGGGCTCGCCGTTTCGATCCGGATCCCCAACATATCCAAACCCGCGTGCTGACCCGAGCCTGCTGCCCCGAGTTCCTGCGCGGTTAAGGTTGTACATGCCAAAAATCTCTCCGTGGGCCATCATCGTCAAGGCGTGGATCCGGTTCAAACCCGGACGCCCCCCCTGGAGTGTGTCCGGGACTCCGTCGGCATTCAGATCCAGCACTCCTCTGTTCGTGAGAACGATCTCGACAAGAATGAAGTCATCAAAATTGTTCCAGTTCAGCGTAAACTGGTGTATCCTGACCTTGACATCGATGCCAATATTTGTCGGCCAGCCGGCCTCATATAGCGCATGATGCCGCGTCAAGGTATCGAGCCACCGGGTCTCAACGGCGTAATTCCGGGAGGGATCGTCTGCGCCCAGCACATTCGTCCCGAACGAAGCCAGTGCATACCTTCCCCCGGCTCCCGGGTGATGGGCTGGATTCGCCATCCCACCGAGAATCGAAGGATTCCACGCAGAGTCCGGGTTGAACTCGCAAACGTACATCCCCTTCGACCAGAACATACCATACGGCCACCCGCCGGGCCACATATGCGTTGGTGTCGTCCATGCACGGTCAAAATTCCCCATCCGCAAGAACGTACCGGTGATCGGCGTTGAGGTCTCCGAATAATATGGCCCCCGGTTCGGAGGCAGAAAAGAGTCCCATAGTTCGCCGCTCACCAAGACGCCGGATCCGGGCCAAAGGACTTCTTTCAACCCTTGAGCGATCATCTGGCCGGACGCCGTGAGACTGCAAAGTACCACGATTGTGCACAGAATGCTCCGCCTGCTCTCCATTGTATCTCCTCTCCCCCCTTTGGACCGCCTTCTACTCCCTTGCTATGACGGGAAAGAGCGGTCCATGAAACTCCTCCCCCGGGCTCAGGTTCGCCCTGTCGCCCACCAGATGAGGATGCTTCTTGTATGTCGTTCCAGCGGGCATGAATATCGTAACCATCGCCCGTCTCGGCTTCTCTGTGATGTTCGGCCCCGCATAATGAAGCGTCAGCCCATTGTGAAACGTGCAGCTCCCCGCCTTCATTGGCATCGGGACCGGCTTTCGGGCGCGATATGCTTCAGGCAGCGCGGCAAGAATACTGTCGTCCGTTGCATTGCCAAGGTCGACTGATTCCAGCGCACCAAGTTTGTAGCTCCCCGGAATAAACCACATGCATCCGTTATCGACCGTAACATCATCAAGAGCCATCCAGCAGGAGAGGCCTCCCCCTTCGTTCATCGGCCAGTAGACCGTATCCTGATGCCAGGCAGTCGCCTTGCTGTCCCGCGGGTATTTGATCAGCGCCTGGTCATGCCAGAGCCGCACAAACTTCGACCGCGTCAGCCTGCGGGCGATCTCCCCGATCTTTGCATTGTGCACATATTCTTCGATCGCCGGATAGCGTTCCCAGATGTTGACCAGCTGAAGAAAAACCTTGGTGTACCCCTCGTCAGTGCGCGGACCCAGGTTGAGCTTCTGTGTTTTCACATCCTCAATTGCCCGGTCAACATGTCCTCGCAACCATTCAACTTCGGCCGGCAATAGGACCTGATGAAGCTGAATGTAGCCGTTCTCTTCGTAGAAACGAACCTGCTCTTCAGTGATCGGATACTGGGCCATTACTCCCCTCGGTATGTAATTGAATGTTTCCGCATCTCTTCCCGTGCTGCTACGGTTACGGCGTTCTCCACATATAGTCCGGATCGACGCGTGGTTCGTCATTTCTATGGCGTTCCATGATCGAGATCTTCCGTTCAAGGAGCGCGCCGAAGTTCTCGCCGTAGATGTGCAGGGTTTCGCCCTGCGGCGAGACCGGCATGAAGATCACACTGCTTTCCTTCCAGAGGAGGAGAAGATCGCGCGCGTTCGCGGTTTCGCTATCAACCATGGAGCGGCAGAGATCGTGAAACGCCAGTCGTTCCGTCGACGTATCTGCATTGAGATAGCCGTGCACTGACTCTGTCCAGGCAAGGCTGTTTCGCATGGTTGCGGAGAAGCAGCGCGAGGCGCGCAGGCGGTCCCGCAGATCTGACAAGACCTCGCGCGTCCGTTCTTGCGGTCGGTCTTCGGTCAGGGCGCGTGCAATCATCGCAAGCGCATCGTCAAGGGCGGGCAGAACTGAGCTGTCAATTGTTGTCTTCTTTTGGCCTGCCTGGTCCACCGTCAGGAAGTTCCACATCATATCATTATTCAGGTCAACCCTCGCGGGGTTGTTGAACGTGGCCAGGAGAAAGTCCTCATAGTATCGACGCTCCTCTTCGGGAATGGCGTCAATATCCGGAACGAACGGCCGGACCCAGAGCCTGAACCAGGGAAACCCGAACGTGCTCATCGGAACGCCGGCAGGGAACGATCGCACGGCCCTGTCAGAAAGTGTCCAGATGTCCACAAGAGTATCCACGTGCGACCGGTCGACCCAGCGGATCGCCGCATCAGTCAGAATCTGCTGGAGCGGCGTGCCGGGAGACAACTGCACTCCCCGAACGACCTCTGCGTTGATATCGTATGGGGCCAAAGACAACGGCGTCGCTCCTGCCAGCACGTACCGACAGCCCGTTCCCGCCAGTCCCGTGAGGCGTTCGTGCACGAGGAAAGGAAAAGGAACACCGAGAACGTTGTTGTCGGTTACATCGATCTTGACATGGGTTTCCGCACCCGCTCGCCTGAGAGCATCCACCTCTCCCGGAGCGGCGTTTGTTTCAAAGTAGGCAAATTCGCCTGCGTCAATACCTCCCCCCAGCTCGGGAACAATGTGCTTCCGCTCGGCCATGAACGGTCCGAGATCGCATACAAGCCTGAAATCCGGATTCACCGCGGCAGATTCGTCCCGAAGAAGGCGATAATATGTCAGCACGTTGCGCGCTGCGGCTTTGGCGATCTCCTCCTCGGACTTCCATTCCCGGATCAGGTATGGGCCCCCATTCCGGCCTGCGTACAGGGTAGAAACGAATTCGAACCCGGAACCGCTGTCATTCGTCCAGAGGTGAATGAACCCAATCTCCGGAACCTCGTTCATAATCTCCCCGACCAGCTGACGATAGTGTTCCTGGACCACCGGGTGAGCCATTGCCAGCGTATAGCGGGGACGAAATGACTCCCGCGGGTGGTCCACACGAGCGCCGCGGAGGTACCCGTGGGTAACCCAGAACTCTTCCGGCATCGATCGGGGTGAATTGATATGGAGGCCGGGGGTGAGACCGTATTTCAGGGCCAGGCGGACGGTTTCCTTTAAAAAGAGGAGATTTGCCTGGAGATAGTCAGGGGGGTAGTATCCGTGCAGGAGATTACTCTGGACAAACTGGTCAAGGTCCGGACTGTAGTCGTAAAACCAAGAATACCGGTCCCCGGGCGGACCTGATTCAAAGGCCCGCTGCGTACCAAGCCCGTTCACCGTCACATGGGTAAATCCGCTCCTGGCGAGTTGACGAAGGTAGTCCTCTCGATCGAATCCGCGGGCATGCCGGAGGCTTCCGACGAGGAAGTCGCTGAGGTTCCGAAGCCACCTGAACGATGGGTGAACGATGACTCCAGCGCGGAACTCATCCAGCGTACGGTCTCCCCACTCCTCCTCAAGGAGCGTGACGCCCGCATACAGGAGTGCCGGATGTGAAGCGGACATCACAACGTTCCCCGTCTGCTCAACCCGCACCGTCAGGTTTTCCTGCTGCGCCGTCGCGCTCGCCGGACGGAGAAAGATCCTGAATGTGCCCCGGTGATCACCGGGAGCGTCGGCGCCAACGAGAATTCGCGCTGACGGAGTGAGCGTCCGGCAGAGATGCTCCGCCACGGTCCGTTCAGCGGGACAATGTTCTTCCCGGAGCAAAATACGCTGAATCGACGTACAATGGTTCCGAAGAGTCATGCGCATTCGCCCGGTCGGTACCCTCGTGGGAGGGCTGATGGAAGGGTCCGCCCCACCCCGGTGGCGAGCCTCCGAAGCACCCCTGCAATCTTACCCCTGGACATACTCGACTCGAATTCTATCAGATATCAACGGAAATCACTCATCGCGGCACTAGGCCCCACCGAGCTCCTCCCGCACAATACGCGTACCCTCAACCAGGGACATGAGTTTCCCGAACGCTCGATCCCTCGGCATGAATTTCATGCCGCAATCGGGACTGACATACATCTTTTCCGCCGGTATATACTCAAGCGCACTGCGGATTCGCTTCGCAACAGTCTGTGGGGTCTCAATCTCCTCAGACTTAACATCGATGACTCCGACGACGACCTCTTTGTCCGTGTTGTATTTCCTGAACAGATCCAGACCCGCGCCGTCCGACACCGCAAACTCCATGCTGATCTGATCGGCGTGAGTTTCAAGGATAGCCGGAAAGAGTTCGTCATACTGGCCTTTAAACAGCTTCTTGAGCTGGTAGTTCCCATAACAGACGTGCAGGGCGATCTTCGCGCTCACCCCGCTGACCAGCCGGTTGAATGACTCCACCAGCCATGGCATGTCCTCGGGATATCCAACCCAGATCGGCTCGTCAATCTGAAGGAAGTCACATCCGGCGGCAACAAGGTTTTTCAGCTCAACGTTCAGAATTTCCGTTAGGTCAAAGATCAGCTCTTTATCAGTCTTGTAGAACTCATTGGTTGCCCGCTTGGCGAGCATCTGCGGTCCTGTAACGCAGACCTTTGTCCTGTGTCTCGCATGTTCCTTCAGAAATACGAAATGCCGGTCCATGCCCAGGCTGCCTTTCCGCTTCACTTTGTCGACGACGACCGGGTCCGGCATCTGGATGGTGGGATCCAGGTTTCCGATCGGCTTCATCTTCCCCGCCATATCGAACCCATGAATCCGCATTGAGAAGAAGTTCACCATCGTTTCCCGGCGAAGCTCTCCATCGGTGATAATATCAACACCGGCCAGCTCCTGATCGGTAATGCATGATTTCACCGCGTTATCATGAGCTTCTTCCACCTGCCCTGGGCTCAACCGTCCTTGCTTTCCCATCTCTCGAACCGCCTCAAGCCAGGAGGGAAAGGAATAGCTGCCGATGACGGTTGTCGGCAGCAGGGGCAGCTGGTTGTTCTTCTGGGTCATCCCGGAGCATCCTTATGTTGTATCGGTCAGGTAGGAATTCGCTTCAACTGCACCCGGTACTCCGGGAGATTCTTCGCTGGCGGANNCGCGTGCGACAGCGAGAAAGAATGGAAAAGGGCAATCACCAGACACACGGCGTGCAAGGCGATTACCCTTTTCCGATTTCACCGATGACGACCGCCTCTGCTCTGCAGCGTCATCAACGCCCACGCATTACTTCAGTCCGATATTCAGGGTGAAGCGATGCGCCGGATCGAGCAGGTCCATTGAGGTGTAGGAATAATCGACGCCAATGGCAATGTCGCTCAGCGTCGTCCACACACCCGCACCGAACGAGAATCCCTCGATCGTCGAATTGATCGCTGGTGTTCCCTTGAATGTCGTCTCGCTGGTTCCGGAGTAGTTGAACTTATACCCGCCCCGGACGGCGATCATGTTCAGCAGCGTTACCTCAGCGCCGGAGAACAGGTAGAGAGGTCCGTCCTGCGGCTTCGAGGCATCCAGCGCAACCATCACGGCGAACGCATCCTCTTTGACCGGCTTCAATGCCGTCCCGATCGTAAACTGGAGCGGCAGCGGGGACGCAATGTCGTAGTACTTCAGATCCGAGCCCAGGTTGTTGAACCGGGCGGCGATCGTCCAGTCAAGGACGCCGATGTGGTACACAGATCCGAAATCTACGGCAAACGCGCTTGCACCTTCGCCATCGATCGTCTGGGAGACCCCCTTGATCGTAAACCCGAGGGACAGTTGTTCGATGACGTAGCGGGCAAAGGTCAGTTGATACGCAACATCCCGGTAATCATACGTGGCAGACGTATTGGTCTCGATCTGGTACGGCGCCAGTCCTGGATCCACCGGAATATCCCGGGACGCTTCGATACCGGAAAGCCCGAAGGTAATGAAGCCGACACCGATGGTCCCCACGTTCTCGAAATTGTAGGACACACCGGCCGTGCTGTGGCCGATATCCGCGATCCACTTGTTGTAGGTGAATGATGCCTGCAGCTTCTCCTGTTTCAGCGCGATGCCTGCAGGATTGTAGAACATCTGGTTGACGTCGCCGGCGAGAGCGGTCACTGCCGTCCCCAGAGCGACGTTCCGGGCGCCTACCCCTACCTTAAGGAAGGCTGCCCCGGTCAGGCCTGATTTGCGATCTTGCGAGACGCCCGTTTGCGTCACCAGCAAGAGGGCAAGCAAGCAGATTGACAGGATCTTAAACGATTTCATAATTCTCGCCTCTTCGTAATTTCGGTGAACTCGTTGTTGTTTCCACGGGACGCGTTATCGCAGAATCGAAAAATACCCGACCTGTTTTCCGCCACTGTACTCCACAACGTAGATGTAGAGTCCGCTGGCAACTTCAACACCGTCCTTGGAGAACATATCCCAGAAGACGCTTCCGTTGTTCGGGTCGGACGACTCGAAGTTGATCTCGTCGATAATCTGACCTGACACATCCAGAATCGTGATCTTTGCTTTGGAGGGCAGGTTCAGGAAGTCGATCTTGTGATCATACGAGAGCGTCGCGTTGTCAAAGAGCGCCTTCTTCTTGTACGGGTTCGGTTTCACAACAACCTTCGCCGCTCCGCTGATCAGGTCACCTTCCTTGGCGAGAGCGGATTTCACCACAAATCCNNTATGTGTCGACCCAGAGTCCCTTGGCGCCGTTCCTGTTGATGTTGGAAGTCTCGACGAAGTTGGTGGTCGGAGAATTGTTGAACGAGACGTAGCTCGATCCGAGATCAAGCGCCGCGTTCGTGTACGCAGCGACGTAATACCAGTACTGGAAGCCGATATCAACCACAGGGTCTTCCCAGGAGTAGTTGTACCCGGCTACGGTGTTATCCGCCACGGAGGCGAGGTTGGCCGCCGGAATGACGGCAACGAGTGCATACGGCCCCCAGCCATCCGGCACTCCGTTGCGGCCCGCGACGAATGCCTGTGCCGTAAAGTTGGGATTGACCGGCACCTTGAGAGCGTCAGGGGTCGGACCTACCGT
>DKBG01000326.1 GCA_002451155.1 Ignavibacteria bacterium UBA6906
CGGTTGATTTTCCGCAGCCGGACGGGCCGACCAGGACCACGAATTCCTTGTCGTTGATGGTTGTGTTCACGTCGCGGACGGCTGTGACCTTACCGTCGTAGACTTTGTCGACGCCCTCAAGTGTAACCTGTGCCATGAATGTCTCGGGTAGGAAGAGGAAACTGCGGGAATTCATTCAAATATATCAAGGACCTGAAGAAAACACAAGAAGAACCGTCGCCCGGAAAGGAGAAATCCATCCGGTTGGAGTCATGCTCTTGCCCTGTTGGACCGTCGTCGGATCGAATCTGAAGGCCGCTCCGTGAGGCGGGATTCCCTCTCCCCGGTCGGATTCTCAGCGGCCGCCCAACTGGCGGAGAAGTTCTTGTGCCCGGGGATTATCGGGGGTAGTGCGAAGGGCTTCCCTCAGGTGGAGGAGCGACTGCTGCCGATTTCCCAGGCGGAAATAGGCGAGGCTGATGAGGAGGGCGATGTCTTCCTGTTCACGCTGTCCGGGAGAATATTCCAGGGCTTTCATGAGATCCGGCAGCGCAGCGTCCGGCCGCCCTTCCTCGAGTGCCATCGAGCCAAGCATCCGGTAGGCGTACCATGTTGGTTCGACGGTGAGCGATTGCCGGAGTATCTCTGCTGCCCTCGCCTGTTGCTTTGTTGCACGAAATGTCCCGGCGAGGAGGTGATATGCCGAGACATTCTCCGGGATCATCCGGATCAGCGCGCGGTATTCGGCGCGCGCTTTCTCGAAGTTCCCCCGTGTCTCGTAGTATTCCCCGGCTGCCGCGTGAGCCTGCTCCCAGTTCAGCTCGCCCCCCGCCAACCGGTCGATTATTTTCATGAGCGGGTCATCTGTATCCAGCCTGCTGAGGGGAAGGTCCGCAGGCTGGAACGGCCAGCCTGACGTAAGGATCTCGATCCGTCGTACGGCCGCCACCTCATCGATCTCGGTCAACCCCCGATTATGCCAGAGCGAATCCTCTGAAATCGAGTCTGCGCCTGCCCATCCAGCGTCATCGGCAATCATCCCTTCGGCCCGCATGGCCCTGGCATACTCCCTTGCCATGAGGAAGTACCCATTCTGAGTCGGATGGAGATGGTCGAGGATGAGTGAGGATCCAATGAGAGAGTCAGGCGCGGCGTTCTGAAAGGCTGACTCCATGTCAACAAAGCGGGCGCCCGGTTTTTCTCCCGCCTCGCGGATTGCATCATTGAAATCTGAGCTAGCCCGAAATCTGAGCATGTCGAAATCTCGCGCCAGAACATACCGTTGTCCGGCGGCAGCGTGGAGTCCGAGCCTGTCAAGGCAGATTCCAAGTTGGTACTGGACCCCCGCCCTGATGGAATCGATCAGCGAAGCCTGTCGAAATGCCATCAGTGCAGCGTCGGCGTGGCCCCCCAGGAGTGACTGCAGTCCTCTATTGAAAATGAGATCGAACTCGAGTTGTGCTTGACCGGAGAGGGGGTTCTGTCTCTGCGGCACAAACGGCGCCATATCTCGCAAGTTCGATACCTGGGATGTCAGAATGAGGGGAACCCCGTGTTCAGAACAGATCGCAACCAGGTCTCTCAGGTTTGCCCGGAAGTTCTGAAGGCAGGTCGCATACGTGTCGCTCCCGAGCGGGATCTCATTTCCCCGGGCGAGACGCTCCATCATTGTGCCTCCCGCACTCTCGACGCCGTGTCGTGAGAACAGACCGAGGATTCCCGCATAGACGTTTTTCAGCATGAAGAACGTTCGGACGTGGATCAAGTCCAGGTATGTGAGTGTCATCCAGCGTGCTGATCCATGTGCCTCGTGGGAGGCTGATCCGAGAGCTCCGTAGAATTCATTATGCCCGTCATACACGATGATCAGATCTGGCTGATAGGTGAAGAGCTCGCGCGCGATATCGTTGACGGCATAACTGTTCGTTGCCGTCATTCCCAGGTTTATGACCTCGATCGACCTGTCCGGAAAGGTCCGCCGGAGTCGGTCACGCAGGTATGCCGCGAAGGAGCCTGCGTAGCCGTAAGGAAAACCGGCCGTTGTGGATCCACCCAGGCAGAAGATCCGGCAGGTATTGGCGGGCTTGGGATCCTGGAAGTAATCGAGGGAGGTATTCGGGCTGAACTGAACGCTTGAAAAGTAGCGGTTTTTCACCTCCGGGTTCATGACATGGTACACCCGGGTTCCGATCACCTCGGTCCTGAAAAGAGAAAGATCCGGTCCGTATCCGACTATTCGGAGAACGCCCTCGACGAGCAAGAGGAGCAGGATCGGACTGAGCAGAGTAACGACCGTGAATACCCTCCTCCTTCTTTCGGAGAGGCGGGGTCTTTCAGCTGGCGGTGTGCGCTGTCGGTCTTTCATGATGAAGCGGGGGTTGGGACATTCACGGTGGGGCCGTCCGGCCGCGATCCGAAACGCATCGGGGGCAATGGAGAAGCGGGCCAGACACAATATCGCAACTTCACGGAGGGAAACAATCGTTGCGTTTCCCAGAGGTTTTCTCTATTGTTCATCGATTTATGATAGACATTTTTTGGAGAATTAAATAGATCCATGAAACGGTATCGTCCCCGCCCTGCTCTCGATATCCTTCGTGACACCCTTCGCACGAAAGCCCGTGAATCCCGGCGGAAGAAATTCCGTTATGCTGTTCCCTCTCTCTGGGGATCGCCCAGGGGAGGCGGGAACATAATGAAGGTTAGCCCGTTTGCCTATTACCTGGATGTTGTGTCACGAATCAGCCGTGGTCGTCGACCTCTCCGTCGGGGCAGGTCGACGGGTGGCGACTGGACGAGGGATGCAGTGATCTATAATATGTTCGTTCGCACAACGGCAGCGTTCGATCACAACGGAAGCGGCAGGCTCGATCTTCCCCTGAACTCCGAAGGGTTTAGAGAGACGGGAACCTTTCTCAAAGCCATCGCAATGCTTCCGTATATCAAGCGCCTCGGGTGCACGACGGTTCACCTGCTGCCAGTGACATCCATCGGTCATGACGGAAACAAGGGGACGCTCGGCTCACCGTATGCAATACGGAATCCCTACGAGCTGGATGAGAATTTGAGTGAGCCGGCGTTGGGTCTTGACGTCAAGACGGAGTTCAAAGCTTTCGTGGAAGCGGCCCATTGGCTGGGAATGCGTGTGGTCGTTGAGTTTGTCTTCCGCACGGCGGCGAAAGACAGTGACTGGGTGAAGGAACATCCGGAATGGGTCTACTGGATCCGCGACGAGATTACGGTTCGCGGGCCGGGCGAGACGAACGAATCGAAATACGGATCCCCGGTGTTCGCCCGCGACGAGTTGACACGGATTCACAGGGATATTTATGAGGGCAGATTCGGAGAGCTCATCCCCCCGCACGCCGAGCACCTGACGATGTTCACCCTGCCGCCCGCGCCGGACGCGGTGGAGAAGGTGGACGGGAGATATATCGGTACTCTGCCCGACGGCAGGAAAGTCAAGGTTCCGGGGGCGTTTGCGGACTGGCCACCGGATGACAACCAGCCCCCCTGGGGCGATGTGACGTATCTGCGAATGTATGACCATCCCGATTTCAATTACATCGGATACAATACGATCCGGATGTATGACTCGCGTCTCGCCCGGCCCGAGTATGTGACAAGGCCGCTCTGGGACCGGATCGTGGGGATCATCCCTTACTATCAGCGCGCGTTCGGAATAGACGGGGTCATGATTGACATGGGGCATGCGCTGCCGAAGGAGTTGAAATCCGAAATGGTGAGCAAGGCGAGATCCATCAACCCTGATTTCGCTTTCTGGGATGAAAACTTTGCCGTCACGCAGAAGAGCAGGGAGGAAGGCTACAATATTGTGGTCGGGTATTGCTGGATTGACCAGCAATATCCTGATCGGATGAAGAACCTGGCCCGTGATCTCGCCGAAAAGGGATTCCCCATACCATTCCTCGCGACGCCCGAAACCCACAACACTCCCCGGGCGGCTGCGAGACCGGGGGGCGTTCTGTACGCGAAATGGGCGATGGTTGTGAATAGCTTTCTCCCCGCGGTCCCATTCGTTCATTCGGGGTACGAACTCGGTGAGCGTTTCCCCATTAATACCGGCCTCGATTTTACGGACGAGGAACTCCGGCTGTATTCCTCGGAACGGCTCCCCCTGTTCAGCGAGTATGCCTACAATTGGGCTAGCAGGGAGGAATTTACGGGTTGGATCAAGACCGTTCTCGGCGTCCGCAGACGCTATGCCGACTTCATCGTCGATCCCCGCCCGGAGTCGTTCAGGCTGCTGCAGGATTCTTCTCCATCCATTCTCGCGTTTGCCCGGATGAGTCCGCGCGGGCACAAGAAGATCGCTGTCATCAGCAACATGAATTTTGCCGGACCTGAGACGATTGCCATCCCGCTGGAGACGTCCCGCCGGCGCTGCCTGGACCTTCTCACAGGACGCAGTCTGCCAGTCCAGAATGGGACGCTCGTCGTGAGGCTACAGGCAGGAGAATGCTGGGTTACGGAATATTAAATGAAGCGTTGGGCGGGTCCCCGAACGGGATTCTCGCCTGATGCTACGAGTGGAAGAAGAGGAGAGGAAGGAGGAAGTATGCCGCGCTCATGCCGGCGACAATCAACCCGAACATCCCTGCGGCTGCCCAGAGAAACATCTTGATGTCTCCGTCCTTCCTGGAGGAAACCTTGAACGCTTGGACAAAACAGAGGACTGAGCCGGTGAGAGCGATCAAGGCAACGGAGCCCAGGATAAGAAATATGGTCAGGTCGAGCGAGCCCATGGTGGTGTGAGAATATACGAAAATGAATCCGGAAAATCAGCGTCTGACCCGTTCATCCCCCCCGCCCCCGGCTCTGGGCGCACTGCGCGTTGGCCCGTTCGGGGAACCGTTGGCTTTGAAGGGAATGTCCCCGGCGGGCGGGTATTTTTGGCGACAGGGCTGTTCACGTCAGTTGTCGAACCACGTCGGGAAATGCCATGAAAACGCTCACGGAATATCTCTGGTTCAATACGCGGCAGCACCGCGAATATGTCAATATCACCCGGAACGTTGAAGAAATAGTGACACGGAGCGGGGTTCAGGAAGGGATGGTGCTCGTATCGGCCATGCACATCACGGCAGGAGTCTATGTGAATGATGCGGAAGAGGGACTCATTAGAGACATTGATGAGTGGCTGGAGCATATCGCCCCGTACAAAGATGACTATAGGCATCACCGGACGGGCGAAACAAACGGAGACTCACATCTTAAGAGCATCCTCGTGCATCACGAAGTGATTGTTCCGGTCACGGCAGGCTCGCTCGACTTTGGTCCGTGGCAACAGATTTACTATGCNNGGGGAATTGTACGGGGGTCGTTCGGACCGGGAGTTGTCGGTGCAGCCCGGATCCGGCGGGGCGCAACCGTGTTGATTTTCGTCGTGGCGTTGGGTACCTTGAAGCATTGATAAACTTCGACGCGGGGAGGCAAGAACTGTGAAGGTGTATGTGGGTGGTAACCGTTGGGTGGTGATCGGGGCACTTCTTCTCGCGGCATCGATCGGCTTGGGCCAGACATTCGGGCCGAAAGCCCCTTTTCGCCTGAGTGTTGACGTTTCCCGATTCCGGGGCGGCGAGGATTCTCTCGTCAGTGTGGAACTGGCCTATTCATTTGCGCGGCAATCGCTGACGTATCGGGCTGATTCGTCAGGGTATTCCGGCGGTGCCGACATTACGATGTTTATCCGCAAGGCGGATTCACTGGTGTACGCGGATCGCTGGATCGTTCCATATGTCCTTCAGGATACCAGTGCGATTACCGGGGGATTGTCCCTTGTCGGCAACTACAAAATGCACCTCCCGTCAGGGGAGTACATTTTTAAAGTTCTCGGCAGGGATCGTCAGGAGACACAGCGGATGGACAGCGTGCTTCTCCGTGTTCCCATTCAGCCGTTCACGACCGGGAAACCGGTTCTCAGCGATGTTCAGTTCGCGTCGATTGTCCGGCAGGGAGCCGAAGGCAGTCCCTTTTTCAAGAACACACTGGAAGTCATTCCGAATGTGGGGGGGCTGTACTCGGACGATCAGGAATGCTATCTCTATGCCGAGGCATACAATCTTCTCGCCACCGCGGACACCGGAAAATACAACGTGAGGGTGAATGTGTTTGATGCTGTGGGGAGGGAGTTGACCTCCCGGGATCGATCCCGGCGCCGCATTGCCGAATCGACGGTCCTCGTCGATCATTTCGGCGTCTCGAATCTGAGAACTGGCACCTACACGGTAGTGCTCTCTCTGGTGGACAGTGCCAACACGGTGTTCGCGTCGGCAGGAAGGAAGTTCTTCGTCCTGAACAGGAACCTCGGCGTCGATTCGACCATGCTCACGGCGACGACCGGCCTTCCGCTCCCGGAGTATTCGTCAATGGATGAGACCGAGTTGGACCGCGAGTTCCAGTGGGCCAGGTGGGATGCCTCCGGTTCCGACAGGGACCAGTACGAACTGCTCAAGGGGATCGATGCAAAGAAACGGTTTCTCACCGATTTCTGGCGTCGGCGCGGACCCGGCTATCGCGAAGAATATCTCGCCCGGGTTGCCTACTCGAACGCGAACTTCAGAGCGCTGAATCGTGAGGGCTACCGGAGTGACCGCGGGAGGGTGCACATCATTTACGNNCCGGCGGGGCTTTCGCATTCTGTTGAATCTCGCGGGTCCATTTCGTAGATTCTCTCACCTTCAATGAAAGACTTCGTCGAATATCTTCTCTTCAAATTCTTCTTCCGTCTTGCCCGGACGCTTTCCTACCGCAGCGCGTCGCTTGTCGGTTCGGCGCTGGGCGGGTTCGTTTTCAGGCGGACGAAATTCCGGAAGTCGATTACCCTGGACAACCTCCGCAGGGCGTTTCCTGAGAAACCGCCCGTCGAGATTGAGGCGATCGCTCAGGAAGCGTACCGAAATTACGGAATCGCACTGATGCAGATGCTCTGGAGCTGGGGCGCAACCTCCGAGGATCTCGTGTCAAAAGCCGTCCTCGTGGACAACGGTGCAATCCAGCGGGCTCTTGCCCTCCGGAGAGGACTGATCCTTCTGTCCGGACATTTCGGAGCGTGGGAGCTTTTCGCCACGTCATTCCGGCTTCTTGTCGGAGAACCATTTGTGCTTGTTGTCCAGACACAACGGAATCGGCGGATTGATGAGATGCTCAGCCAGCTCCGTTCCCGGTTCGGCAACAGCGTGGTTACCATGGGCATCGGGACCCGCGCACTTCTCCGGGCAGTCGCGGAGAAACGGATCATCGGGATGCTCGGAGATCAGAGCAGCTCGAAGGAGGGCGGGGTCTTTGTCAAGTTCTTCGGGCGGCCGGCTGCGACTCACCGGGGTGCTGCTGCCCTGGCACTGAAGCACAGGGTCCCGGTCATCATGGCGGTACTGGTGCGACAGCCGGACGACACATATCGCATCCTCTGTGAAGAGCTTGAGTATTCTGATATCGCCGGAAATTCCGAGGACGCTATTCGGGAACTGACCAGCAGGCATGTAGCGGTGCTCGAGCGATACATTCGGCAGTATCCCGGCCAGTGGCTCTGGATGCACAAACGCTGGAAACACGCTGAGTACTATCGGCAGCACCGGAATGAACTGGAGAAGGCATATCAGAGCGGCACGGGTGCATGAACAGATCGAAAGGAATAGTGCTGTTTCACACCGCGTTCATCGGAGATGTTGTGCTTCTCCTGCCACTTGCCCAGGCGCTTCGCGCATCGATCCCTGATGTCAGAATCGCTGCGGTGACGATACCCCAGACCGCACCTCTCCTGGCCAACCACCCCGCAATTGACGAGGTGCTCCAGTTCGACAAGAAAGGCCAGGATGGCGGGCTATCCGGACTCCTCCGGTTTTCGCGACGCCTGCGTGCGTGCAGGTTCGACTGCGCGCTCATCCCACACAGGTCTCTTCGGAGCGCGCTTGTCTGCGCGTTCGCCCGCATACCTGAGCGAATAGGGTTCTCGACAAGTATGGGCCGCTTTCTGTTCACCAGGAGAATCCCATACGATCGGCGGAGCCACGAGACCGCGAGAAACCTCTCACTGGGCACGCCGGTTGGCGTTCAGGCTGATGGGGGTGTCCTCCCCTCGCTCTACCCTGGCGGCCGGGACGTCGCCCGGGTTGATCACCTGCTCCAGGAGTGGCGCAGCAGGGAGAGTTCGTTTGGCGATCTCATCGCACTGGCTCCGGGGTCGGTCTGGAATACGAAGCGCTGGCCGTCTGAGAGATTTTCGGCCCTTGCGCGGATGCTCCGTGCTGCCCGGTTCGGGGTCGTCCTGGTCGGGGGGAGGGAGGACAAGGAGTTGAGTGCTGGAATCGCCTCGGAGGCGGGAGGGGAGGGAATATTGAATGCGGCGGGCGAGCTCAGTCTGCTGCAGTCGGCCGAATTGATCCGCCGCTGTCGCGTGGCGGTTTCAAATGACAGTGCCCCGGCGCATCTTGCGGTCGCGATGCGCGTGCCGGTTGTATCGATCTTCGGTGCGACGGTGCCCGCGTTCGGATTCGCTCCGGGCGGGCCGTTTGACGCCGTCGTGGAAACCGAGGGGTTGCCCTGCCGCCCGTGCGGGATACACGGAGGGCGATCCTGCCCCGTAGGCACGTTTGAGTGCATGCTTGCGATAGGGCCGGAACAGGTGCATTCAAAAATCCTGGAAATCATTCGTCGACAAGAGAGGTAGTTGATGGCCCTGACGTTGACCGTCCGACGGAACACCCCTGAGGATCGCCCGCTCGTCCTGGCAGCTGAAGTTGTGCAGGCGGGCGGAGTGATTGTGTATCCCACAGAAACTCTCTACGGGATTGGAGCCAATGCGCTGCACCCGAAGGCTCTTCGCAGAGTGCGGAAGATCAAGCGCCGGACCGATCCGAAACCGATCCTGGTAATAGTCCCGGATGTCGCGGCCGCGGAGCCGCTCATCCAGGGACCTGACGCGGCNNCTCGGGGCCGGGACAATCGGGATCAGAGTCCCCGCAAGCACACTCTGTCTCAGACTCCTCCGCATGTGCGAGTGCCCGATCACATCGACAAGCGCAAATCTCACCGGTCAGCCTGCACTGAAGACGATACCCGAAATTCAGCTCGCCCTGGCTCCGGGCGTCGACCTTTATCTCGACGCCGGTGAGTTGCCGCAGAGTGACCCATCGACCGTTGTGGATATGACAGTTTCGCCGCCGCGGGTCTTGCGGCGCGGAGCCGTCCCGTTTGAGCGTCTTCGTGAGGTTATTCCTGCGATGACGATATAGGAAACTGACCAGGAAAGAATTGCCCTCTGCTGGAACTTGCGGATTCCCTTCAATTTTCGTAATTTCACTATGCTTTGACAGAAAATCCCGCGTCTGAGGGGACAGGTGGGGAGAGGGTTCGCCTCCATCGGGTTTTGGTGAGAAAATTCGTACTACGGCGGACATCGTGCTCGGATATGTACCTATTGTCCGATTCGGGGCCGATTTTTGGGGGAGCGCGATGGTCCCGGCGGGTTCGGGATCTCGGTCAGGTAACAAAAAGAAGCGCCTGTAGCTCCACGCTGTGGATAGCAACAGCGTGGAGCCC
>DKBG01000127.1 GCA_002451155.1 Ignavibacteria bacterium UBA6906
GCAGGAGACCTTCTTTCTCGGCAAGCCATTGGGGCAGTACTTGAAGGAGTTGATCCGGCCGCTCAACATCATCGCCGCGCTGATCATTGTGACCGGCCTGCCGTTGATTGGTCTCCGCTACCTGACAGGCCTCGGCGCTGTGACCCACGCGTCCAACGACCAGCCCTGGGGCTTGTTCCTCAGTTGGGGGCTTTTTTGCGGCGTCCCCTTGGCGTCCACGGGGTTTCTCATGGCGTCGACCGTTTATCTGTTCGGCCTCAGACAGTATTACCCGTTGGTGCGACCGGCGGGNNGTGGCCTGGCATGTGGCCCTCTACCTCTCCACCCAGTTCGTCGAGTTCTGCCCGGCGGTCTTCGAATGGCTGGGAGTGGACCGGTTTCGGCGCTGGGCGTTGAAGGTGACGATCGGGGCGACCATCTTCGGCGTCATTCTCTCCACGCTCCACCAGTCCGCCCTGGGCGCGCTCTTGCTGCTCGCCCCAGCCAAGATGCATCCGCTCTGGTATTCGCCCTACCTGCCGTTGCTGTTCTTTGTCTCCAGCATCTTCGGCGGGCTTTCGATGATCATCGTTGAGAGCACCCTCATCCGCCGGTTTCTCCCGCAGCGGATGGACCCCGGCAACCGCCAGACCCTGGACGGGCTCACGCTCGGGTTGGGAAAAGGCGCCGCTTTGACGCTGTTCACGTACTTCGCCTTGAAGATGGTTGCTTTGGCTCACGGCCACCACTGGGATCTGCTCGGCACGAATTATGGCGTGTGGTTCGTAGTCGAGATGCTGGGTTTCGTGCTCGTGCCGTGCTTCCTGTTTGTCGCGGGGGTGCGGAAGGCCCGGGCGGGCATTGTGCGTCTGGCGGCGGTCTTCGCCATCGCGGGCGTCATCGCTAACCGCTTCACCGTGTCGATGTTTGCGTTCAACTGGGAACTGCCTCATCGCGAGTTCTTTTACGGGAAGGAGGTTCTCGTTGTCGGGACCATCCTGGCCATCGAAATCCTGGTGTACCGCTGGATCGTGAACCGGCTTCCTGTCCACATGGAACATCCCCGCTACGAAGGGTCGCACTAAGCCGTATCCATGCAGTAGGAAGCTGATTGGGAGGTTGATTTTGCATAACCGGCTACGTCAGTGGCGGACGGTTTTCTACTGCATTGCAGTTGGGAAAGGGCGATAAGAGCTTGTCCCAGAGCCGCCGCCACCAGTCTCGTTCCTTGTGTGGCACGGCCAGTTTGATGGTCGTGCGTCCTTGGGCGTTGCTAATGACTCCGGCAGTGACAAAGAGCCAGTAGCGAAGTGTGCCGATCGTAACTGCTTCCAGCCATCCAAGCTTGCGCTCGAATAGGACCACGAGATTGTGCGCCAGAACTCCCAGGCTCAGGGCCGCTTCAGTGGCCCAGAAACTTTTGCAGGCCAATTCGGGTAATCCGTAGCCGGCGTCGAGTTCTTTGATGATGTTTTCGCAGGCTGCCCGACCGTTGTACTCCCTCCACACGGCCAGCGGCTTTTCTGTCCGCGGCAAATTGGTGACTAGTCCCTGGTATAGATATGCCGGACAGTCGAAAAGCATCTTGCCGCCGCTGCGCCCCGGGGTGTCTTTGACCCGGTGGCGTATAATGATCAGCCGGGCAGTGGCCGGCCAGTCCTTTTCCCGATAATCCAATTCAGCCACTTCAGTCCCTGGGATTTCGGTGGCTTGCCATGCGGTCTCTTGCTTGATGAACCCTTGGAGTGGACGGCTCAACCGGGCCGCCACCACGAATCTAAGTTTGAGCCTTTCCCAAAGCATTAACAGTGCTCCCACGCAGAAACCCGAGTCGGCCCGAACCACTCGCAACTGAATATGCCGGGGCAGGTTCTCCCATAGATCCAGAAAGAAATTCTCGATGTTGTTGGCGCAACTGCTGTTGCCCGGGCGCAGCCAGAAACTGGCCACCAGACGCACTTCGCTCAGCACGGCCAAAAGCGGATGCAAGCAGGGCTTGGTCCCCAAGCGGGTGTAGCCCACAGCCACTCCCTCCTGATGACCGTCTTCGTGCAAGAGCCGCGTCGAATCCAAATCCAGCGCGTAGCCGCCGGGCCGACTGGGCAGCCGTTCCTCTCACCAGCGCCAGAGCGGGCGGAAGGTCGCCAGGTTTTTGCCGGCGCTGGTGAACCCTTGGAAAAACCGGGTGAAACTGGACTGGCTGCCGATGCGCTGGATGGCCAAGAGCGTCGGCAGCATTACGTCGTTGCGCAGGTAGGCCAGTTGGGCCAGCTTCTGCGCGCCCGCCAGGATGCCGGCCAGGAAGCCCAAGGCCAGATCGGCCACTGGAATGCCCCGGGTCTTGTGGTGGGGCAGAACTCGCGCCAGCAACTGACCGAAGCGGTGCCAGTGCAGGAATCCGGCGAAGGTCAGCAGCCCCGCCCGGCCGCTGACTTTCTGGTCGGTGAAGCCGATTTGGATGGTTTGTTCTGCGGTTCGGAGTTTAATGAATTCGGTCACTGTTTGGTGACCGGATTCTCCGGTGTGATTCGAGGTGGTATTTCGCATCCACCAATCACTTCCAGACAGTGACCGCTTTGACTACTGCATACTTACGGCTTAGCCAGCCGGTTGGCCGGTTCGGCGATTGGATACCAGCGGAGGACGCCGGCGAACGGCACAAGTCATTGGCGCTCAATCAGTTAGAGAGTGCCGGCCCTCTGGGGATGTGCGGCAGATCGGCTCTGGGGAGCCCGGAAGCCCGCGCCCTCAGCAGGTGGATGAAGGAGCGACGGTTAGCTTAGGGAGACGCCCCCGGTTGGGCGCGCGGAAGAGGGTCGTCACATCGCCCACGGGGGTAGCGTAGTAGCCGCGATAGATCGCGCCGCGCTTGAGTGTCTTAGAAGAGGCTCCGTCTGGTCTGTCGTGGGTAGGGGCTACGGGAGTTGACGCGGAGGATGAACAGCTCTGCTTCACGCCTTCCCCATGGCCTGCGCTTTCTCCAGAATAGCGGGCCGCGCCTCCTCCATCATCTCCCGCACGTCTTCGTAGCGCAGCGTGCGCTGCTCGAAAGAGCGCTTCTGCAGCATCCCCAGGAAGCGCCCCTCGAACTCTTTGAAGTAGGACCCGTAGATGTGGTAGCTGTCCACCATGTGGCAGTAGCGTCCCACCACCACCGGTCGCCCGCTCAATTCGGCGATGTGCCGCGCGATCCGTTGCTGCAGTTGCACCAGCGCGAAGATGTTCATGAACGCCGCCTTGTAGGCGTCGTTCGAGCGGAACCGCACGTTCATGCTCAACACCCGCTCGCCTTCCTGCTCCAGCAGGCGGCACCAGACGCTTTGCATGCACGCCGGGTCGTAGCAGTCGTTGTCCTCCCACACCTTCCAGGTGATCGCCTGTGCACGGCGGGTATGGGGAGCTTGAGCGAGTTTTTGAGCAACCATTTCGATCTGATCGAATGGTTGAAGCGAGGGAACTTCATAGCGAAACAATCTCTGGTGGTAAGTGTATTCCCACCGAGTGTCTGATGGGTCACGGCGGTCCCGAACAAGATGGTCCTTGATGCCCTCGAGCACCTCCATGACATATTCCTGGAGATCTTCGGGGCCTCCGGGAAAATCGCGGTGAATCATCGGCTCTGCCAGAGGATCCAGCACCGTGAGACACATTGTTGCATCCTTGCTGGGGGGGTCGTCTGGTTTGTCGTACTGGGTCTTGATGGTACAGCCGTTCCGATGGAGCTCTATCAGAGAGTTTTCCCAGGCGCGGGCAATTGAATCGCCTTCAACATGCAGAATGGGAATGCCGGTCATAGGTATATTCCTTCCCTCGACACACTCAATTGAAAATCAGGATTTGGGTAACGGAGATGTGGACCTCCGTCGGTAGGATGTCACGCTCGCTATTCTCTTCTGCCCCTCGTGAGATCGACTTCAGGTGCGGCGCCTTCCGCAGGACCCGCGTAAAGGGATTGCACACGGTGGCCGAGGGACTTTCCACATGCGTCGAATTCGCAGGGAGAAACGCAGGCACGACCAGAAGTTTCGATTGAACCCCCTGTTTAGGTCTATCGCGGCTTTCGCTCTTCACGCGACCGGGACGGTTTGCTTTCTGGCTTCGTAGTATCTGCTTCGATCGGCGTTCCTCGTGGTACCTCCCCCGGAGGAGCTGTTCGTGTCTGGCCTGATTCGCGAGTACGCGGTGGGGGCGACGGATTTTTCTCTTCCGCAGGGGGTGGCGGCGGAATCCCGCCGGCTCCGCCGCGAGTCTGGTCTCCTGTGATGCGTACCTGCGTGAGCGACTTTCCTCCGGAACGAACTTTTTGCGTTTCTGTGCGAAGTTGTGGTACCGGTCGCGCGGCGTACCGTTCAATCAGGCCAACATCCGGGGGACGTTGTGTCGCGCTTCCCCCGGTGGAGCGAAGCGACGGCATGTTCCGAAGATGGTATTGTGTGACATTATCGAATGTGAACGTCCGAGTTGGAACAACAATCCAGAGAATCGCTGGATCAGAGGGGGGAGGCGGAGTGTGACCCGGAACCATGGGGGACCATCCAATATACCGATCGCTCACGAACCACTGGACACGAGCGGGCGACCAATCATACCCGGGGACCCAGACCCAGCCGCTGGCTCCCGCGAAGACCCAGTAGCCGTAGTGATAGACCACCCACCCGTACGGTTCCGATGAGTCCCAGTACCAGCCCCGGTCCGTCCAGAGCCAGCGACCGTCGGCAAAGGGTCTCCAGCTCTGCGCCGCCTGTGGTTGCCAGACGTTGCCGTATGGCTGGAGCTCGAACCACTGGCCGTACTGGTCAAGCATGGGGAAGGGGGGCTCCGGAGCACGGGAGACATTCCGGATCGTACAACCTGAATAGACCAGACAGACGAAGGCTATCAATCCAATTTCAAACGAAAACTGGAGATTGAAAGAGAATTGTCGACCCTCCCAGAATCTTCTGATGAAACGCGTCATGGGCCATCTCCATCCAGGAGTGAAAGCAATTTTTCCGTTGACTTGAGTCCGCTTCCCGTCAGCGGGCATACCACCTGTTCGTCGCGCGGGCAATCACGGAGGTAACTTCGCAGTCCTGCCACCACCGCCGCCGACGTGGGTTCGATATAGAAACCGAGCCGGGCCATGAGCTGAAGTGACTCGATGATCTCTGCCTCCTCGACAGCAAGAAAGCGGCCGCCACTCTTCCGCACTGCCTTCAGCATCTGGGATCCCCGGACCGGTTCGGCGATGGCTATACCCTCAGCGAGGGTCTGTTGAGCGTGCACGGAGGGAACCCGTCCGTCCGGTGAGTTGTATCCCCTAACGAGAGGATCGCAAGCGGCCGACTGAACGGCAATCAGTCTGGGAAGCGCACCAATAAGGCCGGCTCCGTACAACTCGTTAAATCCAATCGCGGCACCAAGGAGAAGTGTCCCATTTCCAGCCGGCAGGACCACCGAGTCCGGCGCCTTCCATCCCATCTGCTCGCAGACCTCGTAGGCAAACGTCTTCGTCCCCTGGAGAAAGAACGGATTCCAGGAATGACTTGCATAGTAGGCAGACTCGGCGGCGAGCAGTGCGGCCCTGGCCGTCTCTTCTCTGGACCCCCGAATCTGGCAGACGTCAGCCCCGTAATAGCGGAGCTGTGCCAGTTTTGCCGGCGACGTCCCTTCGGGGACAAAGATCTGGCAGGAGATCATTCCGCGCGCGCTGTAAGCAGCCACGGCGCAGCCGGCGTTCCCTGAGGAATCCTGGACGACCGAATCTACACCGAGTTCCCGCACCTTGCTGAGAAGAACGGACGCTCCCCGGTCCTTATATGACCCGGTCTGGAAGATATATTCCTGTTTCAGAAGAACTTCCCGACCGTCGATCGCCTGGCGGAGCAGGGGAGTGAACCCCTCGCCGAATGTGAGAATTGAGGCGTCATCACCGATAGGGATCGCTTCACGGTACCGCCACATCGTAGGAGGGCGACGGCTGATCCTCGCCGGGTCAATGACGGGGGTCCATTCAAGGTCAAGGATTCCTCCAGCGTCGCATTTCCAGCGGGGCTGGTCAACCGGATAGCGAATCCCGGTGGTCGTGGAGAGCAGGGCGGTCATCGTGCGGCCATGGCGTCCAGCCCGACATGACAGCCACAGCGGAGCACAGAGACTGGAACGACTCTTGGCACCTGGCAATACGTGCCCACCGCCCGCGTATTGACAGCGTGTTCGGCGCCCCACGATGAGCCGTCAGATATATGTTTCATCACGTTCAGCACTCCGGTCACCCGGCCCAGCGCGGTAAAGACGTCCGGATCAGGGATTTCCGAAACTCATTGTCTTGGCGTCGGCCGATCCCACCACAGAGGGATCCCGCCGGGACCGGAACCAGAGGAGCCCTGAGAGAGCCACCACCCCCTCGTGAATGACGGCCAGGGGATCCCGCTCGCGGGGGACGGGAGAGTCGCCGGCAGAATTGACCTCAACAGAGCCCACATACACCGATAAATATACTGCAATCGTGCGCGCAAGGCAACAGCACGGATAGGGTAAGAGGGAGAGGTGGGATAACTGTGAGCGGGCTATTGAAGCGAGAAAGTGATCATGAAGGTGGTTCCCCCGTTGCGCACAATGTCCAGCGTCCCACGAAGCTGCTTTACAAGCATGTGGATAAGCTGAAATCCGAGGGTCCCCGCCGTGCGGAGATTCAGATCCTCGGGCAGACCGACTCCGTCATCGGAGACACTGAGGGCAATTCGATTTCGCCCTGTCGTAATACACTTTAGATGGATCTCTCCCGCCCTTCCCTCCGGGAACGCGTATTTCAGCGCGTTTGAGACGAGCTCATTCACAATCAGGCCGCACGGTACAGCGGCATCGGCTTTGAGTCTGATATCTTCCACTTCAAATTTCAGGTTTACACCGCTAAGACCATACGAGCGAAAGAGCTCGCGGGTGAGACTCCGGAGGTACTCCTCCAGCGGGAGGTCCCCATAGCTCTCCGACCGGTAAAGCTTTTCATGAATCAACGCCATTGAACGGACGCGGTTCTGGCTTTCCCGAACGAGTTCCCGGGTTTCCTTGTTGGCAATGACATTCAGCTGAAGGTTGAGGAGGCTCGAGATGACCTGAAGGTTGTTCTTGACCCGGTGGTGGACTTCTTTCAGAAGGACCTCTTTTTCTTTCAGGGTTGCACGTGCCTGTTCTTCAGCCACCTTTCTGGACGTCACGTCAACTCCTACCATCACGCAATGGGTCACTTCACCACCAGAGCTCCGGCAGGGATAGTGTTTGACCGCGAAGCATCGGCGGCCCAGACGGTCGAAGGTGAACCAGCTTTCGTATTCCACTTCTGTTCCGCCAAGGCACTGTTCCACAGGTCCCTTGATAACAGCATGAAACGTATCCTCAAGCCAGATATCCCGCAGGGAACGGCCAAGGATTTCGTCTCTCGACTTCTTGTGTGCCCTGCAGTAGGCTTCGTTGACAGCCTCGTGAATGAAATCGCGGTTAATGAGCGCCATGATTTCATTCGCCGTGTCCAGAATGAGATCGGATCTTCCGGAGAACTCACCACGACCGCGCGGATGACCGATGTCACGGGAGCCTGCGCTGATTTCACGCACTTCGTCGGTCAGCGGATCGCGGAGAGCGTTTGTCGTGGTTTCCATCCACGCAAGGGAGCCGTCCGCCTTTTTCGCACGATATTCGAGCAGCCCCGAAAGCAGCGCTTCCTTAACATTCCCGTGATCTTTCAGGATGCGGCGAAGGTCTTCCGGATGCATGAGCTCCGTGATGGAGCGACCAAGCAACTCCTCCGGCTTGTAGCCGAGGACAGCTCTGCTGGCAGGCGAGGCGTAGAGAAAGATCCCGTCGAGGGTGTGTCGGGAGATCATGTCGCGTGCATTCTCTGCAAGAAAGCGATACCGCCCCTCGCTTTCCTGCAGGGTGTCCCATGCCCATTTCTGACGGGTGATGTCCTGTGTGGTCCCCGCGATGCGTGCCGGAGCGCCGGAGGTGCCACGAACGGGAAACATCCGTGTCCGGACCCATCGCTGGGTTCCATCCGGGCGCACGATCCGATACTCCAGGCCTGCCGGATCCACCTCGCCATTTCGAGCTCGTGCGTACATCGCCGTCACTTCTTGACGGTCCTCGTGATGCACCGGCAACAGCCAGGGATCGAGCCCGTCCCCGGGACTCGGGCGGGGGCTGCCCCAGAGAGCCTCAAAGGCGGGATTGACATACAGTGTTGTGGACTGCTCAGCATCAAGAAGCCACTGAACCTGATCACTATGTTCGGCTACTTCCCGGAAAATCTCTTCCGTGCGGCGGAGTTCACGTGACGCCTTATGGTTGATGAGCGCCAATTCGATGGTGAAGTGAAGTTCCCGCTCGTCAAACGGTTTGAGCAAGAAGCCGAAGGGCCGAGTTGCCTTGGCACGGCGAACGGTCTCATCATCAGTGTACGCGGTCAGATAGATGACGGGAACATCCATACGGTGCTGAAGTTCCTGAACGGTTTGTATACCGTCCGGAGCACCTTCAAGGACAATGTCCATCAGAAGAAGATCCGGACGGATTTCCTCAGCTTTCCGAATCGCTTCTTCACCGCTGGACACAACTGCGGGTACCCGGTATCCAAGCCGTTCAAGGCGGGCATGAATATCGGCGGCAACGATCTGCTCGTCTTCGGCAATAAGAATCGACGGCATGTCGCTGCTCCTCCCCTGTGCGGTAAGCGTCATGGCGGGTTGGTACTGCGGATTTCGAGGGAAATATACAGCGGGAGTCCAGGACAATCAACACGCACGAGTGAGAAAACCATTGCTATGTGACGCACCTGACACCGCCAGCGGCCATTCGTAATTCCCTGCGAGCACGTGTGGTGTGATCATGTGAGCGGTGCAATGCCGATGGGAGCACCGGCATCACATTGGTGTGCTCGAACGCACATGGCCGGGGGGGGGAAGGAGCATGGGAGGAGTATTGAAATGTGTTCTGGACAGTTGCAATTTTTGCCCGAGTTTATATACTCTAAGAACGAAAGAACAAAAAGGTCACTGCACGTGTTCAAGCCGAAGTGGGAATATATTGCCAGCAAGTATCTCCCGAAGTCACACGTTACTGTATACAGGGATGATGTCCTGCGCGTGCAGATGCAGATCATTACGAAGCGAAGCAGTCATTACAATTCGGAGAAGGCAAAGTTTTTCTACTTCATCGACGAGGATGAGCGCACGTATCGCTCCGAAGATGAACTCCTCGGCGCCCTCTCGCGGAAGTTTCAGAAAGAGGACCGACAGAGATTCAGCCTTCTCACTCACTGGGTGAAGAGTATCGAGGATTGACGCATAGCCGGTGTGACTATCAGCCGAGGCCTTTGCAGGCCTTTTTTCTTTTTCGCCGCAGATGATCCCCGGCGAACGGCACCGCCTCCCGGCCGGACCCTTCAGCGCCGCACCCAGGTCACCTGAAAATCCCTGCTTACCTGCGCAACAAGGCTACCGACGAGTTCACCGTATGCCTTCTCCGGATCATCCGCATTGAAGGCGAATTGCTTCCCACCCAAGACACTGATTTGTCCGATGGTTCGCGTGTCGCTTCCCGACGCACTCCAGAGGGAGGCCCCTGTCGACGTCTCGATCATTTCAACGTCCAGCTCAGCATCAACGTCCGCCGAAACCCCCGCGGACATCAGGTCCACACCGATTCGGATGCTCGGCCGGACATCAGAAATGGTGAGCCGCCCGGTTACAATCGTGGTCAACTCCTGTCCCTTCCCCAGCATCTGATACGTCTCCCGGTCAAGCCGGTCGCGTCCGATCTCATTGAGAATTTGTTGTTCAGAGCCGAGATTCACGATCCGGACCATTCCCTGATCGCGGCGTGCCGCTTCGACGAATCGCCGTGTGGCGAGTTCCCCCAGCTTTCCCTCAGCGGAACTGCTAAACCCTATCACTCCTATCACCTCGTGATTCTTCAGATCGATTCGGGGCGGAACCATCACCTTCGAACCACATCCTCCCAGCAGCGTTGCGAAGAGGACAGCCGTACTAATTCTTGCGAACCACTTCATCAGAACCCTCCTTTCGGAAAGAAACCCCATTTACATATTCATTGCATCGAGGAGCGCGCGCGCGTGTTTGAGATCCGGAAGGAGCACGAGCAATTTTGCGCTCCTTTTGATCCCCATTCGTCCGGGATCATCGCGTGACACAAGGGTTTCGATCCCTTCGTCCCTTAAAACTGCTGCAGCCATCTCAGCATCAACTTCATCGGCAAACGTCTTGAGCGTAACCGTCGTTCGTGCTCCTTCTGTACGCATCTCATTGTCATCGTTCATAGATTGCTCCATGCGGCGTTGACCCCCTCGCTAACCTAGCATACAGCATGGCCATAGTCAATTCTCTCCGGAACCGAAAGACAGATCCTGCGCAGGGGGGGCGCGGACTCTCTCGGAGGAGCTCACGTATAGGTATTTCTCTTCCTCGTTTATCCACTCCGGCATCCCCGGTGTATTTTCTTCTTCCCTCTCTGTCCGGGGGCTAATTTCAGTGCAGATTCGCCAGAAATCGCCCTCAGACGAATGGCACATGATTTGAACTCTATCCTGAAGGTCCGACAGCAGAGATCCTAAACACCTCTGCTGCAGGTTATGCGACCCAGATTCGATTCTGTAAACGGGAGGCACCCGTGCATACTCTGCATCAAGCAGTGCGGTTCCGGTTGTATCTCGCTGTTCTGTCCGCCCTTTCGGCATGTTCGCCTGACACTTCAACAGGGCCTGACCTCATGTCCCGCGATCACCCAGTCGTCATTGACCACACATCGGCAAGGCTCTCGCTGATACCGCCTGAGTGGATCGATACCGCGAAAACCAGGCTGCATATCGCCTACGGGCATACCTCCCATGGCAGTCAAATCATCACCGGGATGGATGGACTCGTGGCCTGGAAGGGAACCCGGTACGCCTTCGGCAATGGCGGAAGCGGGGGCGTTCTGGATCTTCGCGACACGCCATTCTCCGGGGCAAGCGATCTCGGAAATCCTGACAGGATTTCTTGGGCTGCCGCCACCCGCGCGTACCTTGACGGACACCCGGAGATCAATGTGGTCGTCTGGTCATGGTGCGGACAGGTGAGTTCTGCGGCGCCCGTAGATATTGATACCTATCTGGATCTCATGGCGGGACTCGAGCAGGAGTATCCTGGCGTCAGCTTTGTGTACATGACGGGTCACCTCGACGGGACCGGGCAGAGCGGAAACCTTCACCAGCGAAACGAACAGATCCGGGCTTATTGCGCAACAAACAGAAAAATTCTGTACGATTTTGCCGACATCGAGTCCTATGATCCAGACGGAAATTACTTTGTCAGCCGATATGCGAACGACAATTGCGACTTTGACTCGGACGGAAACGCTTCACCGGACAGAAACTGGGCGGTCGAATGGCAGACTGCCCATCCGGGTGAATGGTACAACTGCTCCGCAGCGCACAGTCAGCCCCTGAACGGAAACCTGAAAGCATACGCTGCGTGGTCTCTCTGGGCACGGCTTGCAGGATGGTCCGGGCTCTGAACTCCCGTAGTCCATTCAGGACTCTCACCGTACAGTCCCATCCCCGCTGTCTGCCGGATCCTCTGTTCCTCAAGATTGTGAGTAGTGCCATGGCCCTCACCCTGCCCTGGAACGGAAACGTGTTCCCTGCTATGACTGCCCGTATCCTCTTCGGCGCTTTGCAGGATGCGGAGGCTGCTTCCTCGCGTGTATTCTTTTCTTCGTAACTCTATCCGGTTTTCCCCGGCGAGACTCGACAAACGTTATCGCACGATCAATCCAATTCCGCAGCATGACCGCGGACTTCACCGCGGGGGGATCCACGAACAGGAAACCGTGCATAGGACGCCCTGTGAAGTCCATCGGACGAACACCGCGTTCTCGCAGAAGAGCCGGCTCCTCAGCCGGTTCGACCCGCACCATCAGACTCGATCCCACGACTCCGCAAGTCATGCGGTTATGGATCATAAATGCCACCCCTCCAAACATCCGTTTCTCCTCCACGCCTGCTCGATCCCCAATCGCTCTTCGGACTCGCTCAACAAGCCTCTCGTCGTATGCCAAGACTCCCCCTCAGTCTGAATGTTTGTATGTGTGACCGACCATCCCGGCAACCATTCTTTCTGCGCGGACCCGGTTTTCGCATCGCAAACCGCGGACTCACCAAAGCTGGGCTGTATCAGCACCGGCTATTGCTTCATCCCCAGAATCATCCCCCCTACATAGGGGACCAGCCAGATAAGCCAGACGATCAGGCTGTAGCGGTGAAACTCCTTCCGTGTGCGCTCGGTCCCCCTCCGGACAATCCAAGTAGCCCAGAGTGCATGAGCGAGCATGAGCCAGAGTGCAATCTGGCCGGTAAGCGTGTGCGGTTCCAAGAGGTCAAACGGCTTGCTTGCCAGGCGATGCATGGCAAGTGTCCCGGAGACATCAAAGAGAAACCCGGTCCAGAACGCGGCTACATGCCATGGTTTGAGAAATCGGGCAATCCGTTCGGACCAGACTCCAACGGAGTAGAACACCAGCGCAAGGGTAATCAGGGTCGCAGACAGCATCAGGAGCAATGAGGCAGACTCCGAAGCAAGGAAATGTTTGGTTAGAGTATACCGCGCACCGGCGCGGAAACTGAGGGTGCCGAGCAGGTCGCCGTCTGCCCGCACGGACTGCGAAACCCGAAGTGCCAGGTCGGATATTCACCGGAGGCGCACCTGACCCCGGCTGTAGAGTCAGCCCATGTCACACCGCCAACCCCGAAGGAGGGTGCCTGGGGAACTCATCACTGCCGGATCGTCTTGGTGGTCCGATCACACCGGTGCGGGCGGAATCGTGTCTCTCCTGGGCAGCCACACAATTGGATTTCGCACGGACAACCCAGCCAGCCCTCAGCTACCGCCCTCCTGGGTTTCTCGTATCAGGTAGAGCCGGTTGTCCTCAACGCGGTATATCATCGGGGCAACCATAACCCTCGGATAACGCACTCGGAGGCGCCTGACCTCGTTCAGGACGAAGTCTATTTCGTTGCCGATTTCAAACATTGGTGCAAAATGGTGGAAATGTTCCTCTGCGCGCTCGGCGTTCCACCCCGCATTGTCGACCAACCCTTGAACAAACTGCTGCTTTCGGGCAACGAGATTCACCATGCCGCACTGTGTGTGACCGATCAGCGCGATGCACTGAACGCCGCCTACGGCGATTGCATACGAGACCTTAAATTCACTGTAGCGCAGGTTTGCACCGCCAGAGCGAATGATGAAGGCAAAATTGTCGGGGATTTGGAGGTGCTTCCTGTTGTCCATGCACATGCCGATCAGCAGCTGCGCGGTTGAATATGTCTGGAACGGCTTGTTGAGGTTGTGGTATTCAAGGAGAAGTCCGATTGGAGTCCCCCTGTATTCGAGGGGAATATCGACTCCTTCTGTTATCCGGTGCAGCCTGATCATTCGGGGGTATCTCCTCGGCTGGAATTGCGGGAAGGGAAATCGCGAGTTATATCTGTCAATCTGTCCGGGATCGGACCCCGGATGTATTCTGTCAAGGTCCGATACACTCCGTCTTTGTTCCTCCGGGATGCGGGTCGGTGCTCCGCGCGTCCGCCGCCTCGTCCAAAATTACGGCGGGAGCATCATCAGAAAGATACAACGCGATTTTGGAAGAAACCATGATTCCGGCCTTTCTCCTTCCTGCTGCCAGAAATAGGGCGCGTCATCGTACTCACGGCGGCTGCGGGTCTCCGGAAAACTTCAGCAGAGGGGAAATCAGGAGACATCAGGGACGCGGCTACTCCTGTACCCATCTCATGCCTTTCAGACGTCATATACTCACGCGAACGTCGCACCAGAAATAGGCTCGCCTCCCCTGAAGGGAGGCGAGCGATGCCCAAGGGCGTACGACGTGGAAAGGGCGAGCATGGATTTCTATCAGACTGAAGGGATTTGAACCTTCGACCCCCTGAACCCCACTAGGGTGCGTTACCGGGCTGCGCCACGCTCCGAGCAAAACACACACATCAAAGCCGGTTGCACGCACCAGGACAACCCCCAGGTCACCGCTTCGAGAACCACTTACCAGCCTTGTTCAAAGCGCATTACAGGAAAAGTAATCGCTAACATCCAACTTTCCTGTACTGTTCAATCATCTTCAGTAGTGCGTCTTGTGGCATACCGGCAACACGACAGACAACAACCGTGACAGCATTCGAAATTGCTATGTTTCTGTTTCGATGGTCCGAGTAGAACTTGTCGAGACCGTCGATGAGTTGTCCGCCGGTTATGTGAACATACTTTTGACTACCGGTCCCGCAGGAATTGGGGTTCGCTGTTTTTACAGGGATGTCAGCCGACATACCGAACTCTAAGAAATTGAATCCCCCGGTCGAACCATCGAATAATCTAGCAGCATATTGATACTTTGCAGACTGCATCTGCGAACGCCACCAGTTCCCATCATGATCAACGCTCTCGGCATTGCCAGACAACCCGGTACAGAGGAATGCTGTGACAACAAGAAGCACTTGTCGTTGACTCATTTGGGTCCCCTTTGTCGGCCAGCGATCAGATAGTGTAATTATTCTTATGCACAGTCAACTTATTAATGGCCAAAAATACCGTCGATGGAAATTGTACCAACACACAAGCCGCCAATGCCAGACGAATTCAAACCGTCTTCCGGAATTTCCTGGCTCCAATACCACGAAAGTTCACTGTAGGAACTCGTAGTCTGCCTTCTTCATCCCAAGATCCACAACCCAATAGACACTCGTTTAGTTCCCCCCATGGTTCCCTTGCCTTCTTGAAGAATCGGTTCACCTGCCACCAATCTATGGAAACAGCAACACCTGGATCAGGCCAGTTCATGACCATGTTCGGATCGACTACGGGGGGACACGAACGGCATCAGACTCGGTGCGAAACCCCACTNNCCCCCTGAACCCCATTCAGGTGCGCTACCGGGCTGCGCCACGCTCCGAGACTCGGTCCGGGCCGGACTCCATCATGTATTGTACACGGACTCAGAGTCCGCTGACGGCCGACATTCGTCGCTTCAAGATAGGAAATTCCCGCGGGCTTCGCAAGGATTGGCAATTCGCCCCCCTTTTGGTATCTTTCATCGATTTCCCGCACCTACCCGTGCGCAGCGACTGACCTCTTCACCCAGTTTCCCGAAATGATTCCTCTCGAGAATACAGACAACGTCACGGAGACGACCTGTTTCCATTGCGGGGACGCCGTCAGAGAGAGCGGCGTACAGCACGATGGAAAGTCATTCTGCTGCGCAGGCTGCAAGGTCGTCTATGCTCTGCTCCAGGAAAACAACCTTGGCCAGTACTATACGCTGTATTCCGCTCCTGGGCGGACCTCGACGTTCGAACATGGTGATCGGTTCTCCTATCTTAGTGACCCTGTGGTGGAACAGAAGCTCCTTGATTTTACTGACGGTGCCACCAGCGCCGTGACATTCACGATCCCGCAGATACACTGTAGCTCCTGCGTCTGGCTGCTTGAGCGCCTATACATCGTCGATTCCGGAATCGTTCACGCGCGCGTCGACTTTCTCAAGAAACAGCTCAGGATACGTTTCGCCCGGTCGAAAACCTCTCTCCGCCGAGTTGTGGAGATACTTGCCTCCCTGGGATACGAACCGGAGATCACTCTGGCCTCGGCCGCGCATCCTCCAACAGCGCATGTACAACGCACACTCTATTACAGGATTGGCATCGCGGGATTCTGCTTCGGGAACATCATGCTCTTGAGTTTCCCCGAATATCTCTCGACGGCCGATATAGACCAGTCGCTCCGATACCTCTTTACGACATTGAGTCTTTTTCTCTCTCTCCCGGTCATTCTGTATTCGGCCTCGGACTACTTTCGCTCGGCGTTCGCGGGACTCCGGAGGCGGGTCATCACAATCGACGTACCTCTCGCGATCGGCATCCTTATCCTGTTCCTGCGGAGTCTGTATGAAATTCTGCTCCTTGGCGAACCCGGTTATCTCGACTCCATGTCGGGCCTTGTCCTCCTCCTGCTGCTCGGCAGACTGTTCCAGGCGAAGACGTATGACCGGCTGAGCTTTGACCGGGACTACACCTCGTATTTTCCACTCGCCGTCACAACGCTCACAAACGGCACTGAAACCGTTGTTCCTGTTTCCGGTATCCGGGCGGGGGACAGGATCCTTCTCCGCAATAATGAGATTGCCCCGGCCGACGGAATTCTCCTCAGAGGAAATGCCTCCCTTGATTACAGTTTTGTCACGGGGGAATCGCATCCTGTCGGCGTAGGAGCGGGGTCCATGATCTATGCCGGGGGCCGTCAGGTGGGAAGCACAATCGAAGTGGAGGTCCTCAGGGAGGTGTCGCGCAGTTACCTGACGCAACTCTGGAACGATGTTCCGGGGAACGACCGCGCCATCCGGTCCGTCAGCAGGATTGCCGATGCCACAGGAAAGTACTTCACCTTCGGTGTGGTTGCCTTTGCAGGTCTTGCCGCGTTGCTCTGGTTCCCGATCGATCCCTCAAAGGCCTGGAACGCAGTCACGGCTGTACTCATCGTTGCCTGTCCGTGCGCCATCGCTCTTTCCATCCCATTCACGTTTGGCATGACGCTTCGCATCTTCGGCCGTAACGGGCTGTATCTGAAGAATACGTCCGTGGTGGAACGACTGTCCCATGTTGACAGCATTGTATTCGACAAAACCGGGACCCTCACTCACGCACGCAGGTCCTCTGTGGAGTTTCAGGGGAGCGCGCTGACGTCCGCCGAGGAGTCGAAGATACTCTCTCTCGTACGTCACTCGCACCATCCGCTGAGCAGGGTTCTCACATGCAACCTTTCGGGTTTGCCGCGACGCGATGTGGTCAATTTCGTCGAGCAGGCAGGCCTGGGTCTTCAGGGATATGTCGACGGAGAGGAAATCAGGTTAGGCACGCGGGAATTTGCCCACGCGGAGAATGCAGCCGGACCCGCGAGCCAGGACGACCCTGAGCATTCCCGCGTCTGGGTTTCCATTGGTGGCACCTGTCGCGGGGCGTTTCTCTTCCACAACGTATACAGGGAGGGTCTGGATGAGCTGGTCACCGCGCTCGGGCATCGATACCGCCTTCATCTGGTTTCGGGCGACGCGCCATCTGAGCGCAAGGCCCTTGGCTCGCGGTTCGGCCAGATCGTCGATCTACACTTCCGGCACTCCCCGGCCGAGAAGCGCCAGTTTATTCAATCATTACAGGAACGGGGACGGCGAGTACTGATGCTGGGAGACGGCCTGAACGACGCAGGGGCGCTGCGTCAGAGCGATGTCGGGGTCGCATTTACAGAAGACATCGCATCATTCTCTCCTGCCTGCGACGCGATTCTGGAGTCGGACGCCTTCCGTTCCCTTGACGATTTTCTCCGGCTGGCGAGGGAGAGTGTGTCGATCGTGCTTGCAAGTTTCGCAATTTCTCTCGTTTATAACGCCGCGGGGCTCTCGTTCGCGTTCAGGGGAGAGCTCTCTCCGCTTATTGCGGCAATCCTCATGCCCCTCAGTTCCATCACTGTTGTCGCATTCACAACTTTCAGCGTGCGCGCCCTGGCCCGGAAACGAGGTTTTCGCTGATGTCTGTCATCTTTGTTCTTATTGGATTTAGCCTTATTGTCGCCGGCGGGTTTCTGGTCGCGTTTCTCTGGGCGGTCCGGTCGGGACAATATGAGGACCGGCACACACCATCGATTCGTATTCTTTTTGAAGATCATCCCCCCGCATCGAAGCCAACAACCGTAGATCATCAACCATGACGAGCAGCATGCAACCTGACCGGTTTAGTTACGACAACAGGATCGTGAAATACTTCGCGATCGCCACCATCGCCTGGGGTATTGTGGGGATGACCGTCGGGCTCCTGATCGCCTCACAGCTCTTTCATCCCCAGCTCAACTTCTCCACTGCATTTACCTCCTTCGGCCGGCTGCGACCACTGCACACGAACGCGGTGATATTCGCCTTCGTTGGGAATGCGATTTTTATGGGGGTGTATTACTCCCTGCAACGACTGTGCAAGGCAAGGATGTTCAATGATCTCCTGAGCCGTTTGCATTTCTGGGGCTGGCAGCTGATCATCGTCTTGGCAGCCGTGACCCTTCCCCTCGGGGCAACCACAAGCAAGGAGTATGCGGAGCTCGAGTGGCCGATTGACATCCTGATCGCGGTGGTCTGGGTGGTGTTCGCGATCAACATGTTCGGGACGATATTCCGACGGCGTGAACGTCACCTGTACGTTGCAATCTGGTTTTATATCGCAACAGTTGTCACCGTTGCGGTCCTGCATATTGTGAACTCCTTCGAAATTCCTGTCACCCTCCTCAAAAGCTATCCTCTCTACGCGGGTGTTCAGGACGCGCTGGTCCAGTGGTGGTACGGTCATAATGCGGTAGCGTTCTTTCTGACCACTCCGTATCTGGGCCTGATGTATTATTTCCTTCCGAAGGCCGCAAACCGCCCTATTTACTCATACAGACTCTCAATAATTCATTTCTGGACGCTGATATTCCTATACATCTGGGCCGGGCCTCACCATCTTCTCTACACTGCCCTCCCTGACTGGGCGCAATCTCTCGGCACAGTATTCTCGATCATGCTTCTCGCTCCATCCTGGGGTGGAATGATCAACGGCCTGCTAACCTTGCGGGGAGCGTGGGACAGAGTCCGGGAGGACCCGATTCTGAAATTCATGGTTGTTGCCGTGACCGCCTACGGGATGTCCACGTTCGAAGGCCCGATGCTCTCGCTGAAGAACGTGAATGCCATCACCCACTTCACGGACTGGACCATATCGCACGCGCATGTTGGTGCGCTGGGCTGGAACGGTCTGCTCACCTTCGGCATTCTGTACTGGTTGATTCCCCGGATCTGGTCGACGCAACTCTATTCTCGCAAGATGGCAAATGCTCATTTCTGGGTTTCCCTGCTCGGAATTGTATTCTACACTTCGGGATTGTACTGGGCAGGCCTGACCCAGTCCCTGATGTGGAAACAGTTCACACCGCTCGGCACGTTGATGTACCCCAACTTCCTTGAAACAGTCCTTCAGATCCAGCCGATGTACATGATCCGCGCAGTCGGCGGACTCCTTTACCTCGCCGGCACGGTGCTGATGGTTGTCAATCTCGTCAAAACAACGCGACGCGGCACATTCCTCGCGGAGGAACATGCAGAGGCCCTTCCGCTCGACCGCCATGCCGCGGGTTGGACCGACTTTCGTCACCGCTGGCTGGAGAAACGGCCGATCCAATTCACCATTCTCGCGCTTGTCGCGGTTCTGATCGGGGGCATCGTGGAAATCGTTCCGACCTACGTGGTCAAGACCAACATCCCGACGATCGCCAGCGTCCAGCCATATACGCCGCTCGAATTGCACGGGCGCGACATCTACATTCGCGAGGGCTGCAATACCTGCCATTCACAAATGATACGCCCGTTCCGTTCTGAAACTGAACGGTACGGGGAATATTCCAAGGCCGGCGAGTTTGTCTACGACCACCCATTCCTCTGGGGCTCAAAGCGTACCGGACCCGACCTCCACAGGGTGGGAGGAAAATATCCTCACCTCTGGCACTATCTTCACATGAACGATCCGACCTCGATGTCGCCCGGATCCATCATGCCACCCTATCCGTGGTTGCTGACCAACGACCTTGACATCTCGACCACCTCAGCAAAGATTGACGCGCTCAGAAAGCTCGGAGTGCCGTACCCCCTCGGCTATGATGCGCGCGCGAATGAAGATCTCCGCGCCCAGGCGGAGGCCATCGCAACCGATCTCCATAATAACAATGTACCCGCCGACCCCGGGAAAGAGATCATCGCACTGATCGCGTACCTCCAGCGGCTCGGCACAGACATCAATGTACAACGTCCTCAGTGAGCCCTAGCCGATGATTGGAGAATATTTCAGATCGTTCCCCGGAATTGACCTCATCGGCATTGCCGGGCTTTTACTCTCTGTCGCCATCTTTTTCCTTGTTGTCATCCGGACCATTCGCGCAGAGCCATCGTTCCTTCTGCACATGTCACGACTCCCCTTGGACCCGGACGAGGAAATCACACGTCACACGACGGGAAGGTAGGATATGTATCGTCACTCAGCGTTCGTACGACTCTTCCTGGCCGCAATGAGCGCAGCCGCAATTTTGTGCACACCCTCATCTTCCTTCGCTGCCTCCGCGGGGGATGGCGGCACCGAGTCCGCCCTCCTGATTACAGGCATCCTCACAATTGTTCTGGTAGCTATCGCTCTCCTGGCGCTCATGTTGCCAGAGGCGGATCTGACGCGGATCGGTGAGACCGTCGCGCGATCCCGACGCTATTTCATTTCGGGAACAACTGAAACCGTGGATACATTTGACCACGACTTCGACGGAATCACAGAGCTCGACAACCGTATACCTCCCTGGTTTTCCACTCTTTTCCTGGCAACAATTGTGTTCGCGGGAGGGTACATGATTGACTACCACGTTGTGCATTCCTCTCCACTCTCCGCCGAAGAATACCGGCAGGAGATGGCGGAGGCAGATCTCCAGCGACGCATCGCAACGGCCGGTCAGGGGTCCATCGACGAGGCACAGCTCGTTCCCCTGACCGATGCCACTTCGCTGGAGCATGGAAGCCAGGAGTTTGCAAAATACTGCGTGTCCTGTCACGGAATTAATGCGCAGGGACTTGTCGGCCCCAATCTTACGGACGGCTACTGGATCCACGGCGGGAGCATCCGGGATATCTACACAACGATCAAGCAGGGTGTTCCTGCAAAGGGAATGATCAGCTGGCAGCTTGTCTTCTCGCCGAAGGAGATTCAGGAGATTGCCAGTTATCTCCTTTCACTTCAGGGCACCAATCCCCCGGGGGCAAAGAAACCGGAGGGAGTGCTGGTCGTCAGTCAGGAACCGGCAACACCATGAGGGACGGTCACCCCGACTCATATCGCGACCGGCTCGGAATTGTCGACACGGAGGGCGGACGCCGGTGGATCTATCCGCGGAAACCTTCGGGGCGGTACTACCAGATGCGGACCGCACTCAGTTGCGTTCTGCTCGCACTTCTCTTCGGAATTCCATTTCTCACCGTGGATGGCCACCCTTTCATGCTCCTCAACGTGCTTGAACGGAATTTTATTCTGTTCGGCATTGCGTTCGGACCACACGATTTTTACCTCTTCGTTCTTACGTTTATCACGCTGATCGTTTTCCTCATCCTGTTTACCGTTGTGTTCGGCCGACTCTTCTGCGGGTGGGTTTGCCCACAGACTGTGTTTATGGAGATGGTCTTTCGGAGGATCGACTACTGGATTGAGGGTGATCACCGGAGCCAGCGCCGGCTTCGTGAATCGCCCTGGACCCCGCAGAAGGCGGTTCGAAAAGGCGCGCGCTACCTTCTCTATTTCTTCATCTCCTTTCTGATCGGGAATACAGCTCTGGCATGGGTCATCGGGATCGATCAGCTCCGCACGATTGTGACTGATCCCCTTGTGAGCCATCCTGGCGGCCTGGCCGCAATGCTCGCGTTTTCCGCGCTCTTCTACTGGATTTTCATCTGGTTTCGAGAACAGGCCTGTATCCTTGTCTGTCCGTACGGGCGACTCCAAGGAGTTCTTCTCGACCGGAATTCCATTGTGATCGCCTACGATTACCTGCGGGGAGAACCTCGCGGCAAGTTGCGCCGGAAGGAGACGCGCAGCCATGGCGACTGTATTGACTGCGAACTCTGTGTGGATGTATGCCCGACGGGAATCGATATTCGGAACGGGACCCAGCTGGAGTGCGTCAACTGCACGGCCTGTATCGATGCCTGTGACACCGTAATGGAAAAGGTGTCAAAGCCCAGGGGCCTCATACGCTATGCGTCCGCAGAGGGTATCGCGCGGGGAAGCGGATTTCGATGGACAGCTCGTGTTGTTTCGTATACCGTCGTGCTGGTTCTGCTGCTGGTCATCCTGACCCTCCTGCTCCTCAACCGGACGGAAATCGATGTCACCGTCCTACGCACCCCCGGCATGTTCTTTCAGGAACAGTCAGACGGGAGGGTAAGCAATGTATACGACGTGAAGATTCTCAACAAGACGTTCTCTCCCGCCGCGGTGACCCTCGATCTCGTCGGGGCAGAAGGGGAAATCAAGGTCATCGGCGCGCCGCTTACAATCCCTTCCCAGGGCGTACGGGAGGAAAAGATTCTCATCCTTGTTCCTCGTGCTGCCCTGACCGGCATCAGCACGCCGTTGACCATCAGAGTGTCACGCGGCGATCATGAAATTGAGACAATCCGGACCACGTTTCTCGGGCCCGGGAGGCAGGAATGAAGATACATTGGGGCAAGAGCCTTGCTACCGCCTTCGGGCTCTTTGTGCTGGGGATCCTGGCCCTCGTGGTGTTTGCGGTCAGCCAGGATGTCGATCTTGTCACGGAGCATGCGTATGAGCGGGGGCTGGGGTATCAGAAGCAGATCGGCATCCTCCAGCGCACGGCCGCGCTTCAGCACAGGCTCGAACTCCGCATCAGCGAGACCGATCTCGTCGTCACGTTTCCTCTCGACTCCGGGGGACGTCCCGCCGGAACAATCAGGCTGTATCGCCCTGCCGACCGGAGTCGCGATCTCGTCATCCCGGCAGATCCCGATTCTTCGGGTATCCAGGTCGTTCCTACCGGTGCTCTTGACCGCGGCCTCTGGCGTATCAAGGTCGCGTGGGAGCAGAACGGAAACGCGTACTATTCGGAACAACCAATCATGCTCTACTGAGCAGCGCGAATGATGGACGCACTCACTGGTGCTCTCCTGGGGCTTGCAGGCAGCCTTCACTGCGCTGCCATGTGCGGACCAATTGCTCTTGCCCTGCCAGTGGGGGGGGATTCGCGCGGGCGATTTCTGGCCGGAAGGCTTCTGTACAACGGAGGCCGCATCGTAACGTACGTCATCCTCGGCGGCGTCCTCGGGTCCATCGGGGGCCTTTTCGCACTTGCCGGTTTGCAGCAGACACTCTCGATCGCTATCGGGGTGCTCATGCTCGCGGCGTTGCTGCTTCCTGGTTTTGTCCGTCGTCTCTCGTCGCTCTGGTCACCCGTCGCGGTCATCCATTCTCTGCTCCATCAACGGTTTGGACGGTTTCTCCGCCACCGTTCACATCCTGCGTTGTTCGGTTTCGGGATGTTGAACGGATTTCTTCCCTGCGGGCTTCTGTACGCCGCGCTGGCCGCTGCCGCGGCCCTCGGAGACCCGTTCAGGGGAATGATCTTTCTCTGCACTTTCGGGGCCGGGACCCTCCCGGTCATGCTGAGCATCGGACTGGCCGGGAAATCGATACGAATCGAGATTCGAAAGAGGATTGCTGCGGTCCTCCCGGTGTTTACATTAGCTCTTGCAATCCTGTTGATTCTACGCGGTTTGAATCTGGGAATCCCCTACGTCAGTCCTGCCCCACACCGATCAGGTGAGGCGGCAGCAGAACCAGGCTGCCACTGACGTCACAGCCCCCCCCCGCGCGGTGGCCGGGAATGTCAAAGGGCACACGGATTGATTTCGTGTGCCCTTGTTCTTCAGACGCTGTAGCCCGGTTTCGGAGAGATCAGCCGAGTTTCTTCAGAAGATCTTCCAGGAAGGTCTTTACCTCCACCATATCTGAGCGGAGTGTTTCATCCTTGATTTTGGCGCCCGTCTTCGGCGCGTCGATCAATTCAAGCTGTTCTCCCGAATCCACGTCGGGAGTGTAGTTCTTGAGGACCTGTTTTGCACCCTCAATCGTGTACCGTTCATCGCGCAATAGTTTCTTGATATACAGAATGAGCTTAATATCCCGGTTTGTATAGATCCGGTTTCCAGCCCGGTTTTTCGCCGGCTTCAGCTCATCAAATTCAGATTCCCAGTACCGAAGGACATACTGTTCCAGGTCGGTGATCTTGCTCACCTCGCTGATCGAGTAGTACAGTTTCTTGATTCCGAGCGATTTCATTGGACGCTGCGCTTGTAGGACTTCGGCCGGACAGTACGATTGTACAGATTCCCCCAGAGAGATGCAACCACATCTGATGAGCTTTTCAGGGCACTCTCCGTTTCCGTGACGTCCGTACGTCAATTTCCTTCAGTTTTTTCAGTTCTTCCGACGTCTTTCGAAGCTGTGTGTTGAGCTCATCATTCTCCCGCGCGCGGGATGCAAGCATTGAGGTCAGCCTCCGCACGGTTTCAGAGAGGCTGTCAATCACGCCCTCCTGCCGCCTTCCTTCCGCGGACAGTGCGCGGTTCCAGTTAAGCGCTGAGAGAACTTCCTGGAGCAGGTCTTTTTCTCCCGGATCGGTTGTGAGAACGTCGTAGACATTGAGCCACCGAAGCGCGATACTATCGTTTCTCGCCGGATTCTGAGGTCGGGCGTAGAGCACACCTGTCTTGCGTACGGCGAGGGGCCAGACGTCGGACATCGGATACCCTTCTGCAACCATCAGGTATTCATGAGCCGCCTCCCGCAAGTTGCCGGCACTTTCAAGGCTTTGTGCAACACCGATCTGCTGCCGTGCCTTCGTCGTTGCTGGCGTCTCACTCTCGAATGCCCCCGAACACCCCAGGAACCACGTACATGTACACACCACCAGACTTATGATGCGACTCATGTCTTCCCCTCCCCGTTAACTCCGCCCGGCGTCCGATGTACGCCGGATATTCCATCAACTCCTGTCGGCAGTTCAACAGTAAACGTCGATCCCTGTCCGGGAATGCTCTCTGCCGAGACCGCTCCGCCATGCCCTTCAACGATTCCCTTGACGAGGGCCAGTCCGATACCGGTCCCTTTCACGTTCACCGCTGCAGCACTTTTTGCCTGAAAGAACTTCGTAAAGAGGTGGGGGAGATCATCCGCTTCAATTCCAACGCCCGTATCGTTCACAGCAATCTTCACCTTGTCACCTGTCGCATGAAGATCCATCTGAACGGTTCCACCCCTCCCTGTAAATTTGATGGCGTTGCTCAGCAGGTTGCTGAGAACCTGCAGGATCTTTTCCCGATCCGCCATAACCGTCGGCACCTGATGATCATTCAATACAATTCGGATTTCTTTACGCTCGGCCACCGGCTGGATCGCCGCGATTGCCTGGGCTGCAATGGAAGACAGGTCTGTTGGCTCGAGCCGAAATTCCATCTTTCCCGCTTCCATGCGTGCAAGATCAAGAAACTGGTTCGTGAACGCCGAGATCCGGTCGACGTTCTCCTCGATGATCTGGAGCACTCTGGCGAGTCCGTCTGGAGTGGGTGTTGGAGCCTGCTTTCGGAGCACATAGTGTGCCGAGTACAGAGACTGAAGCGGCACGCGCATTTCATGGGCAATATGGTACATCATCTCCGCCTTGTAGTCGTTGAGCTGGCGGAGTTTTGCACTCATGGAATTGAAGGACGCGGCGAGCGAGGCCATTTCATCATGTGAGGATACCGCAATGGTTTCGAACCTGCCGGCAGCGACGCGTTCGGTCGCCCGCTGCAGGGTCTGGATCGGTCGCGTGATCGTTCGAGCAATCATGAACGCGAGGATGAGTGTCAGAAGGATGGCTGCAAGGGTCAGCAGGAATGCTCGATCGTAGGCTTCGATAACGGAGTCCTGCAGGGCACTGATCGATTGCTCAATAGCCGCCTGGTTCGCCTGCACGATGTCATCCAGCCGGGCGCGGATCGCCTGGGCACTGTCGGAGAGTGCATCAAGCGGAACCCCGGTGTACCGTGAGTTCGGATGAACCGCAAGATCAAGCATTGCAGTGTGCGATATGGCGATCCGGCGCACCGTTCCGGGGACCGTCTGGAGGGAGGCGACCGCTTTCAGCGAATCGAGTCGATCGGAAAACCGCTCCGACACCTCGGACAACAGAGACGCATACGCGGTATCCCGGGAAACGAGCAACTTTTGTCCGATCTGCTCTTCATCGTCCACGAGTGTGCCGAGGGATTTGGCAAGATCGATAGAGCGGCTGTTAACTGACAGGGTGGTTTCGGCTGACGCCATCACTGACCGGAGGGTAATCAGCGTGGAGACATTCAGAGCGACCATCGCAGCAATGATCAGGCCGAAGCCGAGCATCATCTTGCTGTAGATTGTCAGTCTCACGGATGCTCCTCGATGACCACCATGGCAACGACATGGGAGTCGGAATGGGATATACTGACAAAAATTCTGGCCGGCGCGAGAGTCTCTTTCAGCTTCCCATGCAGAGTGATCAGAGGCTGACCGGATGGGGCATTCATCACTTCGACGTCTTTCCAGCGGAATTCCCCTGCCCATCCCGTTGAGAGGGCTTTGCTCACCGCTTCTTTTGCGGCAAAGCGGGCAGCAAAGTGCTGGAACCGATTTTGTTTTGCCGAACAGTACTTAATTTCACGGGAAGTGTAGACTTTATGCAGAAACCGGTCTCCGAGACCTTCTACGCTTTCGCGAATGCGATCGATCTCGATGATGTCTACCCCTATTCCCCTGACCATGGGTGCTTACTCCTCCCGGGTACCGGCGTTTTCCTGATTGATGATATCCAGCAGAAGCGAAACATCGGAGATGTCGTAGTCCGCGTTCGATTCAACGGTTCCGAACGTGTCGCCGTACCGTGCAAAGACCGTCTTGATGCCCACCTGTGCGGCCCCCACCATGTCACGCTCCGGCCAGTCTCCGACCATCAGCGCTTCGTGCGGCCGGACCTTCAGGAGGCCAAGTGCCCGCCGGAAGGGAGCGGGACTTGGTTTCCGCTCACCGGTATCTTCGAACGTCACCACGTGATCGAACAGATGGTGAAAATTCAGGTACGAGAGTCTGAGCCATGCTTCGCGGCTCGGTGCATCCGACACCACGGCCAGCCGGATCCCGCGCTTGGCGAGCTCAATGAGAGTCATGGTCACATGCGGGTAGGGGACAAGCGCGGCCTCCCGGGCCCGCCGATACGCTATGATTCCTGCCGAAAGGATCTTATAATCCACTTTCTGAAAGATATCATAGAGGAGCTGGTCAAAGACATTCTGGAACTCGATTCCCCGTTCTTTGTAGATTGCATCGATTCGCTCCTGCACTTCACCGGCCGGCAACTTTAGTCCGGCATCGATCATTGAATGGACGGCGGCGGTAATCGCTTGTTTCTTCATCCCCATGAAGTCCACGAGGGTGTTATCCAGATCGAAAATTACTGCCCTGATCATGCTTTCCTCCGCCGCGCCTTTGCGGCTTCATCGTCGATGTAGGCTCGAAGCGCAGGCTTCAGAAAAACGTTTTCCAGCCCGATCTCACGCATTGCAGCCGCCAGCACAGCCGCTTTCCGCGTGGGCAGGAGGCGCCGGTTCACAAGGAGTAGTTTCTGCGCCTTGAGAATGCAGTACCCCCCCTCAAAATCGCCCCGTTCAAACCGGACGGTGACCCCGAGCTGCCGTGCGACATCCTGCAGTTCAACGACGATTTCTTCGTGCTTCATCTCACCTCGTCACTCTTCTTCCGAAACGGCTGGAACACCGCCAATCCCACAACCGTGAAATAGCAGAACGTCGCCACCAGCGGTGCACCGGCAAGGGCCCCGAGTCGTGCAAGGAAAAGCTCTCGCAGCACCGCAGTATCAGCTGTGGTGAAGAATTCCTGATAGACCAGGCGAACATCGAGGACAATGGTGAACACCTCCACAGGGACAAACACATACAGCAGGATTGCGGCCATCAACATCCATGGATGTTCCCTGATCCTGAACGGGCTCGTCGAAAGGAAGACAATGCTGCCAGCCAGCGTCAGACAGTATGCTCCAATGATCACCAGCGAACTGAGTGCGACCAGCCTGTAGATCTCTCGCTCGGCGTCGGCGGACAAGTACTGATCTATTTCAATAGAGCCTGGCAGCAGGAGATCATATCCGATCAGGGCGCGGACAACCGAACCTCCAAGCCAGATGATCGCGGAACAGACCATGACGAAGAGCGCAATGCGCCAGAGAGCCTCTGCGCGGAGTGATCGTTCCTTCACGGCGTTTCCCACGGCAGGGCTCCCGGGTTGTCAATTCGCCAGTTCTTGTACCAGCTGAGATCCCGCAGTAGCCCGAGAAAATTGTCCAGTCCAGCCGGAGTCATTGCGAGATACTTGATGTCATGTCGCTGCTTTTCGTTCTCCGGAGAGTCCTGGAGAAGCGTTGTGAGAAGCGATCGTGCTTCCGCAAGCTGCACGGTGAATTCCTTCGAGAGGCCGTCGTACCCTTCGGCATCTTTTCCGATGCGCTGCATGATGCCGAAGGAGCGGACAAGAAACTTTCCCAGGAAGCTGAGCCGGTCGAGGTCTGCATCCCGGTCCCGCACACAGGCGATCTGGAGCAGATCTCCCACCAGGTCTCTGTGGATGAATGTTCTCCCGGCGTGGCCTTCCAGCACTGTCAGGAAGGCCGAAATGGATGGACTGAGATACATGGCTGTGGACGGAATTCCCCGAAATATAGGCAAACCTGTCTGGAGATTCAATTATGCGGGGAACATCCGGTCAATTCGCGTGATTGCCCGGTTCCTCTAGGAAGGAGCGAACGAGATCCTGACACTCGGCATTCCCTACCACGCGGAGGAGGAAATACGCCTCAACCTGAACATAGTCTAGTCCGAGCAGGCACTCTCCCCGTCGCTCAAGGTCGACCAGTGTGCGAAGCGCTGCACGGATTTCATCTCCAGGCCCCGAGAGCATAAAGTCGAGACCGTTGGCGACGTCGCGAATGTGCACCAGATGGCGGCGAATGACACTGAGGGCATCAAGCAATCGCTGGCCGTCCTGCGGGTCGGACAGGGCCGCCAGAAGCATATCCGTATGATTTCTCAGCGGGGAGCTCACAGATTTTCCTTGTGCGAAAGGAGTCGAAGTCCGTTCGCAATCACCGCCAGTGCAGCTCCGTCATCCGCGAGCACGGCCATCCAGAGCGTGCTGACGCCGAGCAGGCTCAGCATAAGGAACACGAGTTTGATCCCGAGAGCCAGGGCGACATTCTGCCGGACCGCGCGCAGCGCAGTCCGGGATAGCGCAAAGAGATGCGGCAGTTTCGCGAGATTGTCCGACATCAAGATCACGTCGGCCGTCTCCAGGGTTGCATCTACACCAGACACTCCCATACCTATGCCAGTGTCGGCTGCCGCAAGTGCGGGGGCGTCATTGATACCGTCTCCCACCATTGCAACCGGTCCATTGCTCCGCCGAAGCTCCCGTATAGCCTCCGCCTTTTGTGCCGGGAGCAGACCGGACGCAATTCTGTCTATTCCGAGATCCTCTGCCACCCGGGCGGTCACCGATTCCTGATCGCCGGAGAGCATCACCAGCGTCCTGACTCCTGTTTCTCTTAGCGCGAAAAGGGATTCCTTGCTCTGGCCCCGGGCTGTATCCTGAAAGCCAAGAATGGCCACTGGTTCCTTTTCACGTCCAAGAATGATCGTGGTCTTGCCCTCCTGCGCAAGCCGGCGCACTGCGGATTCGACCTCTGAGGTGCTGCCGACGCGCTCCCGACAGAGTCTCTCGTTGCCAAGGAAGTAGCGCTCGCCGCTGATCGTGGCGCTGACACCAAGGCCGGGGAGCGCTTCGAAATGCTCAACGGTGAGGTGTCTATAGTCAATCCCGCGATGCACGGCCGCTGTCAGGACTGCCGCTGCGAGATGATGTTCTGAGTAATGTTCCAGTGCTGCGACAACTTTCAGCACCTGATCACTGGAAAGAGAATTCAGGGGGAGCAGGTCGGTTACCCGCAGCATTCCTTCGGTCAGTGTTCCGGTCTTGTCGAACACCACTGTGCGTGTTTTACTCAGCACCTCCAGGTATCTCCCACCCTTCACGAGGATTCCATGACGTGCGGCGTTGGTAAGTGCACTAACAAGAGTGACGGGAGTGGAGAGAACCAGCGCGCACGGGCAGGCGATCACCAGGAGAACGAGCGATCGGTAGAACCATACAGAAAACGAGCCGAGGGAAACAAGCGGAGGGACAATCGCAACAAGGAGCGCCATGATGAGCACAACCGGCGTATAGATGCGGGCGAACCGGTCAACGAAGCTTTGAATCGGCGCCCGCTGCCGCTGAGATTCCTCGATGAGATGCACAATGCCCGCGAGCATAGTATCCTGGTATCGTTTCGTCACCCGCACTCTCAGCAGTCCGACCCCATTTAACGATCCCGCGTAGACGGTAGCTCCAGCACGTTTTTCCACAGGCTCCGATTCACCCGTGATCGGTGCCTGATTTACGGTTGATGTGCCCTCACTGACGAGACCATCAAGGGGAATACGCTCTCCAGGCCTGATCACCATGGTCTCATCCGGCGAGACATCCGCTGCCGGAACTGAGTATTCTTTCCCATCCCGCATCACCGTACATTCTTGTGGCGAGAGCGCAAGGAGCGATCGAACCGCTCTGCGGGTCCTTGAGGTACTGTGGGTTTCAAGCATGAGTGCAACGGAGAAGAGGACGATTACCGCGGCTCCTTCCCCCCACCTGCCTATCGAGAGCGCGCCGACTACTGCAATAGTCATTAGCACGTTCATATCCAGCGCGCGGGTTCGCACTGCACCCAACGCCTTGGTGAATATGCGCCATCCTCCGATCAGGATTGCGGCAAAGAGAAGGCCGTGCGCAGCTGCCGTGTTCGTGCCGGCCGATTCGACAACCAGCCCCGCAACAGCCAGCAGGGCTGCGGTGCCAGTACTCACTTTGTCACTGTGTCGTGTCCAGAGCGCTTCCTCAGGCAGGACATTTCTGACCGCCCGGGCCCTGAAGCCCGCACGGTGAACCTCCGAAAGGACGCGTTCTTCAGCGACCTCCCCACTCACCCGCAGCTCTGACGTCAGGGAGTTATAGCTGAAGTGATCCGTCCCGAGAGAGGAGTTCAGGCACTTGCGCAGCACCCCCTCCTCTGTACTGCAGCACACCCCGCTAATATAGTATCGTGCTTCCGCATCACTCATGAACGCCTCAATCTCTTAGCGCTCGGACACATGCCGAATGCCGATTCGAATCAGATCATCGATATGCACATCATCCAACATATAGTAGGTCATCTTCCCTTCCCGTCGGTATTTCACAAGTCTCATCGTCTTCATTGTTCTCAGCTGGTGTGAAACGGCTGACTCAGAAATCCCCACGACTCCCGCAATATCCCCCACACACAGCTCATGACGCGCAAGCGCGAAGCAGATTTTGAGCCGGGTGACATCCCCCAGCACTTTGAACGTCTCACCGAGCCCCCGGAGCGTGTCGCTGTCCGGTATTGCTTTCCCTGCCGCTTCGGCCCGCTCACGCCGGAGGACTGTGGTCATCGTAGACTGCTCCATCCCGGTCTCCTTCATGTTCGCCTCAACACCTGAACAGGTCTTCAGATGAAGTAACCTACCACCGCGCGACGAAAAAGTCAAGCGGGGGCCAGCACTTCAACGCCTGCGCGGGGTGCCTGTTTCAATAAGCAGAAGCTGGTGACAACGAGGAGCACGCGAACATTAGGCGGGAATACCTGAACGGTATTTCCGGGACTCGACGTTAGCCGGCGGGAAGACGGCTTTCCATTGTTTTGAAGCGGGCTTTGATGGCCGTGTACAGCGTGGGTGCGGTCGTCACACAGAAGATCATGAAGGTTGCGCCGGCGATGAGATCAACAACATAATGGTACCGCTGGTACACGGTAGCAAGGATCAGAAGAATCCCGATGCCAAGGATGACCTTCCGAATTCGCAGCGAGTAGCGGAAGGAAAAATAGATGAGGACGAGCATCATCATCGTGTGCCCGCTTGGGAAGACGTCCCGCTGAGTTCCGGCAATCGCCACAGCATTGGGAACTCCCATTGGGATTGATTCCCCTGCGTTGACGAACCATCGCAGATAGGGTGTAAGCCAGAGACCCGGGAGATCAGCGTCGAGTGCCGAAAAATCGTGAAGGGTGAACCGGGGGCCTATGGCCGGAATGAGAAAGTAGCCGAGATAGGAGAGAAAGAATCCGTAGACACAGGTAAACACAAAGTAATGGAAGAGATTTCTGTTTCCCCGTCTGTAGACCTCGGCTCCCACGAGGAGAAAGAGAAAATAGAAGGATGTGTAGGCTATCTGCAAGATTTCGGTCAGCACGGGGGTGGAGAATTGCGTCAGCCATTGTGTGGGATCGACACCGAAAACCCATCGGTCGATGGCGATAAGCAGATGGTCGTAGTCATGCCCGAGGTGGATCGGGCCGATCATGTAGTAGAGCTCTTTGAAGGAGATGAAGACCGCCGGGGGAATGTACCAGTCATGGATTGCCCTGAGGATCGTCGACCCGGTGGTGTGTCTGCTATAGGCCAACAGCAGGATCAGGATCGTCCCGCCACAGTTGATGAGAACCAGAGTGCCCCAGAGAGGAATCCGCGCCGAAAAAAGCAGATTGATGACAGTCAACAGCGAGAGGAATGCTATGAGGAGGAGATCCGCTGCGTGGAGATATCGTGTCACCCGGGTGATGTCCATACGGACGGCTCTGCTTCCTCAGCGGGAATCTGTAAAGCGCACACAATGATTGGCCAGCCTGGCCAGGGTTGCCAGGTCAAGAGCTTCCGGCCTGTTCCGCAAATCGAGATCGTCGGGCGGCGTCCAGGTCACGTCGCCCATAAAGGCGCGAAGCGAATTGCGAAGCGTTTTTCGCCGTTGTCCAAACACAAACCGAACCATTGCTCTGAAAAATTCGAAGTTGTCGACCTGACACCGGAGAGCGCTGAGTGGAGTGAGGCGGACCATTGTGGACATTACCTGTGGCTTCGGGAAAAACGCATTAGGGGAAACGTCAAACAAAAGGCGGACATCCGCCTGCAGTCCGCAGAGGACCGCAAGAATACCGTATTCCCGGGTTCCCGGTCTTGCCACAAGACGCCGTGCAACCTCCCGTTGCATCATGAGGGTTGCATCCTGGAACGCCTCCCTGGCCTCAAGGAGACGAAACAGAATCGGGGAAGTGATGTTGTAGGGGATGTTTCCAACAATCCGGAGCGCTTCCCCCGGGAGACACTCCCCGGCCACGCGGTGAAGATCCAGATCAAGGACATCTTGATGGAGCAGCCGAATGTCCCCCGGGTGGAAGCGGCGCTTCAGATACTCCACTGCCCTCCCGTCAATCTCCACGGCGATCAGTTCCCGCACTTTCCCGACAAGCCGCTCGGTTAGCACTCCCGTGCCCGGTCCAATCTCAAGGACTCTGTCTTCAGGGTAAACATCCATCGAATCGATGATTTTCCGAGCGATGTTTGGATCCTGAAGAAAGTTCTGCCCAAGCGATTTCTTCGGACGCATGGCATGCCGGTTTGGTCCTTTCCGGCCTTTTGAGCCACGCAAGGATTTCTGGCCCCCTCGATTTCTGGTCTGCGCCATCCGGCGCTTCTCGCTCTTCAACCATAAAGAACATAAAATATAGACAAGCATCGGTCGATTGTCAACGCGTTGCATTTCAGACACGAATTGGTTAGAATCATGATATTCTTCTCAAAGACGACATTATGGCCGACCAACATCCCGACGCCACCACGGCGTCCCAGCAGACACCCCCGCCGCCTCGTCCTCAGGAGCAAAAACGCACCCAGCCCCCGGGACGCGGGCAGCACCCGCAGGGCCGCGGGGCCCCGCAACGCCAAGGCCCGCAGCAGGGCCCTCCGGTGGACATCAGCGTGGTAATCCCATTGTACAACGAAGAAGACTCTCTCCGGGATCTGCATCAACAGCTCCGCGGCGTGCTTGGACGCATGAACGCCCGGTACGAGGTTCTCTATATAGACGACGGCAGCACCGACCGCTCGTTCCACATTCTACGCGATCTCAAGCGAAATGACCGACGTGTGAAGGTCATCAGATTTCGAAGGAATTATGGGAAGTCTGCTGCCCTTTCGGTTGGATTTGAGAAGGCTCAGGGCAATATCGTTTACACGATGGATGCCGACCTGCAGGATGACCCGGCGGAGCTTCCGGGGCTTCGTAAGCGTCTGGAGGAGGGCTTTGACCTGGTATCAGGGTGGAAGAAACGTCGCCGGGATCCAATTACAAAGACGATTCCGTCCAGGTTTTTCAACTTTATCACCCGCCTGATGACCGGCATCCGAATCCATGACTTCAACTGTGGCTTGAAAGTGTACCGCAGGGAGGTTGTGAAAACTGTCAAGATATACGGTGAACTCCACCGATACGTTCCGGTCCTTGCGCACTGGGAGGGCTTCCGCATCGGAGAGCAGGTGGTACAGCATCGCCCGCGACGGTATGGAAAGAGCAAATTCGGAATCGGCCGTTTCTGGAAGGGGTTTCTTGACCTTCTCACAGCACTTTTCACTACACGGTATCTTCGCAGGCCGCTTCATCTGTTTGGGTTCTGGGGGATGTGCAGCGCCCTGGCCGGTCTAGGGATTGTTGTATGGCTCTCCGTTGAGAAGATCATGGTGGGAACTGCCCTCAGTAATCGGCCTCTCTTCCTGGGCGGGATTCTGCTTCTGATCGTCGGCATCCAATTCATTTCGATCGGACTCCTTGGGGAGATGATCAGCCGCACCCGTACATCAGACGTAGAATACTCGATCCGGGATTATCTCAAATAAGCGACAGGGTGACGATGCGAGACGCGAAGCCCTGGGCCAGGGTTGACATTCTTCGTACGGACTGCCGGTGGTTTCGTGGCGATCTTCCCTGTCGGCCTCACAAGGAATCCGCTGTTCACTGCATCGACGATACGGGGAATGTCTGTTCCTGGTACGACCCCCAGGCAGGCAATGTTCTCATCATCAAACTCGGCGCGATTGGCGACGTCATCAGGACAACACCGATCGTGCGCCGTCTCCGTTCCAGCCAACCACGGCCGCGGATCTGGTGGCTGACACTCACACCCGAGATTATCAGTTCCGTCGTCGACGTCGCTCTTCCGTTCTCACCCCAGAGTCTCGCCACGCTCCACGCGGTCTCATTTGACGCCCTCTACAACCTCGACAAGGACAGGGAAGCCTGCGCACTTGCCGCAACGCTTACTGCCCGGGTGAAGAAAGGGTTCACCCTCATCGACGGAAAGCCCGCTCCCATAGATTCCGACGCGGGACACAAATTCATGACCGGTGTGTTCGACGACCTCAGCCGGGACAACACCAGAAGCTATCCTGCAGAAGTGTTTGAGATTTGCGGCTTTCCATATCACGGCGAGCGGTACCTCCTGGACGCTCCGGGCGGAATGAACCCTCTGTTCAAAGCCGCGGGGCGCAGACCCGTTGTCGGACTCAACACGGGATGCGGGGGAAGGTGGGTCACACGCCTTTGGCCGGAGAAGTACTGGATCAGCCTGGCAAAGCGGTTGAAGAGAGCGGGATACGCCGTGCTCCTGCTCGGCGGAGAACAGGAGCATGCAAAGAATCGGCGCATCGCCAGGCAATCAGGCGCCCGGTATCCCGGTCATTTTCCGCTCAGTCAGTTCATGAACCTCGTGAACCAGTGCGATCTCGTCGTAACGGCCGTAACGATGGCACTCCATATTGCGATCGGGCTGGAAAAAAGGGTGGTCCTGTTCAATAACATTTTCAACAGGAATGAATTTGAGCTGTACGGTCTCGGGGAGGTTCTTGAGCCCGAGGGCGAGTGCTCCTGCTACTATGCACCCGTTTGCACGGACCCGCGTCATGCACCGAGTGGTTGCATGCATGCCCTGAGCGTGGAAACGGTATTTCGCAGTATCACCCGCCTGCTTCCGAAGTCCTGACTGCTCCCGCGTATGGGCAAGTCATCCTCTAAAATTCCACCCTCTCACCGACCATCGTCACTGCGGGGCGACGCACCTGCCCACCGTCCTCTTGCGCTCAAGGACTGGCACGTACTCATCTTCCTCGGCGTTCTGCTGGCAATACTCTTCAGAACGATTCTCGCGGGCACCGCCTTCTTCTGGGAAGATTTCCTGTATCAGAACTATCCATTCAGGAATTTTGCCGCCACGTCGCTCGCCGCAGGAGATCTTCCCCTCTGGAATCCTTATACGTTTGACGGCATGCCGTTCCTGGCCGATATCCAGACCACGGTGTTCTACCTTCCCAGCCTGCTGCTCACCCTGTTTGTCAGCGGCGGGAGGCTGAATTTCTACTGGCTCGAACTGGTCATTATTCTTCATTTCTTTCTGGCCGGAGTGTCAATGTACTACCTGGCCAGATCCTTTGCCCTGGAACGGATCCCGTCTCTCTTTGCCGGCGCGGCATACATGCTGTCCGGATTCATGGTGGCGCATGCGATCCATCAACAAATGGTCGGCGTGGTTGCGTGGGCTCCCCTAATCCTGTTGCTCTTCCGAAAGACGCTTGCTGATCCCCGGGGTATCTGGGTTTTCCTTGGCGGACTCGTTCTCGGTCACTCTATTCTTGCCGGATTTCCGCAGCTTTCTCTCTACTTCTACACGTTTTTCGCCGCCTTTGTGGTTTTCGAGCTTGTTACAACTTATCCGGGGAGGAAGATCATCTCCCCCCGTGCCCTCAGCGCCGCAGGAAGGGTTGCGGCAATCTTTCTGCTCTCTCTAGGCGTCGCAGCACTCCAGCTCCTGCCCACCATGGAACTGTCCCCGCTCTCGCAGCGCGCCGAGATCACCTACCAGAAAGCGACGGAGGGCTCCCTCGCATGGGAGCAAATCCTGACATTTCTCTATCCGAAGTTCTTCGGGACATCCACTTCACAGGAATACCGGTACTGGGGGCCGGGGCCGTACTGGCATTACTGGGAGACCTGTGTATATCTCGGGGCGCTTCCGTTGCTGCTCGGCATCCTTGCGTCCACTTCCTTCCGGCGGAGCAAGTATGTTGTCTTCTTTCTGGGAGCCGCGGTGTTCGCCCTCCTGTTCGCCCTCGGGGGCAACATGTTCGTTCACCGTCTGTTCTTCTCTTTCGTCCCCGGCTTTTCACTCTTCCGGAACCCGGCCCGGATAGGAATACTTGTGGCGTTCGCGTTCGCCCTGCTCTCCGCTTTCTCCCTGGACCGTATCCTGTACCGCGAGCAGACTGCCCGGTCCAGAAAGACCCAGCGAACGATCGTCCTCACGATATCTGGTGCCGCGCTTCTCGTCTGGTTGTTCGCCACGACCGGCGCTCTAACGAGCATTTTCCCGTTTCTCCGGGATCCCAGAATTCTCGAGACGGTCAGATCAACGACAGCGGTGGAGATCCTGGTCATCATTCTGTCGGCGGGCCTTGTCACCGCGCTCGTGCTCAACAGGTGGAAGATCACGCTGGCCGGTCCTCTGCTTCTCATTGTTCTTCTGGCTGACATCACCCAGTTCGGCGGCGGTCAATTTGCTTCGCCTCTCAGTCCTGATGCATACTTCTCCAGGGCAGTGCCCCTCACCTCATTCCTTCGGCAGGAAGGAAAATCAGAGATTTTTCGCGTCAATACCCGTGCTCCCCGGGGGATGATTCTCGACCGCAACCAGGGGATGGTCGACCGCATATTCATGATGGAGGGATACACGCCTCTGGCGCTCCAGCGAGTGTATCCTCCGATGCGATCAGGGGACCAGATGCTCGACCTTCTCAACATCAAGTACAAGACGGTGGTCGACGACGCCGGGTCCGCCCGGCTCGTTCCTCATCCCACGTACCTCCCGCGGGCATTTTTTGTATACGACATATGCGTTGTGCAATCCGAGGCCGAGCTCCGCGACACCCTGCAAAGCCCTACGTTCAACCACCGGACGACAGCAGTTCTCGAACAGATTCCTCTGTTCCGACCAGCGGTTCCAGCGGATCCCCCAAAATGGTCCGCTACAATCACGGGCTATTCAAACACCCTGATCACACTTGATGTCACGACCAGTGTGCCAGGGCTCCTCATGCTGAGCGAGACATATTATCCTGGATGGCGTGCCTATGTCGACGGTGATCAAACGGATATCTACCGAACGGATTACAGCCTGCGAAGTCTGTGTGTCCCGGCAGGATCTCATCGGATCGAGGTACGCTTCCAACCGGAATCCTTTTTTCACGGGGTTCTCATAAGCATCACCACGTGTCTTCTCTGCGCAGCAGGTATTGGTCTTTCACTCTTTCGTTCACTTCGACTCCACAACAGCGGGCAGGAGAAACTTTCCTGAACACCATGTATTCAATCGTCATCCCCATTTTCAATGAGGAGCGGATTCTCAGGGAGCTCCGGCGTCGCGTGCAGGAAGCGATTGCCTCCCTTGATGCCCCTGTCGAAATCATCCTGGTGGACGATGGGAGCACTGATGATTCGTTTCCTATCATGAAGGAGATTCACCGGCTGGACAGGCGTTTCAAGGCATTGCGTCTTTCCAGGAATTTCGGCCACCAGGTGGCACTATCCGCCGGCCTCGACGTGACCCGCGGGGACGCGGTTTTCCTTATGGATGGGGATCTTCAGGACCCGCCGGAGCTTATGGCGACGATGCTCCGCCACTGGAAGGACGGATACCAGGTCGTGTACACCGTCAAGCGGAGCAGGAAGGAAAACCCTGTCAAACGCCTCGCGTTTCGCGCATTCTATCGGGTTCTCCATGCCCTGTCGACAGTCCGGATTCCCATGGAGGCCGGCAATTTTTCACTGCTGGATCGAACGGTCGTTGACGTCCTGAAGTCAATGCCGGAACGAAACCGCTTCATCAGCGGGATGCGAGCATGGGCGGGCTTCCGTCAGATCGGGGTTGAATATGATCGTGACGCACGGTTCGCCGGCAAGGCACAAATGTCACTCAGCCGCCTTGTGGATCTGGCACTGGATGGCATCTTCTCTTTCTCAAAGGCCCCGTTGCGCATGGCGGTCTACATCGGACTCGCATCCGCTCTCGTTTCATTTCTCGGTGGCACCTATGTGCTGTACGAGAAGCTTTTTACTGACCGGGCCATCCTGGGTTGGGCCTCAACGATTATTTCCATCACGTTTCTCGGCGGCCTGATTCTCATGACACTGGGGATTGTCGGAGAGTACATCGGGCGCATCTACGACGAGGTCAAACGTCGTCCGCTCTACATTATCCAGGAAATCGTCGGGCTACCGGCCACCTCGCCCGTCCGGAAGGTGCGGAGACGATCTTCCAGATCAGTCCCACGATGAAAATCATACTGCTTGGTACGGCATATCCACTTCGCGGGGGGATTGCCCATTACAACGCACTCCTTGCAGAAGCGCTGAGGAAGCGGCATCACGTCGAGACGATCACGTTCAAGCGTCAGTATCCCCGCATCTTCTTTCCGGGCAGCACACAGCAAGAAACTGGCGATCAGTTGCACGGAGAAGCTGCACCGCAGCTCGTTGATTCCGTCAATCCGCTGAACTGGGCGCATGTCGGCGCGGAGATCAGGCGCCGACAGCCGGACCTGTTGATCATGAAATACTGGATCCCGTTTTTTGGCCCCTGTTTTGGCACGATCGCCCGCTTTGCCAGACGTGGAACACGGACGAAGGTGCTGGTCATTTGTGACAACGTTCTGCCTCATGAGCGCCGGCCGTTCGACAGGTTGTTCACCCGCTACGCATTCTCCGCCGCCGACTTCTTTGTCGTTCAATCTGCTGCCGTAGAGAGGGATCTCCGCTCATTCTGGCCGCAGGCTGTCTATCGCAATGTTCCTCATCCCCTCTATACCTTCTTCGGCGACCCGGTACCGAAAGATGCCGCCCGGCGGGCGCTTCGCATTCCCGCGGAACGCGTCATTCTCTTCTTTGGCTATGTCAGGCGCTACAAGGGTCTCCACATCCTGCTCGACGCCATGAAGGAGCTGGATCCCACCCTCGGCGTCCACTGCGTCGTTGCCGGAGAGTTCTACGACGACGAGGGTGCATACCAGGATCAGATTGACGCGCTCGGCCTGCGTGCCCGCGTGACAATCCGGGCAGGCTACCTGCCGAACGAACAGGTTGGGGCGTATGTCTCGGCCGCCGACGCCGTCGTGCTCCCCTACCTTTCCGCAACACAGAGTGGGATTGCGCAGATCGCGTACAATTTTGACACCCCCGTTATTGCCGCCGACGTCGGGGGCCTGGCAGAGGTTGTGCGGAACGATCTCACCGGTCTTGTCGTTCCTCCCGGCAGTCCGTCACTCCTTGCCAGGGCCATCGAACGGTTTTACCGAGAGGGTCTCGCGACACGCTTCATCCCCGCCATACACGAGGAGAAGAAACGATACACATGGGATTCGCTCACGGCGGCAATAGAAGACCTGGCAGGGGGAACATGAATCTCTCACACGCCGATGCACGCGTACGAATCCAGACTTCCCGCCTGAAGAACGATCTGACAGTGGTCCTCCGGGATCTGGCTCTTCCGGATGTCCGCCAGCGCCCGCGTGCGGACATGACGAACCCGGAGTGGAGCACGCTCATGCCCGCACTCTCTTGTTCTCACATCAGGAAGGTGCATCCGTGAGCGATCCTGCGGTCATAACTGACCATGCCAGACGATACTGGCGCTATGAATATGACGTCTCCTGGCGCTATATGATTCCTCTTCTCCGCCGATGGAGCACTCTGCTTGAAGGTCGTCGTCTTCTCGACGCAGGCTGTGGAGAAGGCGGCGGGGTCTGTGCCATGCACGACGCCGGGGCTATGTGCGCCGGATTCGACATCGACGCAGGACGCATTCAGATTGCCGACACGTTGAAGGGTACGCGGGCGATCCCGTTCGCTGTCGGCAGTCTGTACGATGACCGATTCCCGTTCGATGACACCCGATACAATCTCATTGTCCTTCACGATGTGTTTGAGCATCTTGATCACAAAGAGATCGTTCTGCGGCGGCTCGCAGGGTTGCTCGCACCGGATGGAGTTCTCCTCCTGACATTCCCCCCATACTTTTCCGCGTTCGGAGCACACCAGCAACAACTTTCCGCTCCTTTCGCGAGGATTCCGTTTGTGCATCTTCTCCCGTTCGCTCTCACACAAGTTCTCCCGCGGATGCGGGGGGAATCTCCTCCGGTCGTTGCCGAGATCCAGAAGCTCGGACGACTGAAAATGGGGATGGGGAAATTTGAGGCACTTGTGCAACGAAGCGGGCTGCGCATTGCTCAACGACAGGAGTACCTGGTTAGTCCAAACCACATCCGATTCGGACTCACCCCTTTGCAGGCCGGCATCCTTGGCGCCGTACCTCTCCTCAGGGAAATCCTCTGTTCCGGAGTCGTCTACCTGGTTGGCAGGTAAAGCCCTTGTCCCCCGCCGGAAATCCACCTATCTTGCTCTCCATGGCCGAAACGCCTCTTGTCGCCGTGATCCTCGTAAACTGGAACGGGAAGGATCTCACCGCAGAGTGTCTCTCATCACTGCGCGGGGTTACCTATGCCAATTTCCGGATTCTGGTTGTCGACAACGCATCCAGTGACGGTTCGGTGGCCGCGCTGCAGCGCTTGCATCCAGAGGTCGACGTTCTTTCCCTTCCTACAAATCGTCGTTTTGCCGGCGGAAACAACGCCGGAATCGCGCGAGCCCTGGCGGGGGACGCGGAACTTATTGTGCTTCTGAACAACGATACGATTGTCGACCCGGAATTTCTTACGATGCTTGTCGGCGCATTTCAGTCTGAGCCCCGCGCTGGAATGATCGCGCCCAAGATTCTGTACCACGATCATCCTGAGACACTCTGGTACGCGGGTGCAGAGATATCGTTCTGGACGGGGGCGATGCATCATGTCGGCATCCGGGAGACGGATCGTGGCCAGCATGACGTCCGCCGGGAGACGGGATACGCCACGGGATGCTGTCTTCTCACGAGCCGCACGGTCATACGCCAGATCGGCCTGCTGGACGAATCCTACTTCATGTATGGGGAGGACGCAGACTGGAGCATGCGGGCAAGAAAAGCGGGTTACAGGATTCTCTACGAGCCGCGGGCGCGGGTGTGGCACAAGATCTCGGTCAGCGCCGGCGGTCATCTCTCCTGGTACAAGCTCCGCAACAAATTCCTCAGCAATGGACGGTTCTTCGCCCGGCATGCCGCCTGGTACCACTGGTTCACCTTCCCCTGGGCGACGATTCTGGTTAACGCCGGGTCGGCTCTTCGCTATCTTCTCACAGCCCGGCGCTGACAGTGGAACTCGGAAAACACCTGGAAAAAGGGATCTGGGGCCTGGCGGACAAGTTCCTTCCTGTCCTATACGGCTTCGGTTATATCTTCCTCGTCATCCGGGTCCTTCCAATGGAAGAGTTCGGAAACTTCGTTTTGCTTCAAGAGGTATTCCTTATCATCTCGGGCCTGGCAGCAGCATTCGCGCTCCAGCCGATGTTGAAATATGCCTCCGAGGCAGAGGCCGATGTTCCCGGCATTCTGGGCGTGGCCTTCTGGTTCAACACAGCGTTCGTCACGTTCTCCGCCTCTCTCGTCGTTGTCGCCCGCATTCCCATGTCCGATATCCTTAACGCTCACTCGTTTGCGCCACTCGTGATGTATCTCCCGGCGTTGCTTGCGGCGTCATTTATCAGGAACTTCACTCTCGTTCTCCTCCAGACGCGTTTTTTCATCCGTGAAGTTTTCTGGGTTGATGCGACCCATTTCCTGGGGGCCCCTCTGCTGATCTGGATCATCTCCCGGATGCACCTCTTCGACACCGCGGTGGATCTCATCCTGGTCAATATTGTCTCCCTGTCCGCTTCCTCTGTTGTCGGCTTTGTGCTTGCCCGGCCATTGTTCACGATCCGCATCCGCCCGAGACGATGTGACTGGGCGAGGATGTGGGGGTACGGTTCGTACTCCCTCGGGGCAATTGCCAGCTACCTCACGTATACAAAGGCGGACACGTTCATTCTTTCGGCCTTCACCGGTCCTGTTCAGGTAGCTGTCTTCAATTCCGCAAAGGTGTTCACTCGTGTCTATGAAATGGTTACACAGGTCGTTCAGATGCTTGTGCTTCCGGCTGTGTCCCGTCTCTCGTCCAGAGGAGAACGATCCCGCCTCGTTGCGCTTGTTGAAAAAGCGATTCTCTTTCTTACCATCCTCATGCTCCCGGTGTTCCTCCTCTTCTTGCTGGGACCGTCTCTCCTCGTAGACCTCCTCTACAGCGGACGGTACCGGGACGCCATTCCTATTCTGCAGGTCTTTGCGGTTTTGGCGCTCGTCGTTCCTCTGCTTTCCGTCAGCAGTAATACCCTGCTCGGGCTCGGCCATGCCAGGCTCAGTTTCGGACTTGGGCTTTTCATGCTCGTTCTCTCGCTTATCGCCTATTTCACGCTTATTCCCTGGCTTGGCGGTATTGGAGCAGCCATCGGGATTACCGTGGCGTCGGTTTTCACTGCCTGGATCACCACTGCACGGCTGCAGCGGGAGTTGCCGTTCACGGTCCGGAGTGTCCTTTTGAAATGGAACGATATCAGGATGTTTGTGCACAACAGGTTTGGTGTATGATGAAACGTGAACCGGAAGATGATCGCCGCGGCTGGGATCCCGTGGCATCGGCGCGCCGATTCTTCAAGACCGGCGAGACCAGGACTGTCAAGGCCAAGCGGAACATCCTCGGCCTGTTCGCCCTCCGCGGGCTTGCAATCGCGACGAATTTTCTTCTTGTCCCGCTGACCCTTCATTACCTTCAGCCAACCCAGTACGGATTGTGGCTGACCCTGAGTTCAATCCTGACCTGGGTCGGGTTTCTCGACATCGGGCTCGGAAACGGAATGCGGAACAAGATTGCCGAAGCGATTGCGCGAAGCGATACACATCTTGCGCAGGAGTATGTGAGTACCACCTATGTCTCAGTCGGTCTCATCGCAACGCTGTCTCTGGTGCTGTTCTGGAGTGTGAATCCGTTTCTCCCGTGGGCGGCAATCCTCAACGCTTCAAGCGATCTTGAGCCAGAGCTGAGGAGGCTTGCGCTTGCCGTGGGAACATTTTTCTGTTTGCGGTTGGTCTTTCAGCTCATCGGATCAGTCCTCATCGCCAATCAGCGTCCTGCTGTGAGCAGCGCGCTTGATGTCCTTGTCGGCGTCCTGTCGCTCCTTGCTGTGTTCCTCCTCTCGTTGAATGTGCCCGGCTCTCTGTATTTGCTCGGGCTGAGCGTGAGCGCGCTTTCCGCTCTTGTGCCGTTGGCAGCCAGCTTCTGGTTCTTCGGAGGCAAATACAGGCGGTACCGGCCCACAATTCGTGCCGTCGCGTTTGGCCGGTCTCGCGAATTGATGCGCCTGGGCGGTCAGTTTTTTGTCCTTCAGATGGTGGGACTCGTCCTCTTTGCGTCACCGAACCTGGTAATCACACAGCTCTTCGGCCCCGCGGAGGTGACACCATACAACATTGCGTTGAAGTATTTTGGGTTTGCCACCATGGGGTTTATGGTCATCCTCGCCCCGTTCTGGTCTGCCTATACCGATGCGTATGTCCGCGGCGATCTTTCATGGATTCGGCGAACGATCGCTTTGCTGCGGCGACTGTGGCTGCTGCTCGCTGCGGCGGTTGTGCTCATGCTTCTCGCCGCTGATTGGGCGTACCGGATATGGGTCGGCACCATCGTCCAGATCCCGTTTTCTCTCTCGCTGGTCATGGGAGTATATGTCCTCGTGTACACCTGGAGCAGCATCTACGTGAATCTCATCAACGGCACAGGGAAGATCCGCCTTCAGCTCTGGAACGGCGTTATCCTCGCCCTGTGTGTCATTCCTCTCTCGTATCTGCTTGCCAAGCCGTTCGGACTCGGAAACACGGGAGTCATTCTCGCCACCTGTCTCTGTCTGTTCCCCGGGTGTATCCTGTGGCCGATTCAGACCCGACGATTGCTGGCAGGAACCGCCCGCGGCATCTGGAACCAGTAGGGATCTGGTTTCGTGACATGACATTCCGAGTCTCGTTCTTCTCTCCCCGGCAACGAGCGCACAGTGATCATTGACGCCCAGTTGTGTCTCTCCGGCGCAGCACATCTGTCACTCGTGTGAATCTTGCGCACAAGAGTGTTTTTTTGTAGTTTGTAGTTTACTCCAATGATCATCCGGAAAATACAACGACGTTTGGCCCAACTGACGGAAATCGTGCGCAGGGTTCATGATCTTCAGCTCGCGGTGGGCCGGATAGAACTGCGGCAGATTGCGGAGCACCGGGATCGACCCCGGCCATTACAGGAATACGAATTCAGGGTTTTTTCCCAGTGGGGTGAAGACGGTATCATTCAATTCTTGATACGGAATATTCCAATCCAGAATACCGTATTCGTTGAATTCGGGGTTCAGGACTACAAGGAATCCAACACACGCTTCCTCCTCCAGCACAATAACTGGACCGGCCTTGTTATCGAGGCAAACCGCGAGGACATTGAAGTGATCCGGAAGGATCCCATCTATTTCCGTCACTCGCTTGTCGCGGTGCATGCGTTCGTCGACACGGAAAACATCAACACAATTCTCTCCCGGAACGGTGTCACCGGCGATATCGGATTGCTCTCGATCGACATCGACGGAAACGATTACTGGGTATGGCAGGCAATCACGTGCGTGCAGCCGCGAATTGTCATCTGCGAATATGACAATCTGCTTGGATGTACTCGAGCGGTCGTTAGTCCGTACGACAAGGCATTCGAGAAGACCAGGGCGCATTATTCTTTTCTGTACGGCGGGGCTTCGTTGCCGGCCCTCTGTCTCCTTGCAGAGAAGAAGGCATATTCACTTGTCGGATCGAACAGCGCGGGGAACAACGCTTTCTTTGTACGCAATGACCTTCTCGGGAACCTTCGTCCCGTAGCCCCGTCCGACGCCTACGTACGCGCCCGGTACCGGAGCTCCCGCGACCGGAGTGGCAATCTCACATTTCTCGACCATGACCGGGGGCTGGAGCTCATCGCGGACATGCCGCTCATTGACCTCGAGACCGGTTCCACCATACGGGTGCGCGATATTGCTCCTGTTCACTCTTAGCACCGACACGTCGGATTCCCATTATGGCTGAAACGCTCGGCTCCCTCTGCGACAAGCTCACCATTGTGAAGCTGAAGCAATGGCACGCCGAGGATCCCATTGTGCAGGACAGTCTTGCCCGCCAGCAGCAGCAGCTTCAGGAGGAGATCGAAGAGTTTGTCCACGGCGCACTGTCGGGACGGATACCGCCGGAACGGCTCACATTTGCTGCCAACAAAGTATACGCTAGGGCGGGAAATGAGGTTCCTGCCGTCACGGGGGGAATCGGTGAGGTCTTTGCCCGCCTTGCTGACACAAACTGCAAACTCTGGCACGAGCAGGAGCGAGTGTACGAGTTTGAGAAAGTCCCTCCGGAAGAGAAAGACACTACCGTTAAACGGCTGGCTGTCCTCAACCTGGAGCGGACGCGATGCGTTGATCAGCTGGACAGCGTATTCAGGAAGCTCGTCGAGTCTGCGCTGTGAGTGTTCGTCCCACGTCATTCAACACCACCGGCAAGGACACATATGCACCTCATTCACCGCACAAGCTGCAGAATATGCGGCTCGACTGCCCTCACCAAGGTCATTGACCTCGGAGAACAGCACCTTCAGGGATCGTTTGTGAAGCCTGGCAAGGAGGTCCCACCGCTTCGCAGGATTCCAACCGTCCTCGTCCGCTGTAACCCGATGCTGGATGAACGGGCCTGCGGCCTTCTCCAGATGGAGAGCACCGTCCCGCCGGAAGTTTTGTACTCAGCGTACTGGTACCGCTCTGGCACGAATCAGACAATGCGGTCTCACCTTGCAGGTATTGCCGATGAGGCCATAGCAATGCGCAATTCCACGTCAGGGCGTATCCTGGACATCGGCTGCAACGACGGCACTCTCCTGCAGTGCTATCCCTCGTCCTGCGTCAGAATCGGCATCGATCCATCGGACATCGCCCAGGGGGGTACCGACGGTGTCATGATTGTCCAGGATATCTTTCCGTCCCGCGAGCTCACCACATTTCTTGGCGGGGAAACCTGTGACATCATTACTTCAATCGCAATGTTCTATGATCTCGAAGACCCCGTGGCCTTCACGGCGGGGGTGAAGCAAATCCTCTCTCCGGATGGATTGTGGATCTTCGAGATGTCCTACATGCCGTCAATGCTCGAGATGAATTCGTACGACACAATCTGTCACGAACATCTTGAGTACTACAGTCTTGCCGTCATCGAGAACGTCCTCCGACGTGCCGACATGAAGCTGGTCAACGCAACTCTCAACAGCATCAACGGAGGCAGCATCAGATGTTTTGCTACGCATACGTCCAATTTTTCGTTCAAGCGTGAGGAATACCAGGCGAATCTTCGGGCACTCCGGCAGCGTGAATTCGACCTCGAGCTCGACACGGATCGACCGTATAAGAATTTTCAGGACCATATCAATGTTCACCGGGATGAGCTGAGCACCCTGCTGCGCAGACTCAAGAGGGAGGGAAAGCGAATCCACGTTTACGGGGCGTCAACGAAAGGCAACACCATTCTTCAGTGGTGCGGAATTGATAGCAGGATTATTGATGTTGCCGCGGACAGAAATCCCGACAAGGACGGAGCTCGCACACTGGGAACCGATATTCCCATAGTGAGCGAGGAGAAATCGCGCGCCATGAACCCTGACTACTATCTCGTACTCCCCTGGCACTTCCGGAAGGAGTTTCTCGAGCGGGAAACGGAGACGCTACGCCGCGGGATCAAAATGATCTTTCCCCTGCCCACCGTTGATATTGTCGGTTCATAGCGGCGGCGCACGTTGGCCACGGTCTGCACATCTCGATTCCAATGATTGGTCTTCCGTTATTCCGGCACCACCATCCGTCTCGTTCCCCGGGCTCACCCCATTCCGGCTGATGAAACTGGCTCCATGAATACAACCCGGCGCATTCTTCTTGGTCAGCTTTCAAGTAACGGCGACTGCCTATACGCCACCGCAATTGCCCGGCAGATCAAATCGGACTTCCCGGGCTGTCACCTTACCTGGGCTATCGGCTCGGCCTACCGTCAGGTCATCGACGAGAACCCTTTCGTCGACGATGTCTGGGAAATACTCATCCCTTCCCGCCATGAAGCGGAGCACGCCTGGCGCATATTCGCACGGGAGGCCCGGGAGAAAAAGCGCAACGGAGAGTTTGACGAGATCTTCCTGACCCAGATCAATCCTGACAATTACGGCAACTTTGACGGGACTGTTCGGGCGTCAATCTTTCGCGGATATCCTCGTCCGGTGACGGTGCCGGTTACTCCCGTTGTGCGCCTCACGCCGGCTGAAACAGCACATGTCCGGCATGTTGTAACATCAGTCGGGTTCGACCGTTATCCACACCGTGTCCTTTTTGAGTGCGCATCGGCAAGCAGCCAGTCGTTTGTTACGCCTGAGTTCGCCCAGCAGACCGCACAGCTCGTCGTGAACCGACTTGGCAACGCGGCGTTCATTCTCTCATCCAACCTGCCAATTGGTTCGTCCGACCCCAGGATTGTCGATGGCAGCACGCTCTCGTTTCGAGAGAATGCCGAACTGACGAAGTACTGCACCCTGTTTATCGGCTGCTCAAGCGGAATCACCTGGATCGCGACATCGGACTGGGCCATGCGCCTTCCCATGATCCAACTCCTGAAGCGAGAGACTTTTGTGTTCGCATCGGTGCTCCATGATGCAGAACATTTCGGACTTCCCACCGAACACATCCTGGAGATGACCGACTGTACGCCGGCCCATCTTGCTGATTGCATAGTGGCAGTGTTGAACGAATCATTCGCTTCCGCCCGCGCACGCTTTCACGAACAGATCCCCGTGCGGCTCGATTTCTATTTCAAACGTTTCATCCGGAGCCAACTGATCGCACGACACTTCAGGGCCGTCCTCGGGTCCTTCCGGTGCGTGGTTCAGCGGTATGGTCTCCGTCCCTTTTGGCTCTTTTTGCTCACCATTCTCTCATTCGGCGCTCTTCCACGTCCTGTTGGCCGAGCGGGGCCATCCGGATCCGGCAATAAACGATGAACGCTCAAGGTCAACCCACATCCGAGTCGGCAGCGCCAGCAATTCCACGGCTTGCGGTCATCCTCGTCAACTTTGGCCGGGTTCGCGACACCGTCGATTGCGTCAGGTCACTTGAGGCAAGCTCCTACAGAGACTTCGAGGTTATTGTGGTGGACAACGCGTCGACTACACCCTCGTTCGCCGCGCTGCAGGCAGAATGTCCGAGAGCACGGATTGTACCCTCATCCATCAATGCTGGATTTGCGGAGGGGAACAATATTGCCCTCCGGTTGGCGCTCGAGAAGGGTTGTCAGTACCTTCTCCTGCTGAATAATGATACCCTGGTGGATTCCAGGGCGCTGTCTGCGCTCATAGACACACTGGAGAGGGATCGCACCATTGGTGTGACGGGGGGAAAAATCGTTTACGCTGCAACGCCGGCAGTGCTCTGGTACGCAGGGGGAATTCTCTCACCCGGGCGCGGCTTGGCGCGTCACCGCGGGATGGGCGAACCGGACAGGGGCCAGTATGACCATCCAGGCGAAACGCCGTATGTCACGGGATGCTGCATGATGTTGCGGCGGGAAGTCTGCGAGACGATCGGCTTGCTCGACCGTGGCTTCTTTGCATATTTTGAAGACGCGGATTATTGCCTCCGCGCGCACAATGCCGGCTTTCGCGTTTGGTATGAACCCCGCGCGCTGATTTATCACAGCATCTCCGCCACGGCGGGATGGGACAGTCCGGTGTATCTCTACCTGAATCTCCGGAACAAGCTGCTTTTCATTCGGAAGCACACATCGGTCTTTTCCGCCCTGCTCCACGCTCCGCTTCTGGGCTGGTTTTACATCCGGCAATTTCTCCGCCTTTTTCTCAAATGGCGTGACATTGCCGGTTTGCGCGCGGCCTGGTGGGGAATGCAGGACGGGCTCAGAGGCAACTCAGGAGAGGATGGGTCGGGTAGGCTTTCTTCGCTCGACGTACATACGCGATCACGCCGCCGAACGTGAGAGATCACACGTGAAGATCACCTTTTACAATGCTGCTTGGGCCACGATGGGCGGGGGAGAAAAATATCTCGCCGCGATGGCGGATGTGGCCGCGCAATCCGGAAATCACACGGTTACACTTCTTGTCGACAGCCCATCCCTCACCCTGGACCTTCTGCGCACTCGGTTCGGGCTCGGCTTGAGAGGAGTGGGTTTTCAGCGGATCGATCGGCGTCATGTCCGCAATGCTCTCCGGAAAGCCGACCTTGCATGCATTGTCTCCAATGTTCTTCCTTTCGGCCATCCGGCTCCCGCCACGGTATATGTGATGCAGGTTCCTCATCGACACGTCGCTCCTGCCTCAATTCTTGCGATGGTTCCTCGGATGGAGATCCACGAGGCAGCAAAGAGTCTAAGTCGTTTTGTTCTGCTGAGGGATGCACGCCGATCCAACGCCGTGCTCGTGTATTCCCAGTTTGCCGCCAATGTCCTTGAGCGCGAGCACAGCATCCGGGCGACGGTCCTGTACCCTCCTATCGACGATTTCGCCCCGGCGCCACCACTGCAGAAGCAGAAGATTATTCTCAGTGTTGGACGGATCTTCCGGGGACTGTACAACGACAAGCGTTACGACATCCTTCTCGACGGGTTCCGCCAGCTGTTTGCGCTGCCGGGTATGGGGGAATGGGAATACTGGATTGCCGGTGCCTGTGCGACGGATCATGAGTCACAAAGCTACCTGCACGAACTCCGGAGACAGGCCGCAGGTCTCCCGGTTCGCTTTCTGGTAAACGTATCCCACCAGGAGCTTCGCGATTGCTATGCGCGGGCGTCTCTCTTCTGGCACGGCGCGGGGTACGGGGTGGATGAAACTCAGCACCCCGACCGGACCGAGCACTTCGGCATGTCGACCGTCGAGTCGATGTCTGCCTTTTGCATCCCGCTTGTTGTCGCAAAGGGAGGGCAGAAAGAGATTGTATCTGATGGAGAATCCGGATACCTTTGGAACACGCTCGATGAACTGGTGCATCGCACTGTTGCACTAGCCAGCGATCCGTCCCGTCTTGTCGGTCTCCGCGAGGGTGCGCGCGTTCGTTACACAGCGTTTTCGCGTTCCGTATTTGAGGAATCTGTCCGCACCTTTCTCGACTCCATACGCAGATTCTGAGACCGGGGGACAGTCCATCACCAGACTATAAACATACTCCGTCTTCCTTCACCGCCACTTCCGCCACGATGACAAAAACCAGCAAGCAGCAACGCAGGTCGGCTTCGGCTCCCGCGACAGTTCTCGATTCTTTCTCACCCACGGTCCGCGACCTGCTTTCCATCGCACTTCTCTATCTTCTCGCATTCGTCGTCTTCCGGGAGGTTATTCTCAACGACATGGCTTTTTCCTCTCAGGGAGACACCATCGCAGCCATCACCTACGGGCATGCGGGCACGGTGCTCCAGGAGAAAGAAGGACGGGATGTCTTGTGGATGCCGTTTTTCTTCAGCGGGATGCCGACATTCGGAAATCTGGCTTTCCTCCCGCACGACGTGAACTACATCCAACGCATCCTCACCAAGATTCTCATGCTGATTTTCCTCAATGGGACATGGACGTGGTTTGTTGGCTACTATTTCATCGGGGGGGTGTTCATGTTTCTTCTGCTGCGCCACCTCGAGTTCTTGAGACCGATTGCCCTCTTTGGCGCGATTACCTTTATGCTGAGCCCGTATGCTGTCGGACTTGCGGGCGAGGGTCACGGATCAAAACTCATGGCCCTCGTGTATCTTCCTCTACTCTTTCTCCTGGCGCATACCCTCTTTCGCCGGCGAGATGCCTTGAGCACGGGCCTTGTTGCCGCAGCGCTGGGCACGCTTCTTCTGACCAACCATCTCCAAATCGTCTATTACGAACTCGGGCTTCTCACACTCTATTTGATCTACTATGTCATCACGGAAGCGCGGCAGGGTCTCAGGGCTGTCTCCGGAGGAACGCTCCTCTTTCTCGCAGCTCTTATCCTGGGATTCTGCATCTCTTCCTACGTCTATCTCTCCGTCCAGGAGTATGCTCAGTATTCCATTCGAGGCGGAGGAACCCAGGGATCGACCGGGGGCCTCACCTGGGATTACGCAACGAACTGGTCCTGGCATCCCGGAGAGCTCATTACTCTTCTACTCCCGGGGTTCTACGGCATGCAGGCATCCTTATACTGGGGCCCGGTGCTTCCATGGACCAATTCTTCGGTCTACATCGGGCTCCTGCCTCTCTTCTTTTCCATTCTCGCGCTGTTGTACCGCCGGAACTCAATGACGATCTTCCTTGCCGTTGTGAGCGTCATTGTCCTTCTTGTTTCGCTGGGAAGGAACTTCGCGCCACTCTACGAATTGCTCTTTGTGACGCTCCCGTTTTTTAACAAATTCCGAGCGCCTTCAATGATCCTGCATCTGCTCCCTTTCCTCCTTGGAATCCTGGGAGCGTACGGCCTCGCCTTTCTCCTGAACGCCCAGGAGCAGCTGAAAGAGGAGCAACGACAGAAGCTACTGAAGATATTCCTGATGGCGACCTGGGGCATGCTCGCGTTGCTTGGATGTGCCATTATTCTGAAAGGATGGCTTTTTGATTCACTTTCGGGGACCATGTTTCTCAGGGAGGGTGAGGCGGCACAGTATCGGCAGCAGTTCGGGCAGCAGGCGGCACGCGCAATTTCGCAGGTCAAGCAGATGCGCTTCGACGTGTTCTGGAAGGACCTGACACGGTTTGCCGCCCTTGGCTCGATCGCGATGGGCGGGACATGGATGTTCCTCCGCCGATCGTTGCGTGTCAACCTCTACGCTGCAGGCGTCGTCATCTTTGTGATTGTCGATCTCTGGAGCGTGTCCGCGAAATACATCACGCCCGTTCCCGACAAGGATATCGAGGGATCCCTTCGCCCGAGTGCGACCATACTCTATCTGAAGGAACAGAAGGGGCTCTTCCGGATCTTTCCCGTCGGTCAGACCTTTATGGACAACAGCTACGCCTACCACGGGCTTCAATCCATCGGAGGATACAGTCCGGCAAAACTCAAAATCTATCAGACGATGCTCGATTCCTGCCTGGAACGAGGGGGAACGGGAATTCTCCCATGGAATCTCAACGTCCTCAATATGCTCAACGTTGAGTATCTTGTGGTACCGGGACTTCTTCCTGAGACTTCTCCATTCAAGCAGGTCAACGTCGATCAGACGCAACGGCTTATTACGTACATGAACCCTGCTGCGCTCCCTCGTGCCTGGTACGTTGGAGACATTACCGTGGCGGGTTCTGACCACGAGGTGTTTCAGAAATTGAACGCGCCCGATTTCGATCCCGCCAGGACCGCCATCTGCGCCATCCGCCCCGCAGCGCCGGTGGAGACACCTGACAGTGGGTCGTTACCCGTCATCACCCAGTACGAATCAGGCCGCATCGCCCTTCATTCCGACACGAAGGTCCCGACGCTTCTTGTCCTGAGTGAAATTTACTATCCCGCAGGATGGAAGGCTTTTGTTGATGGCGAGGAGACGGAAATTCTTCGTACCAACTATGTCCTCCGTTCTATTCCTGTTCCGGCCGGCAATCATGAAATCGAGTTCAGGTTCGAACCCGAAACGTACCGGATCGGATGGATCCTGAGCAACGCAGCGTGGGGAGTGACTGCCCTGCTGGTTCTCTTTGGTGCATGGAGGCTTCCGTCCGTCCGCAGCCGATTCTCCCGGTCAGGATCGTCGTCTTCCCCCACGGAGAGTTGAGAATGGCTCGCTCGGTTTCTATATTTGCTGAGCACGGCGGCCAGAGATTGCGGGCCTGTGCTTCGGCCGACTCCATCTCCATGTCCCGCTGGAGTCTTTTCTGTCTTCAGGGATTGGGATCATGAAGGAACGGCACTATCGCATCATGTTTGCCGCGGCGGTATTCGGCGCGATTGTCTGGCTTTCCGTCAGCCTGCGAGAACAATACCAAGTCACCGTTCAGGCACCTTTGGCCATAGAGGAGATCCCGTCCGGATGGGCCATTCGCACCCCCCTCCCTCCTGCGGTGCAGTTGAAGTACCGTGGAGACGGCTGGCGACTTCTCTTCCTTGTTCTCGGCTCGGAGATCAAACTGTCTTCTCCATACGCGTCGCTGGCCGGCTCCGTTTCAGGACAGACAGCTGACGCATCGCTCCTGCCGTCGCCTGCAACTGCACGCCAGGCCCGATCGATATCTCTGTTCGATCTTGCCGACCGGATGGTTTCCCGGCCCGGAATTGAGTTGGTAAGTGTTACCCCGGATTCGTTTCTCATCGGACTCGACCGCTACGAAGAGAAACGCGTCCCGGTCGCGCCCGATCTTACACTCAGTTTTCGCGAAGGGTATGGACAGGTAGGAGGCGCAACGGTTGTCCCTGACAGCATCACGCTCGGTGGGGCCGCATCCGTCCTGACGGCCATTACGACGTGGCCCACGATCAGCGAGAGGTGGGATGATCTGCGCCTGCCTGTGGAGCAGGATGTCCCATTGTCTCCGAGCGTCGGGTATCAGCTGACTTTCTCCACTCCTCAGGTTCATATCAGCCTCAATGTTCAACCCTTTGCCGAAAAGACGTTCCCGGGAATTGTTGTTGCGGTCCCAGGCGCACCCTCTGATCGAGAAGTGATCCTTATCCCTCCGAAGATCGAGATTGTTGCGCGGGCTGGAATACGAAAACTAGCGGCGCTTGAACCGGGAGAGTTCAGGGTTTTCATCGACTATCAGACCATCCTGGCAGATTCAACAGGGATGATCGAGCCGACCGTGATCGGACCGCCGGAAGTCCAGGTGGTTAGCCGGCGTCCCGACCGCTGTCAATACATCGTGCGAAGAAAGCTGTAGCCAATGTTCCCGGGTCCGTTCTCCCGTTCAGCCTCGTTGTGGGACGGCTTCTTCCGGTAAGCAACAGCCGTTCCACCCCCGCACGCCGGGCTCTACGCGGCCGGGTGGGCGTCATCTCTGGCACGGGAACAGCGCTTCTACTTCCCACGGCACGGCGGGACGACACCCCGAATTGAACAACAAGGCATCGAGGTTTGTATGCGGCTGTGCATCAACATTGACCATATTGCGAGCCTTCGCGAAGCACGTGGCGGAATAGAGCCGGATCCCGTAACTGCCGCCCATCTTTGCGAGCTTGCGGGTGCCGACGGTATTGTCTGTCATCTGCGCGAAGACCGTCGTCACATCAACGATCGCGACCTTCGTCTCCTCCGTGAGACCGTAAAGACCAAACTCGATATGGAAATGGCCGCCACGGACGAGATCATACGCATCGCCGTTGAGACTCTTCCCGATCTCGCCACACTTGTGCCGGAGCGCCGGCAAGAGCTTACTACTGAAGGGGGTCTGGACGTGGCCGGGCACCGACATCACCTGCGTGACGTCGTCAAGGAGTTGCACCGCCACGACATCGATGTCAGCCTGTTTATTGATCCGGTTCCGGATCAAGTCACTGCCGCCCACGATATCGAGGCCGATTTCATTGAGATCCACACAGGAGAGTACGCCAATGCCCGGACGGAGGAGGAGGCGCACACCCAGTTAGCCACAATTCGGGAAGCCGCGGTGATGGCAAGGCAGCTCGGCTTGCGAGTGAATGCCGGACACGGATTGAATTACCTGAACATTGCTCTGTTTCGAACCATCGCCGAAATTGAAGAGGTGAGCATTGGTCACGCAATTCTCTCGCGCGCCATTCTGGTTGGCCTGGAGCGTGCAGTCCGCGATATGCTTGCCCTTGTGCGCTGACGGAGCGCGCATGTTCCACGGCGAAAATAGCACCGCCGGGCCCCTGGGCCCGGCGGTGCTATTTTCGCCGAAATCGGATCCTTCTCAGTCCCGCATTTCCAGCTTCCTGATTTCATCCCGGATCATTGCTGCACGCTCATAGTTCTCTTTCTCGATTGCTTCCTTGAGTTGCTGGTGGAGCTGCTCGAGTTTCGCCTGTTTTGTCATGGGTTGCGACGGCGACTTCTGCTTCGTCTGTTGCTTTGCTGGAGGAGTCTGCTGAGGCTGCTCCTCCTCTTCTTCTTCCGGCACAAAGGCCGCCTCGTCCATAACTGACGATGCAACGTAGATCTGGACGCCGTATCTTACCGCGAGTGCTATCGCATCACTCGGACGGGAATCAACCTGCTGTGTCTCCAGATTCAGTTTTGCGTAAAAGGTCCCGTCGCGCAGGTCATCGATGATGACGTCATTGAGTTCTGATCCCAGGGCGGCAATGATGTTCTTCATCAAATCATGGGTCAGGGGGCGCGGAGGTTTTATTCCTTCCATTTCCAGTGCGATTGACTGAGCTTCTGCCTGCCCGATGATAATGGGCAGGCGGCGGTTGCCGTCAATTTCCCTGAGTATAAGCGCATATGCCCCGCCGCTTGCAGGGTTCGTCGATAATCCCAGGATATCTACAAGCACTCGTTCCACGCCACCCTCCATTCTCCCATCTCACCGGTACGCAAAAAACCATTCACAAGCAAGCATTACCTCCCAAGTGCTTGCTTCAGCTGCGCGGTAAGTTCTGGAAGCACCTCAAACACATCACCGACAATTCCATAATCAGCCATCTGGAAGATCGGCGCATCCTTATCCTTGTTGATTGCCACGATAAACCGGGACGATGACATCCCTGCGAGATGCTGGACCGCTCCAGAGATTCCACACGCGATGTACAACATCGGTGACACCGTTTTACCGGTCTGGCCCACCTGTTCACTATGTGGTCGCCACCCTGCATCCACCACTGCTCGCGACGCACCGACAGCTGCACCCAGAACATCTGCGAGCTGCTCAACCAGGGCAAAGTGTTCCGGTCCCTTCATCCCGCGTCCTCCGGAGACGATCATGTCGGCCTCTGTAACGTCCGGCCTGCCCGTGGCAACTTTTGCATCGATCACGACAGAGCCAAAATCCTCCGCGCCCAAGGCAACGGAGATTTTCTCTACGGCCGCGACACCCGACCCTGGAGTAGCTGTGAAGACATTAGGCCGTAGCGTGTAGACCTTGACGGGCGTCGTTATGGAGACATCGAGCAGGGCTTTCCCCGCGAAGACCGGCCTGGTGGCCACCAGGACCTGGTCCTCCATGGTCAGGGCAACACAGTCGGCGGCGAGGCCGGCCTTCAACTTCTCCGCCACCCGGGGAGCCACATCTTTTCCCATCTGACTTGCAGAAAGGACTACGATCTCTGCTCCTTGCTGTTCTGCCACCGTTGCGATCACCTTCGCGCAGGCAGTGCTCGAGTACCGGGCCAAGTCCGGTTGATCAACCGCAATGACCTGGTTGGCACCATACGGGCCCAGCTCAGCCGCAATGACCTCCACGCCACTTCCTGCAACAAGGGCAACAACGGTCCCTCCGAGCGAATCGGCCAATCTGCGTGCAGCCTGGACTGCCTCCAGTGAAGATTTCTTGAACTTGTTTTCACGTTGCTCTGCAAATGCCAGCACTTTCATTGTTTACGCTCCCGCTATTCAAATAACCTTTGCTTCTTCATGTAGAAGGCGGACCAGCTCGGCCACCGCGGATTTGTCTGTGCCGATAATCCGGCCAGGATTTTTCGCTGCCGGCTTCCGCATACGGATGGCCGCAACGCGGACGGCGGCGGGCAGGGCAGCCTTTTCTTCAATCGGCTTCGTTTTGGCGGCCATAATCCCTTTCAGCGAGGGATAGCGTGGATCGTTGAGCCCCTTTTGCGCGGTAAACACTGCCGGCAATTTCGTTTCCACTGTTTCGTGCCCCCCTTCGATTTCTCGGTCGCAGACGACCTTCCCGTCCTGAATATCCATTTTCACGACCACAGAGACCGACGGCAGACCAAGCATCTCGGCTACCAGCGTTCCTACCTGGCCGTCATCGTAGTCAATCGACTGCTTTCCGAAGAGAATGACATCAGGTGCCAGGCTTTTCAGTTCATCGGCAAGTCCGGCTGCAACCCCGCATGAGTCCCTCACTCCCTCATCCTTGAGGAGAACAGCCCGGTCCGCGCCCATTGCGAGGGCCTTCCGCAGTGTCTCCTTGTGAGATTCCGGTCCAAGGCTGATGGCTACAACTTCACCTCTGAATTTTTCTCGGATACGAAGCCCCTCTTCGACCGCAAATTCGTCATACGGGCTCAGCATAAAGTTCACTCCCGTTTTGTCGATCGCCAGACCATCCGGTCCGACCTTCACCTTTGTTTCCGTATCCGGAACATGATTGATACACACCGCAACCTTCATCGGGATGCCTCTCTTCTGATCTGAAACATGGTACGGTTTGGGCAGGGCGCTCGCTTCACGCTGGAAGGCCAGGGCATAAATATAGCCACGACCTCGGAAAAAGGCAACCGCGTTGACTTTCTGAGCGTTTTTTGGTAGCTTAAGGGTTCAATACACTGTCCGACGTTTGCACCAGAGGGGAACCCGTATGGCTCAGCACCAATCCGCAGAAAAGCGCGCGCGCACAACGAAGCGGCGTGCGGCACAGAACGCGCAGTGGAAGTCGCGTCTGCGGAGTGCTATCAAGAGAGTTCGCGCGGCAAAAGAGAAGAAGGTGGCTGTGGCCGAGCTCCAGAAGACCGTCAAGCTCTTAGATCAGCTTGCCGCGAAGGGCGTCATCCACCGCAACAAAGCCGCCAACCAGAAATCGGCACTTACAAAGTTCGTCAATTCCATCACGTGACGCTGTAGCCTCTTTACTCCTGGAGAGGCTTTTCTGTGTCAGACGCCGCCGCCAGGCTTTCGAGCACCGCTATTCGCTTCCGGAACCGATCAGCATCATCCGGTCGGCGATCGAGAAGTTTCCTGTACGCGTTCACTGCCTCCTCATACTGCCCCTGGGCTGCATAAATTTCCGCTAGCGTCACCGTCACAATCTCCGCGGACGATCCGGGTTCGCCCGGTATCTCCCCTGTGGTCTCGTCGTCACCCGAGTCATCGCGCGGAGCCCGAGACGCTATCCGGTTCTGCAACGCGCGCGCGGAACCCGCTCCCGCTTCTCCGGTGAACTCCTCAAACGTTCTTCGCGCCGGACCGATGGAGAGAATCTGCGCCTGTTGTTCCGCGAACCTGTCGAACTCCTCACGCTCCCGCTGTTCTACCCGCGCAACAGCTTCCTGTAGGACCCGGGAATCCGGCAGCCCGGCCAATGCCCAGCGGTACTCCAGCAGCGCTTCCGCGGTCCGCCCCAGCTCCTCGTGACATCTGCCCAGCACCAGCGCCGCCGTTGCATACCAGGGATACCGCTCTCTCCCCTTGTAGCAGAGTCTCAGGGCCTCCGTAATCTCCCCACGCTGCAAACACTCGGCGGCCTCCCGCGCAAACGCCGGAGAAACCCGGTGCTCAGAATCCGGTACGAACTGGGGATTCATAAAGTGGACGATGCCCTGTTACTTTCCATCTGCAAGATGACGGGCCAGGAACGCGTGTTTAATCGACAGTACTGACACTAACGTGAAGCCCGAGAAGAAGAGGAGTTGAAACGGTACTGCCGCAAGTTCAAGAAAATAGAGCGAAGAGACAACCCCGAAAAAGCAATATACTGCAAGCGCGATTTCCACGATGACGGTCCCGCTCAGCTTCACGGGCGCATAGCGTTTATCCTGCCAGGAATCCTGTTTCGTCTGAATACGGTATTTCGGGGTTCGGACGAACTCCGTGTTTCTTTTGATGAGACCTTCCAATACCGCACGGCTGTTATTCACCGCAAATCCCATACTTCCCGCCATAAAGACCGGAAAGAGAAAAATGCGGCGGCGCCAATCCTGGTATACATCTCGTTGTGAAAACAGGTAAAAGAGAAAGGATCCGATGAACGCAAAGACGAAAACGGACATGAACGCAAAATAGTTGTCGTATAACCCCGAATGCTTGATGAACACAAGGGGAACGTTCAACACACCGGCCAGAATGATGAACGGAAACACAAGGTTGTTTGTAAGGTGAAACGTCGCATGAATCTTGATTTTCAGGGGAAGTCTGGATTTCCACACCTCGGGGAGAATCTTTCGAGCCGTCTCAATAGCTCCTTTGGTCCAGCGGAATTGCTGCGACTTCAGCGCGTTGATCTCCGAGGGAAGTTCCGCAGGCGACGTCACATCATTGAGATACATGAACTTCCATCCCCGCAACTGAGCGCGATAGCTCAAATCAAGATCCTCCGTCAGCGTATCTGCCTGCCAGTTACCGGCATCGACGATACACTCTTTTCGCCAGACACCGGCGGTCCCATTGAAGTTTATGAAAAAGCCGACCTTGTTACGAACGGCCTGCTCAATCACAAAATGCCCGTCCAGCGCCATCGCCTGCGTTCGGGTCAGCATCGAATAATCAGCGTTCAGATGTTCCCAGCGCGTTTGCACCATGCCGATCCGGGTATCTGCAACAAAGTACGGAATTGTTTTCAGAAGGAAGTCGGGCCGGGGAACGAAATCGGCGTCAAAAATCGCGACATATTCGCCCCGCGCGGTGCTCAACCCTGTCTTGAGCGCTCCCGCTTTGTAGCCCGCCCTGTTGTCACGGCGGATGTGCTTGATATCGAATCCCTGTTTCCGATACCGCTCCACGTATTCCGTCACAATACTGACGGTCCCATCCGTAGAGTCGTCGAGTACTTGAATCTCGAGCTTTTCCTTTGGATACACTATCCCGCACGAGGCATCAATCAATCGGCCAACGACGTACAGTTCATTGTACACCGGAAGCTGGACTGTAACCAAGGGGTATGAGGCAATCGGTCCGGGAGGGGCGTGTTTTCTGGCCCGGAATTTCAGGTAGTAGTAAATCATGATAAACCCGTGAGAGCCGAACACGAAAAGAATGCTCAGCGAGAAGATATACGCAAGGAGAACGACCTGTTCCATGGCACTCTGTCTGTCTGTGATACCGAAGACATGAATTCAATTACACCGCCACCGGGGCCCTGTCACCAGCCCGAGACGGTCTCCAGCAATACATCCGAGGTCAGTTTTCGGACCGCTTCTTGCAGTCCTGTCTGCCGCTGAGAGAGACCCTGACCTGAGTCGTAATCCCCCCAGTTCGAAAACGTCTTTTCCCACACCACTTTCCGAAGCTTCATATCACGGTACACGAACCGACCGTATACCGTGATTCTCCGCTGCCGGACCTGTTCTCCCTGCCCGACAGAGGAGGGCGCGTCCGTCACTCGTGTAATGACACCTTCGAGAATCGAGTCGGAGGTGGTTCGGTCTGTCACCTGCAGACTGTTATCCGCAATAAACTGAGTCGTGAGTTCTGTAGTGCACAGCTCTCTCAGGCCCGGTTCCCCAAATCCTGATTGATCATCGACGAGCGGGATCGCTATTGTCGAAAGGTGTGCCGGAACCGAGGACCCGGTGAAGGAATAGCATCCAGCACCGGTAACTGCGATGACGGCCATGACGGCAACCGGAAGAATTCTGCTGTTCATCCGAGTCCGTATTCCTTGATTTTCCGGTAGAGAGTTCGCTCACTGATATTCAGCACCCGGGCCGCGATCCGCCGATTGCCCTTATACCGTTCCAGGGCCTCCTCGATCATCATGCGCTCCATCGCCTGCAGAGATAGCCCATTCTCGAGGGAGGCTGTCCGTGCCGACACTGAGACCGGAGATGCGGCCCGGGAAGACTCCAGGTCTTGCAGCCGGTCACTCAGCATGTTCCTCAGGTCCAGGATATTCCCTTTGATATCCAACAATGCCCGCAGAATCAGTTCCCGCTCCGCCTGTTCAACGCTTTTTCCAAGCGGGACCGGAAGGGCTCGTTCCTCCCTCCCGATACTGTGTCCCCTCAGAAACTTCTCCAGGTCTCCGACATCAATGCGCGCCCCCTTGGTGAGGACCAGCATGCTTTCCACCACATTCCGCAGCTCCCGAACGTTTCCCGGCCAGCCATAGTCTTTCAGCACTTCCATGGCGTCGGGGGTTATTCCTCCGAATTTGATGTTATCCCTTTTCGAGATCTCATCAACAAAATGGGTGAAGAGGAGCGGGATGTCCTCCGGTCGCTGCCGAAGCGGAGGCACGAAGATATTCACAGAGCGGAGTCTGTAGAACAAATCGGGGCGGAAGTGTTTTTGTCGGACCTCATGTTCCAGATCCTTGTTGGTCGCCGCAATGACCCGAACATCCACCTTGCGGGTGGTGGCGGACCCGACCCGCTGGTATTCACCGTTTTCCAGGATTCGCAGGAACTTCACCTGCGCCGACAGGGGAAGCTCGCCGATCTCATCAAGGAAGATCGTTCCCCCATCTGCCATTTCAAAATACCCTTTTCGTTGCTCCGACGCCCCGGTGAACGATCCGCGTTCATGGCCGAAGAGCTCGCTCTCAAGAATTCCCTCGGGAATCGCCCCCGCATTCACCGCAACCAGCGGATGCTTGCGTCGCTCACTGCCGGCGTGAAGCGCCCTGGCAACTACTTCCTTCCCTGTTCCACTTTCTCCGGTAATCAGCACAGTGATATCGGTGGGGGCCACCTGTCGAATGACCTCCACAATCTCCTTCATCGCCACCGAGTTGCCGATGATGCCGTACTCGGGTGTATGAGGAGCCGGAATAGCTTTCGCAGCTGATGTTCGCATGCTATCGTGACACTACCATACAATCCACATTCTGTTCTTTCTTAATCTGTCCGGCTTTCGCCTTCGCCTCCTCATAGGTCGCAAACGATCCCACGAGGACGACATACAGGGTCCTGGTATCCCGGACTTTGGTGATCAACTCCACGGAATAGCCGAGCCGTTCGAACGTCTGCTTCTGCCTTTCCGCATTGGCCGGTGTACTGAATGCACCCACCTGCAATGTGAAACCGGTGGGTACATTTCCCCTTGTTGCGGGCGGTTCATCAGCGTTTACGGTGTCCTTCTCCACAGCGACCTCGATTCCGCCCTGGTCTTGCTTGGGGGTCGCCGGTTCTGCTTCTTCCGGCAGAGTCTTGGACTCCGTGCGGCCTGAACTTGCGAGGTATGGAGATGCCGGGTAGTCGGTTTCCAACTGCTTCAGTTTCAGCTCCGCAGTTCTGTAGAGACCCAGGGCGTAATAGAACTGGTACAACTTGTACAGCGCGGCATCCGCGTATTTCGATTTGGGGAAATTATCCACAATACTCTGATAAATGCGTGCGCTTTCAGCGCCATCTTTCGTTACCAGCGCCTGCACGTACAGAACCCCGGGATCGTTTGGATGATTCGCGAGGAGCGTGGGAATCTCCTTGCGAACCTCATCCACCTCACCGTTTTTCACCATTGACAGATATTTCTGAACATCCGTCTCCTGCCCACGGCAAGCAATATGCATCACCGCCACAACGATCATGAGCGCGACACCCCGTCTCATCATGGCCGAGCCTCCCCGATCCGTCGTCCAAACAGGGTAGCAGAATTCGCCCGTTCGATCCTGATGTCAACATAGTCACCCCGCCCTTCGTGGGTCCGGGGAAAAACCACGGTCCGGTTTCTGTCGGTACGTCCGGTATAGTCAGTCTCCGTTTTCTTGCTCGGCCCTTCCACGAGAACTCGTTCTACCGTCCCGATGAGATTTCTGTTTTGCTTCAGGGTTGTGGCATGCTGCAATTCAGCGATTTGCATAACCCGCATACCTTTTTCCTCTTCGGGAACATCGTCGACCATCGCCCATGCTTTGGTGTTCTCCCTGGGGGAGTACTTGAACGTATAGGCCCCGTCAAATTCAATCTCCCGGAGGAGATCCATTGTCATCTCATGGTCGACCGGCGCCTCGCTCGGGAAACCTGAAATGATATCCGTGGTGAGGCTGACCTCCGGCATCGCGGAGCGGATCCGACGAACAAGACGGCGATACTGGTCTACAGAATAGGTCCGATTCATACGACCCAGAATCCGGTCGGATCCGGATTGGACTGGAAGGTGAACATGCTTACAGATATTCTCCGTTGTGGCGATGACTTCAATCAGCTTCACCGACATATCTTCGGGGTGCGACGTTGTAAACCTCACGCGCAGCGAGCGGTCAACCGCCGCCACATCCCGCATGAGATCGGCGAAGTCCTCATCCCCATCGCGGTACGAGTTCACGTTCTGGCCGAGAAGGGTAACCTCTTTGTATCCCCGGTCAGCAAGGCGCGCCACCTCGTCCACCAGACTCCTGCGCGGACGGCTCCGTTCCCGCCCGCGCGTGAACGGCACAACGCAGAATGTGCAAAATTTGTCGCAGCCCCGCATGACTGAGACCCATGCCAGGATTCCCTCGGTCCGGAGCGGCTCAATGTCGTCATAGTGCTCAACGCGGGAGAGGCGGACGGCGACGCCCTTTTCCCCTTCCAGGGCCCGGCTGAGAAGTGCAGGAAGCTTCCGGTACTCGTCCGGTCCAACGACAAGGTCAACGAGCTTTTCCCGGTCAACAAGGTTGGTCCTGAGCCGTTCCGCCATACACCCGAGGACGCCGATGACAAGGGCTGGATTCTTCTTCTTTTGCCTGTTGAAAAGCCCGAGCCGTCCATACACCCGCTGCTCGGCGTTTTCCCTGATCGCACAGGTATTCACCAGCACAATGTCTGCATCACCGAGATTCCCTGTGAAGCCATAGCCGTGGTCGCGCAGAATGCCTCCGACAAGCTCGGAGTCTGCCACGTTCATCTGGCATCCATAGGTTTCAACGTAAACTTGCTTAAATGACATAATCTGGGAGGTTGTTGGCGAGAAGAATCTATCCAAGGTATGACAATTAATCAAATTGCTGAGATTAGAAATTGATTAATTCTTTTTAATTTTGCCGGTTTTTTTGTCCAAAACGAGCTTAGAATGACAAATCGGCAGAAAGCTTTTTTAACCTAAGTTGAACGCGCGTTGGATGTGCAATCGCGCTTCCGTATTTTTCGCCTGCGGCTGGACTCTTCTGCCGAGACATTGAATGAATCCCACTGAACCACATCCTGACGATATGGACCTCACGCACATGAAACCATCGGATTTTCTCTTGCACACGCTCGAAAGAGCACGCCAGCTTCACAAGACCATAGTGTTCCCGGACGCCACGGACCATCGGGCAATACAGGCCTCACGCATCCTACAGGACCGGCAGATTCTCACGCCGATCCTTGTGGGAGACAGAGGGGCTATTGTCACAGAATCGGAGAAGCGGGGAATCTCCCTTGACGGAATCAGGATTGTCGATCCTGCCGGTTCGGATACGCTGACCAATTTTGCTCATTCGTTTGTCGAGCTGCGGAAGGCGAAGGGGATCAGCCTCGCGGAGGCCCTCACAACAATGAAACAGCCCCTCTATTACGCTGCCATGATGGTACGGCAGGGGATGGCTGACGGAAGTGTCGCGGGTTCACGTTCGACCACTGGGGATGTCCTGCGGGCCGCGATCCAGACGCTCGGGCTTGCCGATGGAATCGGTATTGTCTCAAGCTTCTTTCTGATGGTGTTTCCGGATCGTCTGTACTCGTTCGCAGACTGTGCCGTCGTCCCCGATCCTACTCCCGAGCAGCTCGCGGACATCGCCATCTCGACAGCCGACAATCATCGGCGTCTGGTGGGGGAGGAACCACGCGTCGCTCTGCTCTCCTTTTCCACTAAAGGAAGCGCACGCCACCCTCTTGTCGAAAAAGTCCAGCTTGCCACAGCGCTTCTTCAGCAGAAGCGACCGGGTCTCTGTGCAGACGGCGAAGTACAGCTCGATACGGCAATTGTGCCGGCTGTTGGCGCTTCAAAGGCGCCGGGGAGTCCCCTGGAGGGGAGGGCCAACGTACTGATCTTCCCCGACCTGAACGCCGGAAACATCGGATACAAGCTTGCCCAGCGGCTGGCCGGGGCGGAGGCTATCGGGCCGATCGTGCAGGGGCTGCGCAAACCAGCGTTTGATCTCTCCCGCGGTTGCAGTGTCGAGGACATTGTTCACGTCGCAGCCATCAACGCCGTCGTTGGGGTGGACTAGCAACAAGGATGTGAAGTGGGAGACGCCATGAGGGCTCTGTTTCGGCAGAGCCTTCATAGTTTTCCCGGCAGGAGGTCGTCGTGCTGATCCGCTGACAGCCTTCTATCTGGTTCGCACAAGATTGGCCACCCAGGCGAATGCGAGGATGAGAAACGAAACGGCCACTATCGCCGGTGAGGAGGGAACATCAAAATGGAACGCCAGAATCAGCCCAATCACCGGACTTACCACTCCGATAATCACAGAAAGAAGGAAGATCATTTTTACGCTCCGCATAAGCAGCATCGCCGCGACAGGTGGCAGCACCAGGAACCCAAAGACCAGGAGGTCCCCCACCATGTGAGTAGCAACGGCAATTGCCCCACCTGCAAGGAGATAGAAGGCCAGATCCCATGCCCTGGAATGGAACCCCTGGGTCGCGGCGGTTTCGGAGTCAAAGGCAACATAGGCGAACTCCTTAAAGAAGAGGAGGTTAGCGCCCAGGACGATGACGAACGCTCCTACCATCACATAGAAGAGATCCGGCGTAACGAAAAGGATATCCCCCCGGAGAAGATTTTCTACCTCCGCGACATCCACCCTGGCAGCCTTCTGCATAAACAGGATCCGGAACGCCACGGATGACGCAAACACCACGCCCAGCACAGCGTCACGGGGTATCTTCTTTCCCGTCAGCAATTGTGAAAGGATCATCACCGTCACAAGCGTGACCAGGAGAGACCCGATTGTATGGGGAAGCGGAAAGAACGGAAGGAACGTCAGCGTCAGACCGAGAACGGACACCTGTGTCAAAACTGCGCCGAGAAACACCACCCTCTTCGCCACAATGGTGACTCCGACAAACGCACACAACATACCCACCATCATACTGCCAAAGAATGCGAAGGGAAATTCCCGGACGAGAAGAACGACGATCTCAATCATGTTCTTTCCCTCCTCCGGAAAGGATTACCGTTCTTCCCCGGACCTTCGTCACCTCTACGGGCATGCCGTACATGGAGGAGAGGTTTGCGTCCGTCAGAATTTCTTCGACGTTCCCGATCTGAAACAATCCGGGTTCGACCACGGCGAGCCGCTTCACATGGTTTGCCACGTCATCGAGCAAGTGACTGACCATAATGACGGTCAACGACGTCTCCCGGTGCAGCCGGCTGATGAGATCGAGGATGGCCAGTCGGGAGGAGAGATCCATGCCGTTTGTCGGCTCATCCAATACGAGCAGGTCGGGGTGCATTGCCAGGGCGCGAGCGATGAGCACCCGTTGTTTCTGTCCGCCCGACAGATCCTTGAATGGAAATCCGCGCAGGTTCAGCGCGTCCACATGATCAAGACTTTTCCCGACGATCGCTTGATCCCCCGATCCCGGACGCCTGATCAAGCCAAGACTTCGGTACCTGCCCATCATAACAACTTCCTCGGCCGAGTAGGGAAGGACGGCATCAAGCGTTTCTCGCTGCGGGACATACCCGAATCGAGGAAGAGATCCCCGAAGGCTGCCCAACCGTATTTGTCCTTGGAGGGGGGAAATCGTTCCCAGGATGGCGCGAAGGATGGTGGTCTTACCAGCGCCGTTCGGACCGACAAGGCCGAGATACTCTCCCTGGCAAATCGTAAATGTTATACCCTGCTGGATCACTCTCTTTCCGTAACCGAGAGCGACGTTATCGAATTCTATGAGAGGCTGTTGCATACCCCTTTCCCGGTTAACCGTGCAACGCTGTGAAGAGCATTCGAACGTTGTAGCTGATCATCGAAATATAGTCTTTCGCCTCGGGAACACCGCCGACCGACACCGGCAGCCGGACCACCGTGGCGCCGGTAGACCTCGCGATCTGGTCTGCCGCACCTGTGTCATAGTATGGTTCCACGATGATCACTTTGATGCCGGTTCGCCGCACGAGAGAGATAAGATCGGCGGTATGACTCGGACTTGGAGGAATACCGGGCTTGGGTTCGATCTGGTCCGCCACCACGATTCCCGTCCACGCTGCAAAGTAACTCCAGCTTCTGTGAAACGTAAGGATCTTCTGTCCTGCCATAGGATGTATCTGCTCCTCCCATTCCTGGATCTTCTGGTCAAGCAGTCGTTCATAGGCCGCTGCATTTGCCCGGAAGAATTCTTCGTCGGAGGGTGAGATCCGGGCAAGGGCAACGACGATCTCCTCCAGCATCGTGCGTATGTTCCTCGGATCCAGCCAGTAGTGCGGATTTCCATACCGGTGCACGTCGCCCTCACGGGCGTCCACTGTTCCCACAGGAACCTCAAGCTTCTTGATTTCACGCGAGAGGTCAACAACCAGCAAAGAGGTGTTGCGCGAGCCGTCTATGAGTTGCTGGGACCAGAGCTCAAGGTCCATTCCCACTATGAAGAACACATCAGCAGACTTCAGTTTCATCATATAGCTCGGCTTGACTTCGACGTAGTGCGGATTCTGATCACCCCGGACAATATACTCCACATCCACCCGATCCTTGCCTACCTGCCGCACAAGATCTGCCAGGTCGGGGATGGAGGTCACAACTCTGGTGGACGCAGACAGTGGCGTTGTCACCGCCAGGAGAAGAACCAGGATCCCTGGAAGACGCTTCATACGAGTAGCTCCGCTATGGTCATAGTCAGTTAGAACGGATGGGCCTTATGCGGCCCGAGCGAAAAGAGGAACTGCAACCCGATGCTGTTTACCGACCGGGACTGGGTCGGGGTACTCGTCTGCGTGTACTGATACTGGAGGCGCACACAGATCGTCTCTTCCACCGGATAGAATCCGAAGAACGCTGAGAGCGCCCACGCCCGGTTTTCCACGCTATATGGATCCTCTGACCAGTCGTACCGGGACCCAATACTGAATATCTTCACGAACTGGTAATCCGCATACACATACAGCCCCGACGTTGTAAGGTCCTGTGGATCCGGTCTCCCCGACGCATCCAGAAACGGGCTCAGATCCCGGTCTTGCATCGCCTGTCTCACATTGAGCAGCGCTTCACCCTGCAGCACCAGGGATGTATAGGCGCTTGGCCGGTATTTGTACTTGAAATCGATATTCCAGTACCAGAACCGGTCACGGTGATACGGATCGTGGATGCCCGTATACCAGCTGAGGCCTGTTTCAAGATCGCTGAAGTCTCCAAGAGAGAAGAAGCTGGAGAGTCGACCGGACACCGCGTACAGGGGCTTCGCACCGGACGTATCCTCGATGCCTGCGGCCTCGACAACACTACGACCGCGGAGGAGGTCCGCCGTGAATCTGGTATACACATCACCCGTCGGAAGAAGTAGGCTGGCAGATATTCCTAGATCGTTCAGACCTTCCGTTCCGATGAATCGTTCCTGCACAAGAGGCTGCGTCACGAACGGCTGTGCGTGAGGGTGGACCATATTCAATTTCCCAAACTCAACCCGATATTTCCCTGCACGGAGATTCAGGTCAAGTGGAAGTCCACGCAGGACGGTCACAAAGGCCTCTTCCAGTCCGAGGCTCGCTGCTTCAATGTCGGGACCCTTGAGTGACAGGAATACGTCCGCCCGCGCATAGGGATTGAGGTAGGCCTGAACGCCGAATTCCAGTTCCTGGAGCTGGAAATCAGGCTGGCTGAATTCTCGTTTTCCTTCGGCGAGTCTTCCCCCATCATCCGTTACAATCAAGAACCGGGGAATGACGCTGATATCCGGGTTGAGAGTAGTTTGTGCTGCGGTGGTTGCCCCAGCCAGGACAAGAATCCAGAGGCACGCACTGCTCGGTACATGCCGCATATTGGCTCCTTACCAGATCGAGGTTACCGAGACGGATTCAGCACGGATCACTGCATCGCCGACTCGGGGGAGCGGAGCCCGCCGGAGGCGGAGCGACGGTGGCAGAAAGGACAGCAGAGACAGAGGCAGGAGACCTGATGTTCTGCCACGGGCGGTTTCCGACCCTGCATCCCCGGCCCGGCAGGCGCGGGACGACTCCGTTCGAGAGGGCTCGCAACTGAGGGCGAAGCGGTTCGTTCGACGTTTCATCGACGACACAGATCGGCACACACAGCCGATACCCTGACAGAGAAGCCGGTTTATGATGACCAGGCTTCCCCCTCTCCATGGCCGCAGAGAGGCTTGGGTTCCATTCTCAGATGTCTCTTCTCCCCCTGTATGCTCCGATTCATGCGTGGCACACCTTTCCGAGAACGACCCGTTTTGTCGCCCCCGTCACCGTCGGCAGATTGGATGAATTCCCAGCCATGGTTTCATTGGCAAGAACAGCGAAACAGACTGCTTCCTTCGCATCCGAGGAGATCCCGAACTCATCGATTTCACTGATCCGCACGCCAGGAAAATACCGGCGCAGCTCATCAATGAAGAATCGGTTCTTCGCCCCTCCACCACTGATAATGATCTCCTCCGGGCGCATGCGGTGGCGGACGAACCGGCGATACCCATCATACACCGCGAAGGCTGTAAACTGGGAAGCAGTCGCGACGATATCCTCACGGTCATACCCCTTCGCCGAGTGAAGCAGATCTCTGACGAACTCTTCGCCGAATTCTTCCCTTCCCGTTGATTTCGGCGGCTGACGCCGCAGGTACGGATGTCGCGACATGCGGCCGAACAGCTCGAGTGAGACAATGCCCCGTGCAGCTGTCCGACCGCCTGAATCGAATTCTCTGCCGTAGAATTCATGCATCAGAGAGTCGACGACCATGTTTCCCGGCCCCGTGTCAAATGCAATAACATCATCCCGACCGCAGTTCTTCGGGAGGACGGTTATGTTCGTGATGCCGCCAATGTTCAGGAGAAGCCTGTTGACGTTTGTTGAACGAAACATGAGCCAGTCAAAATAGGGCACAAGAGGAGCGCCCTGGCCGCCAACAGCCATATCCGCAACGCGAAAGTCTCCGATGGTGGTAACGCCCGTAAGGGCTGCCAGAGCGGAGGGATCGCCGATCTGGAGTGTCGCTCGAATCCGTCTGCCAAAAAGGGAGTGTGGGCGGGGGAGATGGTGGATCGTCTGGCCGTGTGATCCGATCAACGCAATTCTGGAAAGGGGAACGCGCGCACGACGGGCGAGTCGTTTGACGGCCTCGGCGTAGAGTGCGGCGAGCAGCATGTTAAGGCGTGCAATTTCGTCTACCCGGCTTGTCTCGGGAACCGAGTTCTTCAGGATCAGCCGTTTTAGGCCGCGGGGGAAGGGATATGCCGCATATGCGAGCTGCTGGACCCTGGTCCGGAGCCCGCTTCCCCGCACACGCACCAGGGCTGCATCGATGCTGTCCAGGGAGGTCCCTGACATCAATCCCACTACCAGCTGTCCACGGGTCATAGGGTATGTCCCGCAAGGCTGTTGCATCGCAGCCCATTGTCTGCGATAGCCCGCTTTTGTATCTTGATCGGCATGAAACGCAGAGCACTTCTCGGAACGCATGTTTCCGTCAGCGGCGGTTTGTCCCTGGCATGCGAACGGGCGGCCCAGATAGGCTGCACCACCATGCAGATCTTCACCAGAAACAGGAGCCGATGGGAAGAAAGACCGATTGCCGACGAGGACATTCAAAGCTACAAAACCGCTAAAGGGAAATCAAGCATTGGACCGGTCTTTTCCCATGCATCGTACCTGATCAACCTTTGCGCAGCCGATCATACGACGCTCAAAAGATCCATTCGAGCCTTTTCTGATGAGTTGCGTCGGGCCGACCTGCTGAGTCTTCGGGGCGTGATCGTTCATCCCGGCTCTCACGTTGGCCGCGGGGAAGATGCGGGAATCAGGCGCGTAGCTGACTCACTGAATGCGGCTCACTCGGCAACGCCCGGTGTTCGGGCGCTGACGATACTTGAATCCACCGCAGGCCAGGGAACCTCCATTGGTTACCGATTCGAGCATCTTCGAGCCGTTCTAGACCGCGTCGACCAGCCAGCCCGGGTGGCGTTCTGTCTTGACACCTGCCATCTATTCGCCGCCGGTTACCCTGTCCATACCACAGACGGGTGGACATCAACCATGGCTGCTCTTGAGACGGTGATCGGTTTCTCCAGGATCGTGGTAGTCCATGTCAATGACTCTGCCTCTCCATTTGGGTCTCGCCGCGACCGTCACGAACAGATTGGCGACGGGTATATCGGGCTCGAGGGATTCCGGAGGCTGATGACAGACCCGCGATTCACGGCGATTCCAAAGATACTTGAAACAGACAAGAGTGAAGATATGCACGAGGATATTGAAAACATGTCACGCCTTCTCTCACTGATTCCCTGACTGTCGATTCATGAGAGCATCGCGTTGGATAAGCGAATGCCGGCCGGCTGAAGCCCCTGCACGGCGTCCCCGCATCCAGGCCGGACCCCTGTCCCGCGTCCTTGCTCTCTTCTCTGCCAGACGCACAGGTTCCTCATCTGCCGGCACGTATCCGCCGGGTCACCATCATGGAATGAGCGTTCTATGCATACGATTCGATATTGTCTGATCGCTTTCTGCCTCACCACAACTGCAACCGCCCAAGCGGTGTTTCCTGTCCGCGACGAGGGAGAGGCCCCGAGCAAGGCATACGACGTCCAGCATTACAGGATTGAAGTTTCTTTTGACGAAGCGAACCGCGAGGTCTCCGGCAGGGTCGCAATCACCTTTGTTCCATACGGTCCGGATCTGACGTTGCTCACATTGGATGCGGAAGAGATGCAGATCCGACGGGTGCTGTTCGGGGGAAAGGATCTTCCGTTTACACTGACGGCAAAGCAACTTCTCGTCCCACTCGGCAAATCGTACTCATTCACTGATACGCTTACCGTCACCGTCGAGTATACCTGCAGGCCGAACCGGGGACTCTACTTTGTACAGCCGGACTCGGGGTACCCGGCTACGCCTTGGCAGATCTGGACACAGGGGGAGGATATGGATAGTCACTTCTGGTTTCCCTGTTATGATTTTCCGAACGACAAAGCGACAACTGAGGTTCTTGCGACAGTGCGAAGACCGTACGTAGCGCTTTCAAATGGATTGCTCGAGAGCGTGACCGACGATGAGAATGCCGGAACACGGACGTTTCACTGGAGACAGAACACACCACACGTGAGCTATCTCGTCATGCTCGCCGCCGGGGACTACGTCGTTCTCAGAGACAGCGTGGGTCGGCTGCCACTTGAGTACTACGTGTATCCCGGTACCGTTGCAGATGCAAAGGTCTGTTTTGCACAGACTCCCGACATGATACGATTCTTCAACACCAGAATCGGCTTTGCCTATCCATGGGACAAATACGCACAGGTGCTCATACGGGATTTCGTCGTCGGCGGAATGGAGAACACCTCCGCCACTGCATTGCTTGACAATATTACCATCTTTGACTCCCGGGCACGCCTCGACCAGTCCCCGGTGAGCCTTATTGCACATGAGCTCGCCCACCAGTGGTGGGGCGACGTCGTCACCTGCAAAGACTGGAGGCACCTCTGGCTCAACGAGGGCTTCGCCACTTATTTCGACCCTCTCTACCATGAACACCTGCTGGGCCGGGAGGAGTTTGACTACCAGATGTTCGAGCGGCAGCAGCGGGGCATTGAGACAGACAGGCGGCTTGGCAGAAAGCCGATTGTCAGCGTTGGGTCGTTCGGCGACAACGTGTATTCGCGAGGGGCTGCAGTCCTTCACATGCTCCGCTTTTGCCTGGGTGATCTCCAGTTCTGGCGCACCCTGAA
>DKBG01000122.1 GCA_002451155.1 Ignavibacteria bacterium UBA6906
AGTATCGAAGTTGTGACCGGGGATATGTCAGCTGACCGGCAGGTCTGTGTCCAGTGGTCTGGCTCGCTCCGCCCAAATGTATCAATTTGATAGAATCGACGTACCAGCGCGCAATCCCTCAGTCTGCGATTCGCTTGCACAGGCTGACGTCCTCAAAGGACACAAGATAGGCGGGTTCAAGAGACCGAGAATCGCAAGGGCCGGCAGCAGCCTTAGGCGTTTTTCATGAAATACCGCATAAGACGCAACGGGTACCGGAGCACTCCTTCGAGGAGCCGTCCTCCAGCAACGCGCCACGCGGGGCGCACCTCCAGCATTCGATCGTATCGGTTGAATCGCACAGCTCTGTCTGTCTCCGTCTCGACGACTAGGTTGATGCGGTCGTGCCACTCGTACGACACATTGAAATCCGCAAAGTATGCATCCGCGAATGCAGCAAATGCCGGGTCGCTGATATATTTGTCATGGAAGTAACGCCCGAACGGTGAATCCTCCGTCCTCGGCCGGACATAAAGCCGGTCGCCCTCAACATGGAGGATCCACCGGTGGAATTGCCAACCGAACACCTTTTCGCTAAGTTCTGACGGGGTCTCGATGTATCCCGCACGGGCAATTCGCATGAGCTCCGCGGCGAACCTTTGCGGGTCTTCGACGTGCTCGAATACGTGCGATGCAATTACGTAGTCGAAGGCTTTGTCCTTAAATGGAAGTGCCAGCCCGTCGGCCACGACAAACGGGCGGCCGTCAAGGACAAGCTCCTGCCCACCCCCTCGATGGTAGTTATCATCCAAGAACCGGTCGCAGAGGATGGTCGACTGGGGGCGTGGTCTGTTGCCACTGCCGATCTCGAGTACACGAGCATTGCGAGGTATGTCAAGCATACACGCTACCTTGTTCTTGTGGCAACAATACAACCAGGAGCAAAGGCCCATTAGAAGCCTTTGGAGCAGCTTCGATGTGCCCCCGTCAACGCAAGCCGATGGATGTCAGATTCCATCCAGAAGACCCGGAATCTGTAGCTCCCGGAAATGGACAGTCCAGTCAACCTTTGGTGCGAGATAGGCCGGGGCCAGATGCGTGGCCAGCGACGGGACAGGAACCCAAAGCGTATATTGCGGCCCCCGGATGATCTCCTTCCAACCGAACCACCACGCTTTTGCCATGACCCTCAGGGCAAACGTGTCGGTGGCCAGTCTCCATGGAGCATGGGCATAGACCCTGGTGTTCGTTTTCGTGAGGCTCTGCCAGATGCTCGAATCGTAATTTCCCCTGGCGTACGTCTTCAGGAGCGGCGCCACATGGACCAGTGTCGACCGTCTCGTCATGAACGAGAGGCAGGTCGAAACCACGGTGTGCCATTCCTGCGCCTCATGAAGCCGAACGTCGCCGTGCGGCATGGACGCAGGGACGCAGTAGGTATCGGGATGATCATAGGCAGACAGGAAGCTTGTGTCACGCAGCGTCTCCAGAAATCTCACCATTCGTTCCAGCGCGCCTGGCATATAGACATAGTCATCTTCAGCGAAATAGACCATTTCCGAATCAGTCTGAGCACAGAGCAACGATATCTGTTCGAGGAACGTTCTGGCATTTCCCACCCTCTCCATCCGAACCAATGTCACATCGTCGAATTCGGTCCGGAATCGTTCGGCGTAGCTCTCCGGGCATCCGTCAAGAATAGCCCAGATCTTCACGCGCAGATCCCCAAGCGCAGCCTTGAACGAACGGAGACAGCCGGCAACGAGGGCTTCCTTGTCCCGCACGCCGGGAAAGCCGGCACGCGATAGGCCGGGATACACCCGGTATGCTACAGCAAGATCGTACGCACGTTGCACTCCTGCATCTCCTCCGTCCTGATATAGCGGGATCGACCGAGCTCGATCAACCTGCCGCGATTGGCGCTCGAACTTCGGCGAGAGATATCGCTCCACTCTGAACCCGAGATGATTGGCCCTTGTACCAGCACCCCATTGGCATCACGAGTGGCACTTGGAAGCCTGCTGCATAATATAGGCGAGTGCGCATCACGTGTCAATGTGGTCAGAAAGATTTGGGGGGATGGCATGAGCGCGAGCCTCATCCGCCTGAACGAAGCCAAAGGAACACCTGGAAGATCTACGCTCTAAATCGATTTTTTGGTTCAGCTCAAGCAGCAAAAAGAAGTGGGTGAAACCTGGCCCCCCTTAAATCACGTCCATCTCCTCCTCTGCAGTGCCTCTTCTCCCTCCTTCAGAACTGAAATTGTTCAACCCTGAATCAGCCTGATTCTTCTGGGCACACACCTGGAAACAGGAGTGTCGGTTCGTGAAGCCTTACGCGGGATGCTTGCCGGAGACCTTCAGATAGGCACGGAGGAGTGTTCGCTCAATCGGACTCTTGTGTTTGTCGTAATATCGAATCTGGGACTGCCGATACACCGTGGATTTCCCGCCCGGGACTTTTGTGGACCCGCCTTTGCCGTGGTCGTGCAGCAATGTCATCGAGGGATCGAACCCTACTCCGTATCCTGCGTCATGCAGCCGCTAGCACCAGTCGACATCCTCCATGTAGAGGAAGAAGTCCTCGTCAAAGCCGCCAACCCGGGTAAATGCTTCACGCGTAACAAAGAGAGCACCGCCGGTCGTCCAATCGACCGCCCTCGGTCGGGTGAACCGGCGGTTGATAGCATTCCGAGCCACTTCAAGCCGGCTGGTAAGAAACCGTTCGGCCCTCCACCTCGCTTCGCTTAATATTCCGGTAAATCCGCTGAAGGAAAACTCGGGCAATCCTTGCGGATTTACCAGACGCGGACCGACGGCACTGAATTTCTTGTTCGCGAGCAGGCTGTCTGAGTACGCCAGGAGCGCTCCACCCAGAAATCGACAGTCAGGATTGAGGAAAAAGAGTACCTGGCCGTCTGAATTCTTCGCACCAATATTGCAGCCTTCCCCAAACCCTTTCTTTTGCGGATACTCAATGATCCGTACGGAATCGAAATTCTCCGGAAGCGTGAGCCTCTCACGAAGTGGAGGCTCTTCCGGCGAATGGTCGATGACAATCCATTCGGCCTCCTTCATTGGACCCAGGGTAGCCGCAGAATCAAGCAGGCCCTGGAGAACATCCGCACACCGGTAATGGATAGTGATGATGCTCAGTTTGTGCATCTCTATTTCCAGGAGGGAGGGAGATTGTCGCGGATTTCAATATTCTCGAACGGCCTGCTCGCTTTCACCCCCACACGCTTTGCCCACGTGGCCATCCTCTGCAATCCCTCCTCCAGGTCGACCGCGGGCTGCAGCCCAAAACGGCTTCTGACTCTGCTATGGTCGGAGAAGGCATGCAGGACTTCTTTCCGAGCTTCGAGGTGGGTGATGTCGGGTTGGACACCCATTGCGGTAGCGACTTTCTCGGCCAGGGTGTTTACGGAGTATGGGATGTCCGCGCCTATATTGTAGACCGTGTTCCATGTTTCAGGCAGATCAATGCTCCGCGCGATAACAGGGGCAACGTCGGAAATGTGCGTAAACGCCCTGGTTTGCATACCGTCGCCAAATACTGTCATCGCGC
>DKBG01000246.1 GCA_002451155.1 Ignavibacteria bacterium UBA6906
CGCGCGGACGACATCGGTCAGCGCCTCGCCCACCTCGTCCGCCGCTCATGAGCTTGCAGGAAGCATCCTCGGGTGACGGAGCGCACCAGCGGACCACACGCGCGCGTGACCCTCAATACGTGCATCATGACACAGGCCACAACCTCGTGGAGATTTCTCGACGCAGGGGTTGACAACCTGCGGATGAGGCGCTATACTTCCGGCATACAATCTCCTCTCCTTTTCACCCGGCAAACCCAGGAGGTCACCATGATAAAAACAAGACCATCTCTGATCGTACCAGTTATCGTTGTGCTGTGCGGACTGGTCTGTGCAACAGGCCCGGCACGCGCGGACGGGACAGAGACACTCGGACCCCCACAGGGACTTACACTCGCCACCGGGACGGGCATCGTCGCCGCAGGAGTTGGACTGTCCAAAGACGCCGAATCGAACACGATTTCTTTCAAGGTCCCTGATGGCGCCACCGTCAAGCAGGTCCTGATCTACTGGGAGGGACAAACGCCTGAGGGAGGCGCCGTGGATGTTGAATTTACGCTGAACGGGACTTCGGTAACCGCGACGGACCCGGGAGACGCGACGGATGGTGATGACAGAATCGGAGCGCCGATCAATTTCTACAACCTCGAGGGTGTCGGCGACATTTATGCCATCGCCTACCGCTATGATATCACGAGTCTCGGCCTTGTTGTCCCGGGGGACAATACGCTCACCGTTGAGGGACTCGACGGCTTCGGTTTCACGACGGACGGAGCGGGAGTGCTGGTGATCTTTGAAGAACCGAACACGCCCGCATCCAACATCCAGCTTGTTGACGGAATCGACCTTGCCTTCATCGGTTTTGATGAACCAAAGAAGAGCACCGTCCCGCAGGAGTTCACATTCCCCGCGGCCGACCAACCGCGGATGGCAACACTGACAATGTTCTTCTCCAGTGTCAAAGGAGAAACGTCCGGAGAGGGCCCGCTTCGGCCAAGTTCCATCGAGGTGACGGTCGGCGGGGCAACAACGACGTACAGCAATCTGCTCAACAGCAACGACGGGCCGGAGTGGGACACACACACATTCATGGTCACAATTCCGTCCGGCGCGACATCGTTGANNTCGGTCTCTCCTGCTCCGCCGCGAATGGGAGAGGGATGCACTCCGGGGTACTGGAAGCAGTGGCAGCATTTTGGGAACTGGCCTGAACCGTATACCCCAAAAACGCTCTTCAGCGAAGTGTTTGAGGATGCGTTCCCGGGAAAGACTCTTCTCGACGTTCTCTGGCTGGGAGGCGGCGGCCTGTCGGCACTCGGCAGGCACACGGTTGCGGCGCTGTTGAATGCCGCATCCGAAAAGGTCTCCTATGATCTCACTGCCAGCGAAGTGATCGATATGTTCAACGCTGTCTATCCCGGGTCAAAGAACGACTACCAGGAGGTTCATTCAGCCTTCGCTGACTTCAATGAACGCGTGTGCCCCCTCTCGAGGGCGGAACCCCCCGATGGTGACCGATGGAAGCCACAGGAGCATCTGCCGACAATCGGCCTCCTGCAAAACTATCCGAATCCATTCAACCCTGAAACCCAGATTTCGTTCGTGTTGCCGGAGGGTGGATACGCGACGCTCCGGATCTATAACACGCTCGGGCAGGAGGTACGGACGCTCGTAGATGGAATCCTGGCGGGAGGTGTCCACACCGTCCGATGGGATGGGAATGGCGATCGGGGAAATTCACTTCCGAGCGGGATCTACATTTACCGAATGCAGGCCGGGGACTACGTCGAAATAAGGAAGATGACGCTCATGCGCTGATCCTGTTCAACGCTCGTTGCCCGCGCAACGCCGCTTCCCGGGAAACCGGGAGGCGGCGTTCTTGTTTTCCCCTGATTCCCGAAGGAGCTCTCACGGCGCAGCNNTCACAAGGTGGAAGCTATCGACGCCCTGTTGCGGGGGGCGGGGCGAGCCGGGGATATGCGCCTCGTAGAGGACCAGGACCGTCGCGATGTCTCCGAACACCATCGGCTTCATGCGCAGAACCTTTTCGCCAAAGCCGGTGCTGTCTGCGTGTGCGCGGTCGATGAAATCGACAAAATCCTTGACAAATCCCTCTACCGACATTACCGCCATGCTATCCCTTGTGGCGCGCAGCACAATTACGGCGTCCGGATGAAACATCGCCCGCACCCGGCCCCANNTCCTGAACGCTGTCACGAGCGACGGACTGCCCGGACACGCTTCCGGCAGTGACGGCAATGAGCACGATCAGCAGGCTTCCGCACGATCTGTATCCAGAGTATCGGGGCATGGTCTTCTCTCCTTTCACGTAAAGGTGTTGAACGCTACCCGTTCGCAGGGCGAGTTCTGGCGGCCACCAATTTCCCGATCGTCAGGCCTTGCACGAGGATCGAGAACACCACCACGACGTAGGTCGCCGCGAGGATCAGGTTTCTGTGAGGAACCGGCGGAAGCGAAAGGGCAAGGGCGATCGAGATACCGCCACGCAGGCCACCCCATGTCAGGATCTCCACAACGCCCTTACTGAACTGCCGCTTGACCTTCATCATCCCGACAAGACCGACAACACTCAGGTATCGCGCGATGAGCACGATGACGATTGCAGAGAGTGCGGTCAGAAGATACGCCGTCTCCGGCCGTACCGCCAGGAATTCCAGCCCGATCAGGACGAAAAGCACGGCATTCAGGATTTCATCAATCAATTCCCAGAACGTATCGAGGTGTTCTCTCGTTGTCTCCGACATCGCAAAGGCCCGTCCCTGATTGCCGATAAACAGTCCGGCCACAACTATCGCGATCGGGGCAGAGACATGAATCGCCTCTGCGAGTGCATATCCGCCGGACGCCAGCGCCAGCGTCAGGAGAATTTCCACCTGGTAGGCATCGACAGACTTGAGCAGCCGGTAAAATCCCCAGCCGAGAACGAATCCGAGCAGCGCCCCACCCGCGGTCTCCTCCAGCAGGAAGAGGGCGATCGCACCCGCTTCCGGTTCCCTG
>DKBG01000332.1 GCA_002451155.1 Ignavibacteria bacterium UBA6906
GGCTGGAGATCACGGATACGAGAGCTGCGAGCTGGAGAGTGAGGATACACCCGGCCCCTCACGCGATCGGTCATCAGCATCACTCCAGTGGAATTTCGTCGAGCCGGCGAACACCGGACCCGTCATACTGCAGAATGTTGAGCCAGAAATTCACCCGCTCCTCACCGAACCCGATCCTCGAATGGAGGCCTTGGTACGCTCCCACCGCCGCCAGCGCCCTGGCCAGTCCCTGGCGCGTCGCGGCCCCCCGCCTGATCTGCGCGAGAACCAGGTCAGCAGTATCATATCCAAAGAAGGCGTTCCGCGATGGGGATTTCTGGAACCGAGTCCGATACCCGGATACGAACTCGTGATACGCGTTACTCGATGTGTCGATGTAGGTGTCCGATTCGAAGATCAAGCCGGTGCAGTAACTCTTGTGCTCGTCAAGCTCGGCCAGATCATTCCATTCCCCGGACCCGAAGAGCTGGGCAGGAATGTTGAAGTAGATCAGCTGGGCTGAGACAACGCCAATCTCCTGCGCACTGGCAATCGGGATATAAATCGCCTGAAGGCCCGTCGCGGGATATTCGACACTGTCAAGTCTGGACAGGTCATACTCCGGCGAAATCCCCATCGAGTCAAGGACCGCCTTCGCATGAGGACCGAAAATGTCCGTCGCTTTTACCACCCCTCCGGATGCGAGCAGAGAATCAATTCGCTTTTTCGGGATCCCCCGCTGCAAGAGTGCCATCTGGTCGCCTGTCCGCAGCTTCTGGAACGAAAGCAACGGCTGGGCACTTTCACTCATCGCGAATTTTCTGATATTTGAGAACTGGGATTTCAGATCTGTTGATCCACGGAGGTACCACTCTTTGGCGATCACCCGGGCGCCGAGCGCCTCCGCTTCATGGATAAACCCCTCCGCAAGGAACTTGCTGTACGTGTCGCTCGGCGCGAGCGTGGCGAGCACAGTGCACCCTTTCGCCAGAACTGCGTACCTCGCGGCCGCGCGCCCCCGCATCCTGTAATCCGGATTCGCCTGAAACGCGTAGGGGCCAGCTGCCGCGATCCCGTTCGAGTTGGCGGTCGGCGAGATTAACGGTACACCTTCGGTTTGCGCGACCGCTGCAGCCGTTGCTGCAGTCGTGGAAAAGGCCGGCCCGATGATCGCGACAATACCCCGATCCCGGGCAAGATCCCTCACCACCCGGCCGGCAGTCTCTGCATTTCGATCGGTATCCCGCGTTTCCAGGGTCACCCTTATTGGCGCTTTCGGATCGGAGGAATACCGCTCAACAGCGTACTGAATCCCATCCGCAATATCGTTCGCGAGTTCTTTCGTGGCGGAGGGGGGTGCACTCCGCATGAAGGGAAGAAGAACAGCGAGTTTCACGTCAGTTGCTCCGCTCAGCATTCCCTCAACCACGGCAACTCTCGCCGCAAAGGGCTGATTCGGATACCGCTCGAGAACTGAATCGACGGCAACACGTGCGGCGACAATGTTCTGATCCGCCGCTTCCTTCTCGGCAATGAGGATCCAGAAGAAAGCTCGTTCCTCCTGCAGTCCCGAGCCTGCAAGCAGGCGTTCAACGTCAGGAGTCCCGGCACGGGCCAATAGCGAATCGAGCGACGAGACGATCGATTGACGAAGCCGCTGCGGAACCGGTGACGGCAACGTCCTCCACGCTGCTCTGAATTCTGCGACCGCCTCATCAGCCCGCCCGATCCTCCAGTACACCTCCCCGAGGGTCTCGTGAGCGTCTGGCACGTAGGTGCTCCCCGGAAACAGATCAAGAAACGCGCGCAGGACCTTCGCCGCGCCGAGATAGTCCCGACCGGCCACGAGTGATTTCCCTCGCATAACATACGCGGCTGTAATGCGCTGGCTGGTCGGGTACTCGGAGATTATCGTGCCGAACCCGCTCGCTGCGTCCGTAAACATTCCCATCTCGAATGCCCGGAGGGCCGCCTGGAACGTCCGTTCAGCAGCGGAGGAATATTCAGTGCTGGGCTGAGCGATTGAGCGCTGTTCAGCGCCGGAAGCGAGCAGCAGAACGACAAGAGAGAGCAGAATGCGCTTCATGAATTTCCCGGGAGAATTGTTAGAAATCCCGACGGATAGAACGTAACCCCAGGCCGGTTGAGACCGCGAACACAGCCAGTGAGAGGCTGCCGATCAGCAAGAGCGGGACATGGATCCAGTCCGTGAGCGCGAACCCCCTGATGATGAGCAGATCGAAGTATCGCTTCAGGGGAACCATCAGGATTACGGAGGTTACCGCCAGGAACAGCATGCTGGCCAGAAATGTCAACGATGCCCCCTGTGACGAGGCCACGCGAATCGCGTTCTTCTCCCGGAAGGAAGCGAAGTAGGATCCCGCCCCCAGGTGGAGACCTGTCAGGGCGACGGACACGAACGCCATCGAGAACGCGGACAGGGTGACCAGAACGGGATCGTGGCGGAGCAGGACTGTCGATGTAACGGCAAGGATCTCGGCAACGGCAAGTACAAGCAGCAAGGAGCCCAGGAGCTTGTACAGGTAAAGCCGGCGCAGCGAGACCGGGGCGGCGCGAACGCACCAAAAGGTGTCCCCTTCGAGGCTTACGGCCGGAAACACAAACCGGAGCAGAAGCGATGCGACAAGGAATCCGTTGAAGAGGAACACCACGAGAAAGGCGCTCACCTGCAGGAGCGGTTGCGCAAGCCGGAGCTCAAGGGATCCGACCGAGACAATGAACACGAGCAGGAGAACGGTGATCAGCAACAGATGGAGCCACTGGCTCGGATCGCGGAAGAAGACCCAGAAATCCCGCTTCAGAAAGGCATCGAGCTGAGGCGGAAGCAAGCGCCGCTCACCGAGTCTCATGAAGGGCAGCCAGACACGCCCCGCGCGGGGCCCCTGCATAGCCCGCGCGTCAGAAGCTGCAAGCCAGGAGGCGTAGTAATATCTGCGCGCGAGCACTGCCGAGATGATGACCAGCCCCGCAAGAACCAGGACAAGGATGACAAACCAGGGAAGTGCCCTGCCCGGCTCACCGTTCACCGACCAGTACAGAAACTCAGACACCCAGTGGTTCGGCAGGAACTTGACCGCTGGGGCATCCAGGAACCCGAAGTATTGATTCACGTTCGGATAATATCGCATCACCTCCTCGACGAGCTGCACAGGATTCGTCACTTTGAAGTAGATGTAGATCGCCGAGAGATACAACACAACGATCCCGGCCAGCAGCCAGCGGATACCGATCCCGAGCGCAATCCTGATCAACCCCATTAGGAAAAGAACGGCAAGAAGGGCCGCGATCAACATGAACGGAAGAAAGACGAAAAAGATTGCATTGAAGTAGAAATACCAGGGCATATCGTAGCAGGATCCGTACCCCAGGAGCCAGGAGAGACCCAGGAGCGTGAGCGTCGAAGAGCTGTAAAAGAAGTTGTCAACAAACTTCAGAAGAAAGATCTTCTCATGGGAAATCGGCAAACCCATGAGAAATGTCACTTCCTCCGATTTGTAGAGCGTGGCATAGCAGACAATGATGTTTCCGAGATTGACCGTAACGAAGAATACGTAGAGCAACATCGAAAGGAAGCGGTGATACAGGAACTGCCCGATGTGCGCTTGCTGAACAAGGTAGATGGTCGCACCACGGGCGAGGAAGAACACCCCGACGGCGACGCCGCCGAATATGAGCGCGGAGGAGAGATTCTTCAGGATGTTCTGGGGACGAAAATCCAGCAAGCCTTTGAGTAGCGTGTTCGCTTTTACATTCAGGACAAGGGCAAGCTCATGCATAGAGGCGGCTCACTTGGTCACTTCCAGGAAGATGGATTCAAGCTGCCCGTCGAACGAATGCGCTGCACTCTGGCTCTGCTCGTAGATGATCCTGCCATCTTTGATGATTGCGATCCGGTCACAGAGTTCCTCCACGATCTCGAGGAGGTGGGTGGACATGAATATCGTGAGTCCCGCCCGTGTCATCCCTTTCAACGTGTCCTTGACGAGTCGCGCACTTCTCGGATCGAGCCCGATCAAGGGCTCATCAATGATGAGCACCCGGGGATTGTGCAGCAACGCCGATGCCAGCACGATCCTCTGCCGCATCCCCTGGGAATACTCCTCGGCGCGCCGGTCAATGAACGGACCCAGTTCGAAATACTCGGTGTATTCGGCGATCTTTTCACGCGTCGTCCCAACAGGAAGACGGAAGAGGCCGCCGACAAAGTACAGAAATTCGCGCCCGGTCAGTTTCTCGTAAATGAATGGCTGATCGGGAACATACCCGAATCCCGCCTTCGCCTGGAGGGGCTCCTTGCGAATATCGTGCCCGCCGATGAGACATGCCCCCTTTGTCGGCTCGTACAGTCCGGTAAGCATCTTGATTGTGGTCGTCTTCCCCGCACCGTTTGGCCCTAGAAAGCCGAAAAACTGTCCCCGCTCTATGCGCAGGTTCACGTCGTCCACCGCCGTAAACGCGCCGAATCTCTTGGTAACGTGCTGGATATCAATCATGGACAACGATTCCGTCTGTGGGGACATTTCCTCTCATAATGCCCAAAAAGGGGGAAATATTCAACGACCAGCTCTTCGTACCAGAGATTTCATGCTCCGGAAAGAGAGGTCCAGCAACGCAAGCACCCGGCGGCTCTCCGTCGAATGACGTACCATGTCGGCGAAGAGCTCATCGGTATCATGGCGCACCGTATCGATTATCCGGAGGAGAGAATCGTAGTTGCCGGTGACACGCGCGTGCCGCCGGAGACCAGCCCTGTCAACGAGCCGACCGACTGCCTGGGTGAGAAAGATTGTCTCCGCCATGAGCCTGTCGTGCTGCCGCGGAGTCATGACCACCGTGCGGAGTCCCGCACGGACCAGCGACCGGCGAACCCTCCGCACAACGGAAGGCGATATCCGTGCGGGACAGAGCACAATCGTCTTTCCCCGGATCGTCCGGGCTGCACTGTCAGGCCCAAACAGCGGATGCGTACCCAGAATGGCAACACCCCGCGGAAGCGATCGGCGCATCCATTGAACAGGTCCCGACTTGACTGCACAGACATCGCAGACAAGCGCTCCTCTCCTGAGATGCGGTCGTATGCCCCGGAGCACAGTCCGGAGCGACGAAATCGGAACAGCCAGGATGACCAGCTCCTGTGAGGCAGCCTCGGCCCTGGACACAAACCGGACTCCACGGATCCGCCTCGTTCCGGCACCGGAGGCCGGATCATGGACCAACACGTCCACCCGCTGCGCCAGATGTCGAGCGGCGAACCGGCCAAAGCGTCCGTACCCGATCAGGCCGACGGTCATTTGCGCCGGACCCCTCCCTTCTGTGTCGAGCGTGCGAGCTGAAAGATAGCCCGAAAAAGGTTTGCCGTGAACTCCCTGTCGAGTCCCAGCTGCTCGGCAACAGGAAGCTGCCTGTTGAGAATCTGCTGCTCGCGGCCAACATCGCGGATCTTCACCCCCCGCTTCTTCTTTGTCTCACCGACCTGGCGGACGATCCCCTGCCGCTCAGCAATCAGCAGGAGGATATTCTGATCGATGAGATCGATGGTATTCCGCAGGGTGGTGAGACGGGATTCCCGTCGAAGGAGCCGCTGACGCATCAGATGATCCTGGAGAGTCAACGCGACCATCGCCTCGGCAACCGGGACCACACGCGGACAGATGCACGGATCGTGCCGACCCTCGACGGATATCGTCGCTGCCTCACCGTCGACCGTGACGGTTTCCTGTTCCTTCCTGATCGACGAAGGCGGCTTCACCGCGATGCGTACGACGATCTCCTCGCCGTTGCTGATTCCCCCTGAGATCCCTCCCGCATTGTTCGTTCTCGTCCGGACTCGACGGGATCGCTCGTCGAGAAAGATCGCATCGTTGTTTTCACTCCCCTTTAACCGTGCGGCTCCAAAGCCGTTCCCCACCTCGACCCCCTTTATGGCCCCGATGGACATCAATCCTTTTGCGAGATCGGCCTCGAGTTTGTCAAAAACGGGATCCCCAAGGCCAGGCGGCACACCCTCCACACGGACCTCCACAATGCCACCCACCGAGTCACCCTCCCCTTTGGCGGCGAGAACGAGCTGTTCCATTTCAACGGCAGCAACCGGGTCGGCGGCGCGAAGGGGATTCTGCTCGATCGCGCGCACGTCAAAGGTCCGACATGCAACTCCCGCGATTTCCTTCGAGTAGGCCACAATGCGGATGCCTTCCTTTTCCAGAAGGCGTTTCGCTACGGCACCCGCGGCCACGCGTGCCGCCGTCTCTCTCCCGGACGACCGCCCCCCTCCCCGGTAGTCGGTGACTCCAAATTTCGCAAGGTACGTATACGCTGCATGCCCCGGCCGAAACAGGGTCTTGATCGCATCATAGGCACCTGGACGTTGGTCAGTGTTCCAGACGATCATGCACAGCGGAGTCCCCGTCGTCCGGCCCTCAAACACACCGCTCAAGACATGCACGATGTCCGCTTCTTTTCTCGGTGATGTGACCCCGCTCTGTCCCGGCCTCCGTCGGTCAAGCTCTTTCTGGATTACACCCTCGTCAAACGAAAGCCCGGGACGCACCCCGTCAATCACAACTCCGATGGCCGGCCCGTGACTCTCACCGAATGTGGTCACTCGAAAATAGTTGCCGTATCGATTTCCTGCCATACCTTCTCCTCAGAAGAGACGTGTGCTTGCCCATCCGGGCTGGCTATCCTGAATGTTTACCGGAGCTTCTCGAACTCCTCCCAGAAATGCGGAAAGGACTTCGCAACACACCCGGGATCAGTAATGCTGACACCGCTGACGCGCAAGCCCACCAATGCAAACGCCATGGCTAGACGATGGTCATTATGGGTGTCCAGCAGCGCGCCAGACAGGGGGGCCGGTGTGATCACAAGCCCCCCCTCATCGACTACCACCTGCGCGCCAACTTTCCGAAGCTCACTCTCAAGACATCCGAGCCGATCCGATTCCTTGTGGCGCAGGTGTGCCACGTTTCGTATCCTCGTTTGCCCTTCAGCGAACAGGGCAACAACCGCCAGCGTGGGCACGGCATCAGGGAGGAGGTTCATGTCCACGTCAACGCCCCTGAGAGATCCTGCACACCGGAGCGTCATCGACCCGTCCTCCTCGGAACAGACACAGCCCATCTTCTCCAGAATGTCCGCCATCCGGATGTCGGCCTGATGTGTGGCCGGAGAAAGGCCAGGAATCCGGACCCGCCCGCCGGCAATCGCGGCTGCCGCCATCCCATATGTCGCTCCTGAGGCATCTGTCTCGACGCGGTACCTGGAGGGAACGTACCTATGCCGGCATGAGACCCGGTACACGCCGGCCGATGAGTCCCGCTCAACCTGAGCCCCAAAGATCCTCATCACATCTACGGTTAAATCCACATACGATGCCGACGCAAGCGGACCTTCGACAGTCAGCACAAGATCGTCCGCCGCATACGGCGCAACGAGGAGAACCGAGGAGAGGAACTGCGAACTCTGGTCCCCCCGTATGCTCAGTGCACCACCGCGGAGCGAGCCACCGCTGATTTCGTACCGTGCGACGACTGGATGACGCGCTGCCAGAATCCCCTGTCCCTGAAGCGCACCGAGAAGATCTTCGATCGGTCGTTCCGCCATGCGATCGGATCCCTCGAAGACTGTGCGACCCTCTGCAAGCGCCGCAAGGGAAATCAGGAAACGAAGAGTGGTCCCGGCGTTCCCCACGGGAATCGGAAATTTCGGCGCAAACAACCTCCCACCCTTCCCCCCCACAATGATCTCATCCCCCACCCGACGCACGAGTACGCCCAGCTGATTCAGCCCGTTGGCCATCAGGGCAGTGTCGTCACTGTCCGAAGCGTTCTGGATCACCGAATCGCCATCCGCACAGGCAGCACAGACAAGCGCTCTGTTCGCAAGGCTCTTCGACCCCGGAACGTGAAAGACCCCCTGAATCCACCGCCGGGGCTCAATCGCCAGCACAGTCATCCCTGAGCTCATCCCCCCACCGTCTCTGGACGTTGATGGTCGACCGATTGGTGGTGCATGCTATCCTGTTCTCCCTGCTTTTCTGAGGAGCCTTCGCATCATTACCCGCCCGGGCATCGCTCCGGTGAAGATCCGATCCTGAAGCGCCGCTTGATTGAGGTACATCTCCGTCCCTGGCACGATGCGCGCACCGCTTTCTCGAGCTCTCCGCAAAAACCTGGTCACCGGAGGGTTGTACACAGCATCGAACACGACTTTCCCCCTGAAATCCCCGGTCAGGATGGGAGGAGCCTCAGTATTCGGATACATCCCGACGGAGGTTGTGTTGGCAATGATGTCGAACTTCTCTGGAGTGAGCGTATCCAGCCCGACACAACCGACACCGAGCTCCTTCGAAAGCCGCGCCGCCTTTTTGGGAGACCGGTTCGCCACGTAAACACTGGCAGCGCGCCGTTTTGCCTCGTACGCAAGCGCCCTGGCGGCTCCACCTGCGCCGAGAACAAGAACCTGCCTTCCGGAAACCTTCAAAATCCTTTCGATAGCATCCAGTGCCGCCGGCGCATCCGTGTTTGTCCCGATGAGTCTCGTTCCCTTCCGGACGATCGTATTTACCGCTCCGACGCCGCGGGCGGTTCTGTCCAGTGAATCCAGGTACCTGGCCACCTTTTCCTTAAACGGGAGCGTTACGCTGCACCCCGAGAGATACGGCATGCATCTCGCAAAGAAACTTCCCAGGTCCTTTACCGGAAACCGGCAATAGACAGCATTCTTGCCGAGCGCCCGGAACACGGGATTGTGGAGGAAGATCCCTTTACTGTGCTCTACCGGGTTGCCCACGACGCCAAACACCCGCGTTGAACGGTTCAGTTCGTGAGCGCGATAAAGATTCCGGAGATGCGAACAGAGAACCTGTCCCGGCGCAGCGGCAGATCCCTCTTCGGGAGCACCATAGGTGGCCCACCCTCCAAACTTCCTGTAGAGGATTCGAGTCGGCTCGCCCGCTGCGCCCATGGCAATCCCGATCGCCTTCCGCCGATCGCGCGCAGCGCGCCGGAGGAATTCAAACGCAAGGATACCCTCAGCGACGTCGTCGGCGACATATGCGAGCTTGATGACATCTGCCCCGGATGAGGAGAGCTCAGCGTACACCGAGCCAGCCCGAGGCCGCTCCTTTCCGAAGTAATGGCGGGAGACGATGAGTTTTGTCTCGCTCCGCCGCGCCGACGACTCCTGCAGAACGGTCGCTCCCGCCCTCAACTCGAGGTCGCAGTATTCAACACCCAGCGCCGATGCTGACCTGAGAATGTCGATCCGCTCCGATTCACTCCCCCGAAATCCCCCACCCTCCCAGGATGGACGGCAGGTGGCAATTCTCGGCTTACGAGTGGAACGGAGAAGAGGGGCCAGATCACTTCCCTCAATGAGATCCAGTCTGAATTCGACAAGATGTGCGAATCGCGCGGAGGAGCGAACCTGGCGGAGCGCCTCGGCGATCGTCGGACCCGTTACCGAGAGGATAATCATGCGGACAATCGGCAGACTGCCGAAAGAAGTGAGACGGGGACCTGAACACCGATGACAGACCTCCCGATCCCATTCAGGAGGACGTAGCGGACGCCCTGTGCATCCGATTTCTTGTCCAGAGAGAGAGCCGAAAAGAATTCCGCGGAACTGGAGACCGGAGGGATCCGTACGGGCAGCCTCAGGGAACGCAATAGTCGGGTCACCCGGACTCTCTCACTCTTCTTCAGAAAACCCATCTGTTCAGCAATCTCGGCCTCAGCTGCCAGCCCTACGGCCACAGCATGGCCGTGCGGAATCCGGTACCCTGTCGCCGCCTCAACGGCATGGCCAATGGTATGGCCGGCGTTGAGCACTTTCCGCAGGCCCGTCTCCCGCTCATCCCGTGCAACCACTGCAGCCTTCAGGCCGACCGACGTTGTGATGAGGCGCGCCATCAGTCGGGCGTTCGCCGGACTGATGGTCCTGGCCGCCTGTTCCAGCCTGGCGAAGAAGGTCCGGTCGAGCACTGCCCCGATCTTTACCATCTCCGCGAGACCGTTCCGAAATTCTTCCGCCGGCAGCGTGGAAAGGGTCTCTGGATCGATGAACACGACGGAGGGTTGATGGAATGCACCAATGAGATTTTTCCCCGCCTCATGA
>DKBG01000352.1 GCA_002451155.1 Ignavibacteria bacterium UBA6906
CCAGTGCAACTGTTAGGCTTTCAATGAGTTCCGTATGAATACTGTAACTGAATACTGGATTCCAACTGGAAATTGGATTGTGGATCGTGGGCTTTTCTCCTTGTGTCACAAATGGAAACCGCCCTCCCGGGAGTCCTCAGGAGGGCGGTGCTTTTCTCCGCAGTGCATGCATCACTGCCAGGAGGCTATCAATCAATACTGCCTTCGGTCTCGACCTGGACCTCGATCTCCGTCGGTTCAGCTGGCTCGCCAAAGAAATATGAGGAGCCGCCCGGTCCCATCTCCCGCTGGATTCTAATCCTCCTCGGGGTGCCCTCTCCGCCCATCATTCCCTCTCCGCGCATTCGGCGCATCATGAACATCTCACCGCGCTTTTCCTTCCAGATCTTCTGCTGCTCGGGGGTGAGGATCTTCTTGACTGCGAATTGATGATCCAGCGCGTTGAGCTTCACCTTGAGTTCCAGATCGGAGATCTCCTTCATCTGCTTCTCGATCTTCGCCCGGTCCGGGCTGTCCGCCAGCATAAGCTGCTGGATTTCCAGACGCGCAAGACGGATCTGTGACTGGATAGGAGTGTTCTTCTTCTGCATTTCGATCCGAAGCTTGGCCATGTCATTCTTNNGGCGCCCAACGCAACGAGAGCTGCGAACATGCTTATTCTCTTCATCTCAATCCTCCGAATATATGGTGGTAGTTCTGTTGCGCCCTTCTGAGAATTTGACCGCCAGGACCGGCAAAGGTTTAATCCCGCGGTTTGACTTTCGAACGAAAGTTCCTTAGGTTGCATGGCGGAAGTGCATGGAGCCAGAGTAGTGTCAGGTAGACCCCGTCCCCCTCTAACCGTAATCCCTCTCATTCTTGTAGTATTCGCCATTTTTCTTCCATTCCCAGGGTGTTCCGTCTGGGACTCTCTTACCGCGTATTTCAATACCTACTACAACGCCAGCAAGCTGTACGATGAGGCGGTAACCGAGCTCTGGAAACAGCCTGAACTCAGCAAGCAGGGACAGGACAACTTCCTCGCTGACATGAAGGTCCCGCCGGCAATTCAGACGAAGCTGACCTCCGTCATCGAAAAGTGCTCAAAGCTGCTTCAATACCATCCGGAATCCGGCCTGGTTGACGACGCGCTGATGATGATTGGCATGTCCTACTTCTACATGGCAGACTACCCGCAGGCGGAACGAAAATACCGGGAAATACTCTCCGGGTATCCGGACGGTAACCTGACTCTCCGTTCCTGGATGATGCTGGCGAACACAGAATTCAAGCTGGGGAGAATTGACACCGCCGTCGCGCTGGCCAATCAGGTGACGCAAATGGCCGAAGAGGAAGGTGATGACGCCATTGTCGGCCATGCGGCCATGGTGCTCGGCATGGCGGAGAAAGAGAGGGGGAACTTCCAGGGTGCTGCCGAATATGTCAGGCGAGCGGCGGAAAACGCCGAAAACCCGTCGCTGAAAAACGTGCGCTACCTCGCTCTTGCAGATGTCTATGAAAAGATGCGCGAGTTTCCGAAAGCGCAGGAGGCCTATGAGGAAGCGGCTGATGTTAGCAGCAATTACGTCGGAGAGTACCGCGGATTCTTCGGGGCTGCCTCAATGCGTGCCGCTCAGGAGGATTACAGGGGGGCCCTCAATGAACTGGAGCGCCTGCGGGATAATTTCAACAACAGGGATTTCTTTGGCGAGATCGAACTCGAAATTGGAAATGTATACAGAATGAGGGGTGATCTCGAGTCGGCCCTCCAGCAGTATCTCTATGTGGATACCGCATATGTCCGGACGGAGTATGCGGCGCGTGCCTGTATTGAGATGGGGAAGGTTTACGAATACACTCTCCTCAACTATGATTCCGCTCGGGCTGTGTATGTTCGCGGAAAAAGCCACTACGGGGTTGGGTCTTTCATTCCTGATGTTGTGTGGCGCATTGACTATCTGACACGCTACGACTTATATACAAAGGAAATCAAGCGCCTGGACAGTACCAAAGCAGCGCTGATTGTGCTGGCCAGCGCGCCCATGGATTCCGCCCGGCCGCCTAAGTCCGTGGACGTAGAAGGAGATGGTCTTGCGTCGAAGGACTCAACTGCCGCTGTCGATTCTGCCCTGGTNNAGCCAGGCGACGATCGACTCGGTTGATAACCGGCTTGCAGTTGCCGAAGGGGAGCTCGCAACGCTCTTCTACACGACGATGGCGATGCCCGACTCGGCGTCATTCTGGTACCAGACGCTGTTGAACGATCATCCGAACAGCCCGGCTGTCCCCCGGGCGCTCTTCACTCTGGCCCAGATCTCGTCGCAGGATTCCACGGCGCCGCCGGGAAAAGCTGACTCGCTCTACCGTGACATCATACGCCGCTTTCCGCTGACTGTGTACGCCAACGAATCGAGGCGGTTGCTGGGTCTTCCGACGCAGCGGGTCTCCGTGGACGAAGCGGAGGCGGCATATGCGCGCGCAGAAGAGTTTTTTCTGGTGGGGGACACCACTCGCGCAATAGAGGCATTTCAGCAGGTTGTCCAGGATTACCCGAAGTCGCAGTACGCCGCGCGGGCCCAATACGCCGTCGGGTGGACCTATGAAAACCTTGTGGAGGATGCCGATAGCGCGATCGTTCATTATCAGGCCCTCGTGAGCTCCTACCCGACATCCCCCTATGTCGCCCTCGTTCAGCCGAAGCTGGCCGAGGTCCAGCTGGAACGGAGCAGAGCAGCTCAAACCGTGGCGGACACGAGCAAGCCGGCCGCAGTGCCTGAACCTGAAAAGAAGCCTGCTCAGGCCATCGAAACGGCGCCCCGTCAAGATCAAGGACAGGCGCCAACCCAGATGGAAAAGGGGGCAGGAAGGCGTTCCCGAAAGAGGCCTCCCGGGCAGGCACCGGCTGTGGTTGACTGAGGCACTCCACCTTTTCTCTGACCTTCAGGAATATGATCACACAGGAACTATCCCCCGTAACAGGCGTCCGTCAGCTTGCCGACACTGTCTTTGTCTGCTCTGTTCGTTCCCCGCGCATCGCCAGTGAAGTGAAGCCCGGGCAGTTCGTCAATATCCTCATCGAGCAGACCACCGACCCTCTTCTCCGCCGCCCGTTCAGCGTCTATCGGGTGGACGGAGACCGGATAGAGATAATCTTCAACGTGGTGGGGCGGGGGACGGCACTGATGAGTCACAAGGGTCCTGGTGACACGCTGGATATTCTCGGCCCGCTGGGTGTCCCTTATAGCTTCCTCGACGAATCTTTTTCGACAGCGCTTCTGGTCGCCGGTGGCCTCGGCGTTGCACCCATGCCTCTATCGACGGGTTTCCTGAAATCCCGGGGAAAGAAGGTCGTTACATTCCTCGGTGCTCGAACGGCTTCCGCGGTGCTTCCACATCATCTGGAAAATCTGCAAGTGGCGACCGACGATGGTACGATGGGCTTTCGCGGAAACGTCGTGGAGCTTCTGGGCTCGGTATGGAAGAGTCATACGTATGTGAAGCCGAAAATCTTTGCGTGTGGTCCGACAGCCATGCTTCGGGGTCTGGCTGCGTTTGCCGTCAAGCAGGATATCCCGTGTGAGGTTTCCCTTGAGGGTCCGATGGCCTGCGGGATCGGAATCTGTCAGGGTTGTCCTGTTGAGCTGGTGGGCGAAGAGAAGAAATTCGCGCTTATGTGCAAGGACGGCCCGACATTCGATGTGCGCAAGATACGTTTCTGATTGTTGTAGGGCGACGAGATTCGTTGCCCTGTCGGTCGACCAGGTTGTAGCTCGGAGTGCTCTGCTGAGGCACCCACGCTGAAATCAAATATTTGATATTCTATATTTGATATGATTCGATCTTCTATCTCATATCTCATATAGAGATATATCAGATCGCAGATAGTAGATATTAGATATGCAAGCCGAGAACCTGGTACCTGGATTCTGGAACTTAACTGGAACTTGTGTCGTGGTATGTGGATTGTTTACAGCCATCCCGAGGATGCCCAATAGTGGCTAAAACAGCGTTTACGCTTGCGGGGCTTACGCTAAAGAACCGCGTCCTTGTTGCCTCCGGCACATACGGCTACGGGGACGACACGCTGGACCTTGCCGATCCCGCCAAGCTCGGCGGCATCGTGACGAAGTCTCTTTCGATGAAACCCCGTGCTGGCAACCCGCCGCCCCGTATCGTCGAAACCTCTTCCGGTATGCTCAATTCAATCGGCCTGGCCAATATCGGCGTAATGAAATTCATTGAAGAGAAACTGCCGGTCCTGCGGGGGTTGTCTACAGCCATCATCGCGAACATCGCCGCAAGCAGCATTGACGAGTACTGCCAGGTCCTCGAGGTTCTCAATGAGCAGGAGGGAGTTGACGGTTTTGAAATCAATGTCTCCTGCCCGAACGTGCGGGAAGGCGGACTGAACTTCGGCACGAGTTGCCCGATGGTATCGGAGATAACTGCGCGGTTGCGGAAACTGACGCGCAAACCGCTTATCATCAAGCTCACCCCAAACGTAACGCATATATCGGAATTCGCCCGTGCCGCGCAGGATGCCGGTGCTGATGCCGTATCGGTTATTAATACCCTGATCGGTATGGCAATCAACATCCACACACGCAGGCCGATGCTGGCGACGACGACAGGAGGGCTGTCCGGTCCTGCCATCAAGCCAGTCGCGCTCGCCAAGGTGTACGAGGCCTCACGTGCCGTAAAGATCCCCGTGATAGGCATTGGCGGTATCATGAACGCGAATGACGCCATCGAATTCCTGATTGCCGGCGCTTCGGCGGTTCAGGTCGGGACAGCCAACTTCGTTGACCCGGCTGCCGGCATCAAGATCGCCGAGGGGATGAACACGTTCTGCGACGAGAACAGAATCGAGGACATCGGTTCACTTGTCGGATCGCTTGTAACGACCGGGAATGTCTCCGTCGTCGACAGCTGGCTCTAACCTGGCTTGCGCACTGGTGGGCAGAAAGCGACGATCTAGGTTTCAAGCATCAGAATGCAAATTCCCCATCGATGTGAATCACCCGTGAACTTGAGTATGCTATTCCGTGCAATGATGTTTCTGTGGTCTAGAACTTAGTCCGTATCTTCTTATTGTCTTTCTTTGCGTTCTTTGCGAATTCTTTGCGCACTTTGCGGTGATATTCCCTTTCCTGGAATTTGTTCTTTTGATTTCGGAATTTCAGAACAATCTCTTGACCTGACACCACCTTTCAACTAACGGATTACTGGCTTGTCCACCTATTCCTCCTCAATTAAGTACCTCTACGCCCTTCAGGGTCGCGGGATGAAGTTCGGCCTGCGCAACATCCGGGCGCTGCTGAAATCTGTCGGGAACCCGCAAAACTGGTATCCCACAATTCATGTTGCCGGAACCAACGGCAAGGGTTCGACGACCTGTTTCCTCGCTTCGATTTTCAAGGAGGGGGGATACAAAACCGGGCTCTATACCTCTCCTCATCTTGTGAGCTTCACCGAAAGGATTCGGATCAACGGCAAGGAGATTCCCGAACGGCGGCTTATCGGGTACGTTGATCGCCTCAGGCCAGCAATCGAGGCGAATGAGGCGACGTTTTTCGAGGCGACCACCGCGATTGCCTTCCTCTACTTTGCTGATGAGAGAGTGGATATAGCGGTGATCGAAACCGGCCTGGGTGGCCGGCTGGACTCCACCAATGTGCTCCAGCCGATCCTCAGCATCATCACGAGCATCGGGTTGGACCATATGGAGTATCTTGGCCCGACGCTGAAGCAGATTGCCGCGGAGAAGGCTGGAATCATAAAGCCGGCCACGCCTCTCCTTGTCGGAAGGATCGTCCCCGAAGCCGAGGCCGTAATCCGGGGCATTGCACGCAGGAAGCGAATCCCGTTCCATCGAGCCTCCGAGCTGGTTGACATGCGAATAGGTGACGAGGGAAGGGTCGCGTTCAGCGGNNCAGCTTGCCTGGGTGGCGGAAACGATAATCACCGTTCAGCCGCACACGGAAAGAGCGGCCAGCGCCCGTCGACTGTACACTGCGGCGCGGAGATTAGGCGTGAGAGCCGTTCATGGCGGGACGGTCGCAAACGGCCTGAAATTGGCCCGCAAGTCAAAGTCCCGCATACTGGTTACAGGCTCCCACTATGTCGTGGGGGAAGCCATACAATACCTGAAATCGAAAAAAGCTTGACAAATCAGGGCGAAACACATATATTGGCAGCACAAATCGACACTTAAGAGGATCGTTCCACGCCTCAAGCTGTACCACCTATTCTAGCTCAACCCGTTTGTCTCAAGCGCACATCCAGCCAGCCGGTCTAACCGTTTACTTTTCCATCCTTTGAACGCGCTATTCCCTGGGGGACTTTCCGACGCTTGAGGGTCTATTCATTCCCTTCTTCAGAAAGGTTATTCATCCATGCCGATGGACATTGCTGAGCTCAAGTCGAAAAAGATTGCCGAGCTCAATCAG
>DKBG01000305.1 GCA_002451155.1 Ignavibacteria bacterium UBA6906
ACGTACGCCCACCACATGCCGAGCGTGATGCCGATGGAGAGGAAGACCCAGGAGAGGAGCGTCCACTTGCGGATCGCGTGGAGCCAGCCCGTGTCCAGCCGGCGCGTGAGCAGGGCCGCGACCGCGAACGCGAACGGGATCGTGATCGAGATGTATCCCAGGTAGAGCATGGGGGGATGGATCACCATGCCCGGATTCTGGAGCTGCGGATTGAGCCCACGGCCGTCCATCGGCGTGAAGTCGAGCCGCTCGAACGGGTTCGCCGCGAACAGCGCCACCGCCACGAAGAACACCGTCACGACCGACGTCACCGCGGCGACGTACGGCATCAGGTACGCGTACCGACGTGGCGTGAGCCACTGCGCCGCCGCCGCGAACAGCGCCAGGATGAATGCCCAGAACAACAGGCTCCCGGCCTGCCCGCCGTAGAACGCGGACAGCTTGTACGCGATGGGGAGATTCCGGCTCGAGTAGCTCGCGACGTACGCGACGTTGAAGTCGTTCTTGAGGAGCGCCACCACGAGGGCCAGCGCCGCCACGGTCAGCAGCCCCGCGAGCGCGAACGTCGCGCGCCGCGCGCTCTGGATCAGGGCGGGATCGCCGCGCTGCCCGCCCAGGAAGCCCACCACCGCTCCCCACACGCTGAGGAGCAGGGCAAGCCACAACGCCAATTGTCCGAGGATCGTCATGACATCACGCTTCCGGCACGGCATCGTACCGGGAGCCGCACTTGGCGAGCAGTGTGGTGGCACGGAAGGTGCCGTCCGGCTGGAGCCGGCCCTCGACCACGACCTCGACATCGTCCGTGAACGTGTCCGGGGCCAGGCCCCGATACACCACCGGATACGTCACCTGACCGTCGGTGACCTCGAAGCGAATCGTCTGCGTCCCGACATCGCGCTCGATCGTCCCGGTCACGACCTTCGCGCCAGCACGAACGACGCCCATGCGCTGTCGGTGCGCACCTCCGCCAACGGCGATGCAATTTTCACCTCGGCACATGCGGAACTCACACAGATATTTACCGGTGCGCGTACAGCGGACGGATTTCCCGTGCCGGTAACGCACGGAGCTTCCACAGCCCTGGTTCGCAGCGGTGACGGCAGACTCGGCATCGCTGTAGCTGGAAGCGACCAGCAGCTGTATTACTACACGACCCCGACGGAGGTAGAGGCTCGCGATCTGCTCTGGCGAAGCCGTTTCGGTGACGAACACAACAGCGCCCAAGTGGCGCCCTCTGGCGACGCCCCCGCGTTCCCAGCGACGTTTTTCCCGCAGGAGCGCTGCTACAACTGGCCGAACCCGGTGTATGACCAGGTAACCAAGATCCGGTTTTTCGTCTCGCTGGATGCCAGCGTCACGGTGAAGATCTATGACGTCGCCGGAGAAAAGGTGGATGAACTGCATGCCGGTGCAATCGGCGGAACAGACAACGAAATCGACTGGAATGTACGCGATGTTCAGAGCGACATCTATCTCGCTCACGTGGAAGTGAACGCCGGCGGGCAGACCGCATCAAAAATCATCAAGATCGCCGTGGTCAAATAGGGAGATACACGCGGCCTTCGGGAAGCTCCATTACACGGGTTGGTATGAACATTTTCCGCATTGCCTTTTATACATCGCTTCTCGTCGCAGCCGCGGCCTGGCTGCCGATGATCGCGTACGCGCAGCCGGACGCATATTCCGCTCCCGAACTCGGATGGAAAACCATCAAGTCCAAGCACTTCTTCGTGCACTACCATGAAGGCGCGGAGCGCAGCGCACGTACGATTGCGAAGATCGCGGAGGAAGTGTACGGCCCGATCACAACATTGTACGACCACGAACCGGACCAGCGGGTCAGCTTCATCATCAAGGATATAAGCGATTACGCGAACGGTGCCGCGTATTTTTTCAACAATAAAATCGAGATCTGGGCGTCGCCGCTGGATTTCGAGCTGCGCGGCACACACAACTGGCTCCGGAACGTCATCACCCACGAGTTCACACACATCGTTCAGATCCAGACGTCCATGAAATACGGCCGAACACTTCCGGCCGGGTATCTTCAGTGGATCACATATGAATCCGAGCGTCGGCAGGACGTATTGTATGGCTACCCGAATACGATCATCTCATACCCCGTCTCAGGATTCGTCGTGCCTGCCTGGTTTGCGGAAGGTGTCGCGCAGTATAACCGGAAGGAACTCCGTTACGATTTCTGGGACTCCCACCGCGACATGATTCTCCGGTCCTATGCGCTCGATAGCACCATGCTGACCTGGGAGGAAATGGGGGTCTTTGGGAAAACCAGCCTGGGGAACGAATCGTCGTACAATGCAGGATTTGCGTTTGTCAGCTACATTGCCAGCAAATACGGTGAGGAAAAACTCCCTGAAATATCGCGCTCGCTTGGGAAAATGGGGCGTGCGACAATTGACGGAGCGATCGAGGACGCTGTCGGAAAACCGGGCACAGAGGTGTATGCGGAATGGAGGAGTGAGATTCAGCGTGAGTACGCGGTCAGAAGTGCGCCGGTCCGATCCGCTCTTCAAGAAGGCTCGCCGGTTGAGGTTGAATCCGACCATAGCGTTGTCGACCCGGGCGAGGTCGAGTCAATCGAAACGATGCTCCGCCCCGGCCTGCTCCGCCCGCTGGAACGGGGACACGTGCTCTCCTGCTGTGCTGCGCGTGCGGCCACGGGATTTGCGAATCTCTACCCTGCCTATTCTCCCGATGGCACGCGACTCGCGTACACGAGCGCCAAAGGTGGAGACTATTTCATGCTCTCCTCTCTCTACGTGTATGACGTCGCGAAGAAAGAAGAGGTCCTCATCATGCCCGGCGTCCGCACGGGAGTGTCATGGTCTCCGGATGGCCGGAAACTGTACTACGGGAAGAACACACGGAGTAATCCACACTGGTCCCTCCAATTTGATATCTATGAGTATGACATTGAGGCGGCCAAGGAGCGCCGGCTCACGGAAGGACGAAGGGCATCGAGTCCGTCACTGTCCCCCGATGGAAAACGAATTGCATTTGTTGTGAACAGAGACGGGACCACGAACCTGGCGGTCTCCTCGATCGACGGGAGTGACTATCGCGCACTCACGCACTACGTGAATGGCGAACAGGTGTACGCACCGAAGTGGAGCCCTGTGGGAGACCGAATCGTGTTTGATTTCTCAATCCAGGACGGACGGGATATTGCATGGATACGGCCGGATGGGACTGACCTTGCCTTCCTCGTTCAGGGCCCGGGGGATGAACGATCGGCTGAATTCACGCGTGACGGGAAATCACTCGTGTTCACCTCTGATCAATCCGGTATTTTCAATATTTACTCTCTCGATCCCGCGACCGGAACGACCACGCAACTTTCCAACGTCATCGGAGGTGCGTTCCTGCCGACCATGAATCCTGAAGGGGATATCGTCTACGCGGCATATACCTCCGGCGGGTACAAGCTCTACAAACTCGACAGCCCGAAACCGGTTGCAGCTGAAGGGCACCGCTATGTGCAGGCCTCCGTCCCCACGCCGCCTGCGTGCGAAAACCCTGCTCCTGAGGCGTCCGGAACCCCCCAGTTCGATTGGGTTTCCCTCCGTTCCTATGATGATTCAAAATTGGCGCCGGCGGAAGAGAAACCGTATAGACCGATTTTCGGCAGCATGTCGGTCATGCCCTTTCTGCGAGTGGACAATTACAATGCGAAAGCGACGGGCCTGCAGTTGCTGAAAGCAGGGGTGTACCTTTTTTCCTCGGACGTCCTGGACAAGACCAGCCTGTTTGCCAGCGCGGCGCTGAATGTTCGCCTCGAGCGTGACCTGTTTGTTCAATTCATGTACACCGGAAAAATCCCGCTGCTGTACCAGCTGGGGATTGAACCGGTGGCGTCCCTGGAGCTCTACAATGTAACACGAAAGACTGGCGCGACAATCAGCCTTCCGGCATCCTCGATACCCGTGGACGTCACATATGATCTTCTGGAATTCGATGTTGTCCTCGGACAGAAAGTTTTCAGCCAGTTTACAAGTCTCGAGTTCCGGTATATCCACAGCCGCTATTCCTCCGCCCTCGACAGTTTTGTGAATCCGGAAACGGATCCACCTTCCCTGGTGCCGGGGTCCCGTGATCTCTACCTTATCGGGAACACATTGCGTCTGTCGTTCGATGTCGACGCGATTATCCCTTCGATAACGAGTGAGATCAACCCTGTGGGAAGGAAGATTCGCCTTGTTGCGGCAGGCGAGCTGAATAAGTTCAACGGTGATGGCGAATATCAGCTGACCCCGATTGGGCTTCAACCGGTGTTTAAACAGGTGGATTTCGTGGCCCTGGAACTCCTCTGGAGAGAACACATCGCCATGCCCTTTCGCAACCATACGGTTACGGCCCGACTGCGAGGAGCGACCATCGTCGGCCCGCCGGTTGATGAGTTCTTCGATTTCTATGCAGGCGGACTGGTGGGAATGCGGGGGTATCCCTTCTACTCGCTGGGAGGCAATGAGATTGCCGTTGTGGGACTGAACTATCGATTCCCTCTGCTCAACAAGATCGACCTGCGTGTCTTCCAGTTGTATTTTGACAAATTGTATTTCTCTGTGTTTGGCGACATCGGGAACGCCTGGACCGGGACATCGCCGGCGTTCGGGGAGTTCAAGAAGGACATTGGGGGGGAGCTCCGCCTGCAGGCATTCTCATACTACTCTTTTCCCACGAGCATATTCTTCAGCGGTGCGTACGGATTCGACCGGTTCTCCAGACTGTTCGTTGACACCGGACAGACCGTCAGCTACGGGAAAGAGTGGAGCTTCTATTTTGGCATTACCTTCGGCTTCGACCTGGAGTAACCAAGTCAGGACAGACGTATGATTCAACGGATTCTACTACTCGTCGTCATTGCTGCTGCATGTGCCGGCCCGGCCTTCGCCGCTGCAGGCTCTGGTTCGGTGCGCCCACCGGCGCCCGACTCGCTGGTCCTGACCGGAAATCCGTACGTGGACCTGCTCGGTCTGGAACGCATGCGCGTTGCGCCGATGCAGGATTCACTGGAGAAGAATCTGGGAGAGCCCGCGAGGAAGTCCGTCTGGCTCGCCTCAGGACTGTCGATCGTTCTCCCCGGCGCGGGACAGTTTTATGCAAAGAGTTACTGGAAATCTGCTCTCTTTCTTGCGATTGAAGCGACGGCCTGGACGCTGGCAGCGGTCTATGACGGCAAAGGGGATGAGAAGACCGATTTCTTTGAGGGCTTGGCTGATCAGAACTGGAGTGTCGTACGGTATGGCCAGTATACCGAACAGCACCTTACAGGAGGGAGAACCTTCAACTGGCTGGTTTCCAATGACGCCGCATTGCCGCCATGGGATCGGGTTGACTGGGGCGAGCTGAATAACATGGAGCGGGCGTTCTCCGCTCAGCCGGGTGGCGGGTTTTATTCGCACACACTCCCTCGCCGGCCGGAACAACAGTACTATGAACTGATCGGAAAATATACGCAGTACAATCAGGGCTGGAACGACGCGGATCCGACACTCCCTCCGGACTACTCTGTCCTGAACGCAAACCTCACGCCGACGTTTCTTCACTACTCCCAGCTGCGGGGTGAGGCGAACGACTATTATTCCGTTGCGAAGACTTTCGTGACCGTTGCTATCGTGAACCACGTGATAAGTGCAATCGATGCGGCACTGACCGCCTCGTCATACAACAGGAATCTTCATGCCGAGGCTCTGATCCGGACATTCCCTGCTCCCGGGGGATTCACACAGGTCCCGGCCCTGAAGCTCCACTACAATTTCTGAACGCTGAGCAACTCAGATCAGGAAGAGTGACTCCAGTCGTGCTCTCGCGCCCGCCCGGGCAGACGGTCCTGCTATTTCGGCACCTTCACGACCAACCAGATCGCTCCGATCAGAAAGACGATGTTGGCCAGCCATGCAGTGAGCAGCGGCTGAATATCTCCGTTGTACCCGAAAACCTGGCTGACCTTCATGAAGATCAGGTAAATGAAGCTGACAAGCAGGCTGATCCCCAGCTGTACCCCCACGCCGCCGCGCCTCCGGACCGAGGCGAAAGGAACCCCGAAGAGCACGACGATCACCGAGGCAAAGGGAAATGAGATCTTGCTGTAATGGTCAACCTGCCAGCGTGAAACGTCCTGGCCCGCCCGCTCCTGATTCTTGATGAATTCCTTCAGCGTGTAGTAGTCCATTTCGTCCGGTTTCTCAGCCTTTTTCCGCAGGTCCTCGGGAGAAAAATGCAGAAGCCCCGCTGACTGATTTTCAAACGTCATATATGTCTCGAGCGGTCCGTCAAAAGTCCGTCGCACGCCATTGTGTAGAATCCACAGACGCGCGGTGCTGTCCCAGGCCATGCTCGCCGCGTCAACCCGACCCACCATGATCGTCTGGTCGAGCGGGTCAAAATCCTGGATGCTGACGCGCGAAGCAAAATTCCTGCTGTCGTCGAAATATCCGAGCGACACAATACGCGTAGGGCTGTCCTGAATGAAGATGTTGGACCCCGACGCGTTGATGACATCCTTCCGGAGATAGTCGCGCTCGATGGTGAATTTTTGCCTGTTCGCCTTCGGCACTATCCAGCCATTGAAGTACACGGAGCCGATGCTGATCAGAAGCGCGACGACAACGTAGGGAAGCATCAGCCGGTAGAGGCTGATTCCCCCGGATTTCATTGCCGCAATTTCGTTCTGGGTGGACATCCGGGCCGTGACAAACAGACTCGCCAGGAGGATCGCCACCGGACTGATAAGCTTGATTATCTCCGGGATGAAGAAGAAATAATACTGTGCGACGATGGTCCATCCCGCCTGCTTGTCAATGAAGTCGTCGAGTTTCTCCATCGCGTCTATCACGATGAAGATGACCAGGACGGCGACGAGCGCGAACAGTGCGGTTATGAGGAACTGCCGGATTATGTACCGGTCTAGAAGTGTCATGTGCCGTTCAGTGCCTCCTCTTCACCAGCGGCCGGTCTCCATCGCTTCGGAACGAGCTGCCGGAACACGCTCCAGTTGATCAGGAGCGTCTCCTTGGCACTGCGCGCGGTGAGATACACCCCGATCGCGCCCACGATCATGTTCGCCGACCACATCCCAACAAAGGGGGAAACAATGTCTCTGTCTGCAAGCTTTTCCCCTCCGATCAGACACGCCCAGTAGAGGACAAAGAATCCAAGGCTGAGTGTTGCCGCGGTCCCAAACCCTCCGCGTCGGGACATGATGCCCAGGGGGACACCAACAAGAACGAAGACAATGCACGCCGTCGGAATCGAATACTTCTTGTGAATTTCTACCCAGTACTGATCGATCTGCTTCGAAAGCATGTCAATCTGGAAGAGCGAAGCAGTAATTTGAGCACGAAGCGTCTGCGCCTGGATGAGCGCCGCTGACGTGGCCGTCGGCCTCCGGCTTGCATCACGGGTTGAGCCGGAATCAACAGGGTCGCCGAGCCTCATCCGGGCGTCCCGCATCATGATCGCGCGACACTCCTGCACTTTATCCTCGCGAAGGTGCTCGAGACTGTCCACGATTCGCTTCATGGCGCCTGCGCCGAGCTCACGATCTCCCCGAGTGAAAGCGCTGGCGGATGTGCGCTCGAAATCGAATCCCTCAACAGCCATGACGATTCTATGGGATTCAAAGTGGATCTTCTGATATCTGCTCCGGTCAGTCAGGTCCAGCTGGTGGATTTCACCGTCCCAGAGATCCATGACCAGTTTCCTGTAGTCGGGGGAGAGGGATATCCTGCCGTGCTGGGCCGTGATCAGAACATTGAGTGTCGGGTTGGTGTAATCGTAAATAGTGACCCCGCTCAGGTCGTTGCTCTTCTGCGAAGCCTTCTTTACAAGTATGCTGTATCCGGGGATTTCCTGCGAGAACACGCCGTCGATGAGAGCGAGGGTGGGCCGCTTCCTACGAATATCGACCGTCAGTGCCTTCAGGCGGTGGTTTGACTCCGGAAGCACGTAATTGTTGAACCAGACCAGGAGCCCGCCGACTAAAACTGCAGCGGCAAGTGCGGGGATGAGCATGCGGTAAATGCTGACACCGCTGGCCTTCAGGGCCGTGATCTCGTTTCTCGATGAAAGGTCACCGAATGACATCAGGACGGCTACCAGAACGGACATCGGAACCGCGAGGACGAGCATCCAGGAAAGGTTGAGGGAAACCAGCTCAAGAATCACCCACGCCGAGAGCCCCTTGCCAACCAGTTGGTCGATGAACTTCATTACGAACTGAAGGAGGAAAAGGAACATCAGTGTCGACAGGGAGAAGAAGAACGGCCCGAGGTGGGCGCGAAGGATGTATCGGTACACAAGCATAAAAAAATATACGGTTCGTGCAGATGATTTCCAAAGCGCTTCGCCGCTTGCGCGGGGACCGAGAGGCCTTTTTTGTTGCGCCGGATCTTTGTATAATCGAACGGTACGCGCCGGCCGGAAGTCCTGGCCGGCACACATCCCCGAACCGGACACCTTGCATTCTTCCCGATCAGCATATCCTGCCGGACGGACCGGACGCAGGACCCCCGCCTTGAACCGGGAAGACCGCCGGGGCGCGGGTCCTTCTGCAGGTTCCCTGGCTCCAAAGGCGCGACTCCTCACGCTTGCCCTCTGCACGGCATTCGCGATCCCGCTTCATGCGGACGTCCGCCTGTCAGTCTCGACGTCCGGGGGACTCTGGATACGGGGCGTGGAGACGGCACGGGGAGTAACGCCCCCGCTGGCTGCTGATCTTCCCCTTTTTACTCTCCTGGTGGGAGATACCATCCTGAATTCGCGTTCTGCGGTTGTGCGCGGCGCGGAGGACACCACGCTCTTTTCGTTCGCATGCGGTCTGGAAGGGCTGCTGACCGTCGACAGTGCCTTCGACCGGGGTTGGAGAGCAACGGTCACCCTTCGCAATGCGTCGCGCGGCGATCTCAGCGTGGCCAATTTCGTGCCGTTCGGCCAGGCGGAAGATCGGGCGTACATCACGGCAATGGGACCGCCATCACTGAGCCGATCTGCCCTGGTCCGTCCTGGCTGCGGACCGATCGGGGTGATCCTTCCGGATAACGCATGGGAAATGGGGTTCTGCACCGCGTCCCTGCGCGATGGGAGCGCTCTCACTGCCATCGCACGTCGGACGGGGTCAGGAAACGCGGACCTCCGGCGATTTGCCACGGTTCTCAAGCCGTTTGGCGGGGTGCAATATACCATCACCGCCGATGTCCACAACGGAGACTTTCATGAAGGTCTCCGATTGATGTTTCAAAAGCGCTGGTTGTTCGATCTTGATCTCTTTGATACTTCGCTGGGTGAGCGAAAAGACCTGGAGTGGATTCGCCGAAGCTACCTCCTTACGCTGTTCTTCGCCTGGGACAGGGATTATTACGATCGATTTAAGGGAACATCCGGTTTCGAGAAGCTCCTGACTGGGCGGAAAACCCTCTTCGGACATTTTGACGGTGTGCTTCTCTGGCCGACGTGGCCCCGCCTTGGACTCGACGAACGAAATCAATGGGATCTCTACCGGGATTTGCCCGGCGGCCTGGAAGGACTCCGTTCTCAGGTCGACGCGGCCCATCGGATGGGCACGCGGTTCTTTATCGCATATAATCCCTGGGATCAATCGACGAGAACCGAAGAGCACCTGTCCGGGATGGAGGATATGCTCCGAGCGACCGGGGCAGATGGTGTCTGTCTCGACACCTGGGGACGGTCCACAGCGGAGATCCAGGCCGCTGCGGATCGGGTCAGGCCAGGAATCGTTATGTACAGCGAGGGGATGGCCGTTCCCCGGGATATGCCCGGCATAGTAGCGGGCAGGGTCCACGACGCGCTGTATCTCCCGCCGCCGCTCAATCTTAACAAGCTTATCAATCCAGAGTTCGCGATCTTCCGAGTTCTCCAGCTCTCCGAAGGCCTCCTGCATAGAGAAGTTGCCATTGCTCTTTTCAATGGCTACGGTGTCGAGCTTAACGTCATGCGGTCCGGCAGGCCCGACTGGGTCGAAGGCGAGTACCGCTATCTTGGAGCCGCGGTAAAACTTCTGCGGGAGAATTCTTCCGCTTTCCTGAGCAAAGACTGGGAGCCCCTGATACCAGCCCGAGTCGACAGCGTCTGGATCAATCGATGGCCTGGTACCGGGAAAACCATCTACACGGTGTACGGCGTTCGACCCGAAGGGTACAGCGGACCCCTGTTCGAGGTGGCGGACACCTCCGGACGTCATGGTGTCAGTCTATGGCATCATGAAGAACGGGTACCGATCGCAATCGATGGGCGGCTTTTTCTGCCCGCCACCGTGGACGGGTTCAGTAGGACCTGGCTTGGAACGAGACACGAAGGGAACGCGGAGTGCATCGCCGTGTTCNNCCCCCGCCTGCTCCATGTTGCATATGCGGGGGATACGCTCGAGTGCTCCGCGGGTCAGGGCAGTTCGATCGTTGTGACTGCAGGAATGCCGACCTATGACGCTCTGCACACTGTCCTGGCGCCAGGTACTCATCGGCTTTCGATGTCCCGCACATTTGGCGCCTACGAAGGGAAGGTTGTCGTGCAGCTCTTTGACAGCACCGAACTTCTCGATGAACGGGTCGTGACAATACCGCCTGCGGACCCGCGGCTCGTCTCGTCGCCAACGCTGACGCCCCGTGCTCACGTGGCCCCGCCCGATATGGTCGAAATCCCTGCCGCTGATTTCGAATACAGTGCAGTGCTGCCGGAAGACGCAAACCCTGTCGTCCCATACCCGGATCTCTCTGCGGTCCACCGGGAATTTCTGCACCGGTATTTCATGGACGTCTTCCCCGTCACGAACGAGCAGTTCGCCAGATTCCTGAAGGGGACCGGGTATAGACCTGCAGATACGGTGAATTTTCTCCGACACTGGAAAGACGGACTGATACCGAAAGGGCTCGAAAGCCACCCCGTCGTCTGGGTGAGTCTCGAAGATGCCAGAGCATTCGCCCGATGGGCCGGGAAGAGGCTGCCAACTGCGGTCGAATGGCAGTACGCCGCTCAAGGCACTGACGGAAGACGCTACCCGTGGGGGGACCGATTCGATTCCACCCGCTGCAATTACAGATTGAACCGGACTTCGCCAGTTCGGGCGTTTCCGGCAGGTGGAAGCCCGTTCGGCGTGCAGGATCTGGTCGGCAATGTCTGGCAGATGACAAACGATATCTACTTCAATGGCAGTTATTATTACCAGATAATCCGGGGGGGAAGTTTTTATGCCCCCGCCTCCAGCATCTGGTACCTGAAGAGCGGGCCGGTGCCCGTGAACCAGCAGCAGATGCTTCTGATGGTTTCTCCCGGCTTTGACAGGAGCTCGACTGTGGGCTTCCGGTGTGTGAAGGATGCCCGTTGAGAGCCATCCTATAAGGGCTATACCGGCATGATAGACGTGTTCGATCCGTCGAAAGATCCGCACAGAAGGTATAACATCCTCACCGGCGAGTGGATCCTAGTCTCCCCGCAGCGGGGGAGCAGACCCTGGAGGGGGATGGTGGAGAGTCCTCTTGCTCGCCGCCCCCAGCCATATGATCCATCCTGCTATCTCTGCCCCGGGAATGAGCGCGCGGGGGGAGTGAGAAATCCTGCCTATGAGACGACATACGCGTTCGACAACGATTTCACGGCGCTGAAGCCGGGCACGCCNNATGAATGTCAGCCAGATTCTCGGCGTTGTGAATCTCTGGACAGAGGAGATTAATTCCCTTTCGGAACACTCCTTTATCCACTATGTGCAGATTTTTGAGAATAAGGGCGAACTCATGGGATGCAGCAACGCTCATCCTCACGGACAGATCTGGGCGCAGCTTTCAGTCCCTGGAGAGCCGGGCAAGGAGACAGGTCAGATGCAGGCGTTCCGCAAGGATCGAGGCGACTGCATGCTCTGCGAGTACGTCCGGATCGAGGCCCGAAGACAGGAGAGAATCGTCTGTGAGAACGAGGATTTCCTGGTTCTCGTCCCGTTCTGGGCGGTCTGGCCTTACGAGACCCTCGTCCTTCCCCGGCGTCATCTGGCCGATCTTCGGGAACTCTCCGCGGGGGAGCGGCAAGGGTTCGCCGATATCCTCAGACGGATCGCGGTTCGGTACGACAATCTGTTCCAGATTCCCTTTCCGTATAGTTCTGGAATTCATCAGGCGCCCGTCAACAGCGGAATGCACCCTGAATGGCATATGCATGTGCATTTCTATCCTCCCCTCCTGAGATCGGCAACAGTCAAAAAGTTTATGGTGGGCTATGAAATGCTGGCAGATCCCCAGCGCGATCTCACGGCGGAAGAGGGAGCTGCCAGGCTGAGAGAGTGTTCTGAAGTACATTTCAGGGTGTAAGTCTTTCTGTGGGAAGGTCGCTGCCCCTGTTCACACGGACCGCATGCACAAATCGTGTGCGAATGCTGTCCCGCTTGCATCGGTATCATTAGTGAAAGGAGTCTTGCATGCATATGCGGCTGCTTGCGTTTGTGATGCTGGTTGGCGCGTTTTCTCAACACTCGCCGGCCCAGATCGTGATCGAAAACAACGGGTTCGAAAAAGGGGCTCCAGGAGAGATACCCGCAGGGTGGTCAGCCTCAGGCGACCCGACGGGAGTTGAGATCAGCGCTGACCGGGCGGTGGGACACAGCGGGACGAGCAGTCTGAAAATCGCAAATCAGCAGCCGGGTTCCGGGACCGCGCTCTCGGCACCGGTAAGACTTGAGGTGGGGAAGATCTATCGCCTTCAGGGATGGATTCGCACAGAAAATGCGGCTTCGGATCCGACATCACGGTATCCGACGGGTGTACCCGCTACACTCTCGCTGACCTCGTTTCCGTTTACCGTCTATTCTCCTCCCGTCGGCGGGACGCGGGACTGGTGGAAATCGGAAATGACCTTCGTTGCGACGGAACGCGAGGTGCGGGTCCGGGCTACACTGGGTCATAATGCAAACGCGACCGGTACCGCATGGTTCGATGACATTGCGATCGAAGAGGTCACAGACATCGCCGAAATGATTCCGATGGAGACGGTCCGGTGGTTCGGGCCCGCATTCCGGTACACCGAACACGGATGGACCTTCGTCCATATTGAAGGCGAACCCTACCAGCGGGGATACCAGTACGGATACCTCCTGGCAGACATGATTGTCTCCTACCTTGAAAAGCTCGCCGTAAACGAAAATCAGGACAACCCCCGTCAGGGCTGGAACCAGTTGAGAGCGTCCACCGACGCGCTCATGCTCCGACGATTCGAAGATGAGTATCTCACCGAGATGCGCGGTATCGCAGACGGGGCGGCGAAAGCGGGTGCGCGAACCTCGGGTCGGCCGCTGGATCTGCTTGACATCGTGACGATCAATTCCGCTGTCGACCTGGGTCAGCTGGGCGGGGCTCTGTACCGCACCCCGACGTCGTTGACTGGAAGAAGCTTCAAGAAAGAAGAGGAGGAGATGGATCTGCCGGAGCGGCTGCATAAGTGCTCGTCCTTCCTGGCAAACGGGCCGGCGACTAAAGACGGCAGAATAGTCTTCACCCAGCTCTTTATGTGGGGCGGATATACTGGGGTCCACTGGGAGGTGATCTGTGACGTGGTGCCTGCGAACGGGCACAGGGTGGTTTATGAGACCTTTCCCGGCGGGATCCACTCCGGAGCCGATTTCTATATTAACGACGCGGGAATTATGATCGGCGAAACAACCGTGATGCAGACCCCGTTTAATTCGGACGGCAGACCGCAGTCGGACCGGATACGCAAGGCGGCCCAGTACGCATCCAGCATTGACGACGTGGTCAACATCCTCACGCAGAGAAACAACGGCCTCTATACAAATGACTGGCTGATCGGAGATGTGAAGGCGAACGAAATCGCCATTTTGCTGCTTGGCACGACAACACACAAGCTCTGGAGGAGCAGAACAAAAGAGTTTCCGGGCGGGACGGAGGGATTCTACTGGAGCGTCAACAACGCGAAAGATCCGGACGTACGGAAGGAATATGTCGCAAACCCGTTGAACGCTCCGTACGATGTCGTGTTCAGTCCCGTGAACCGGGACCTGGCATTTTACGAATATTATCAAAAAGAAAAAGGACGAATCGACGCAATCAGTGCTGTCAACATCATGGCGACCTCACCGCTGAACAGACCGCATGCTTGTGACGGGAAGGTCACAACGTCGGAGATGGCTGAGAAGCTCGTCTTCTGGGCGCACTACGGCAAGGTGACGCTCCGCGAGAAATTTCCGGAGAAAGGGAGCAGGCGGATGCCGGATCTCCCCGGTGCAATTCCCCACCTGACCCTCGGCCATACCGCCTTCAGTCCGATTGTTGTTGCTGATCGGTTGAAAGCACTCCGCCGGAAAGAAGAGGCGATCCACGCTTCCCGGAAAGAGGAGACGGACAGGAGCGAGATCACTGATGTTTATCGATTCGATCCGGCTCTGCTCTGGTCCAATACAGTGTTTCCCGCTTCAGATGGCGACAACTGGTTTGTCAGTGGATCAGCTGCCTACCGGGGGATGGTAAGTTCGCTGGGAGAAAGCGCAGAGAAGGGCGGCAGCGATTTCGTGCGTTCACTCTCGGGGTTGACCGCCAGCCTGTTGTACACGATCTCCAGGGAAGGGACGCTGGTGCCGCTCTCTGCAGAACGGCGGTATGACATGTACAAGCACTACACTATCCCCAGGATACGCGGGACGTTTCTCCTCCACCAGCTGCGCCTCAAGCTCGGGAACTCTCGCTTTTCCAGAATCATGAATGACGTCCACACACGATTTCGTGAACGGCCGATGACAACCGCGCAGTTCATCGCACGAGCCGAGGCCGAGGCCGGACAGCCCCTCCGGGCGTTCATTGCCCAATGGCTGGAACGATCGGATCTTCCCGGTGTCTCCTGCTCGGCGTCGGTGCAACGGGAGGGGGAGGGATGGAAGGTTACGCTGGACGTCATTCAGCAGGATGCACCCTACAATTTCTTTGCGACGGTTGCCATTGAGACCGGGAAGGGGACTGTCTGGAAACTCGTTGAAATCGACAGCCTCTCCCGGTCATTCGATCTTCACACCGCGGGAAAGCCGTCAGCAGTACGATTTAATGCGGGTTGTGATATCCCGGTGCGCACGGACAACTTCTACACCTACTCGAACCTCTTCGACGATTTCACACACGTCAAGATCGTGTACGGCACTCAGCAGCAGATCGAGGCTAATCATTCGCTTGCACTTCGGTTCCAGACTGTTCTCGCAGACCAGTTCACGGAGGTGCTCCTGCCTGTTGTTCAGGACAATCAAATCACGGCGGCGCAATGTGAGACTTCTGATCTTCTCCTTCTCGGGGGAGCGGCCGACAATGAGATCGTTGGGAGTGCGGCATGCGAAGATCGAGCGCGCTCCGTTGCCCGGTCGATCGGCCTCACGCTCGGGAAGAATATGTTTGTCTGGCGCGGACATGTCTATGCCGATCCCGACGACGGACTCTTTGTTGCACTCCCCAACCCGATGAACAGAGGCCGTGCCCTCTACTGCTTCATCGCAAATAGCGGCCTCCAGCTCTATCAGATGACCAAAAAATACCTGGGCCTGCCTACCTGGGCAGTGTTCAAAAGCGACGAGGTGGTCAATTCAGGGTATATGGTGACGGACGGCCTGAACGTCGAGATTCAGGGTGAGTAGCTGAATGGAACTGGTCCCAGTCGTCTATGAGCATGCCGCGAAATTCCTGGGGGAGCGGCCCTGGAATGTGTCCAGAAGCGCCGACCTTCTGGGCAGATCCCATGCCGCCGCATACCGTTCGTACGGCCAGAGTCCCGTCATGGTCGGGATCGACATCTACAACGTCGAACCTGAAGCCTATGGAGCCCTGGTCAAGGATGCCGGAGGGAACGAAGTCCCGTCAGTCGAAGGGCGGCTTTGTGCCTCGGCTGCGGACATTCTGCAGCTTCCCGCATATGAGATCCCCGCCGCCGGGCGAATCGGTCTGGTGCTTGAAGCCGCAAGGGCCATCCGCAACGAGTGCCCGTCCGCTGATGTGCGGATCCCGATGAGCGGTCCGTTTTCGATTGCAGCATCACTCGTCGGGTTTCAGCAAGTGTTGATGGAGATGCTTGAGGATCCGGAAACGGTCGGAGAGGCTCTGGCACGATTGGCGCGCGATCAGGTGGACCTGTGCCGGCATTACGCTTCCGAGGGGTTCAGGGTGATGGTCGTAGAGTCCTCTGCGTCACCCCCGCTGGTATCACCGGTGCTGTTTGATAGTGTTCTGCTTCCTTCGCTGATGCTGCTTGTCGGCGAGGGTGGCGCGGCAACCGGGGAGCCTCTTCCCCTTATCCTGGGAGGAGACACCGTTCGCATCCTCCCATCGCTGCTTCGAACCGGGACCCGCTATCTCATATGCCCTGCCGAGACAGCGGGCGAACGCTTCATGGCAATTGCCGGTGAACACCCGGATGTCGCCGTTCGGATCAATCTGAACCCAGCCCTGTTTAGTTCAACAAATACGTCGGAGCTGAGAGCCGCGCTGGATGCCGCGATAGGGCTGGCGGAAGGAAGGGGGAATGTTTCGATCGGGACCGGCGTTCTGCCGTATGATGCTCTGGAGACACGTGTTCTTGAGGCAAAACGGTATCTGGAATCGGTATCGACGGATCGGGAGGGCGGATGAGCAGTGTGAGATGCCGAACGTGGCGCACGCAAAAGGCACGGGCCGTTATCTCAATAGCAGGGCTTTCTTCTTCTCGAGATAGTACAGGTAATTCTCAAAGGTAACATCCGCCGGGACCCGGTGATCAAGACACGGGATAAATCTGCCCCGCTCAACGAGCAATCCCAGCCGGTCAATTTCCCTGTCAATCGCCGCTTTCCCCTGAATCAACGCCAGCTTGTCCACGCCACCCAGCAAAAGGAGGTCGTCTCCAAATTCATCCCGCAAGCGGTACGCGTCCGTGTGCGCCGCCTCGAGAGGAAACATGCAGTTGATGCCCGCCTCTAGCCACCCGGGGACCAGGGCGTCAATTCGACCGTCACAATCCAGCACCTGAGTTGTGATCCCGAGCCTTTTCATCTCTGCGGTGATAACTCTGTACCGGGGAACAAGGAGTTCTCCAAACAGACGGGGAGACATCAACGGCCCCCTGTTGTAGCACATGTCTTCCCACCACCACCCGAGGTCTACCCTGTTGACAGGAACAGCTCTCCGGAGAACCGCCAGGGTAAGTTCAACGAGATGGTCCATCATCTCCTCGATCCAGGGGCGATCCTCCATCAGGGCGTACGAGAATGCCTCGAGACCCATCCAGTTCCGAAGCCACCCATACAGAGAACCGGCGTGAAATATGGTCGGTCGTCCGGAGTTCTGGGCGGTATGAAGCGTGGCGCCGACATCTCCGATTCTTCCAGGGTGCTGCATGTCGAGACGCTCACGCTTCCTTCGGATCCAGTCAGCCCGATCCTGCAACCCGAATTTGATGTATCGGGGCATCGTTGACCCGGCAAGCAGAGTTTCGCACAGGTTCCCTTCAGCGTCCTGAAAGATACGGCGCGACCCGTCATCGGAGAGAACAGTCTCCTCGAACGGAGGAAAAAGCCCGTTCGAAACAGGGAGCTGGTGAAACGAGGCGAGCCCTTCAAGATCCAGGTACCGCTCCACCGCTGCATCGGTATGTATCTCTGCAGGAAGTCCCTGAGTATGCCACAACCGAAGCGTTTCATCCCAGTAGCCGAATTCGACGTTGGGAAGCCTGTCTGGCTTTCGCCCCGAGAATACTGCTGCGATGCGTTGGCGAGTGTTCACTGGTCAGTTTCCATTCGGCGCTGAAAAGGCTGCTCTCCGTTGGACGGATCGTGCCACATAGTCGCGCAGACCGCTTACCGAAAGGCGACAGCCGCGTCGGCGAGAAGGTCCGCCGGTGCAGAGTTCCCCGGACCCTCCCGTGAGCCGTATGACGGCACCGCAAAACATAGGAAAATCAAACGTAACTCTCAAAGGGTGCATCTCCGCTGTGCCGCCAGTTGCATGGTTGCCCCGGGTTCCCTATTTTCGCACTGCGCATCTCAGAAGGAGACGCCATGAGAATTCGTGCCCTCTGCTTGAGCCATCTCTGTCTGGGGATAATTGTCGGTGCCACCCATCCCTTGCTGAGCCAGCTTGCCTTTTCTCCCGGGTCCCGGCTTGCGGATTCAGCATACGTGGCGGGAAAAATCCGTACCGTGTCGGATCAGGACCTATTTGAGTCGCTCGATCTCTCAATAAAGGGGCTATCGCGCGTCCGTGAGGCATGGCGCACCGGGAACAGCCGCCAGGCTTATACGGCCTGGGGAGCGTACTGGAACGGGAAGACCCAGCCCCGGTATCTGACGCAATCGTACAAGCTCCTGAACGATACCGAACTCCTCACCGGTTATGAGGACTACCGACAGTATATAGCCAGAAATCCTGACGATCGAGATTCCATCCTTTCCCGCGCGAACAATATCCTTCGTAATGTGATTCGGACGTGGGGGGACTCTGTAATCGACTTCGGGCCAACAGTCGATTTCAACCGGGAAATCGGACAGTCCGGGAAGTATGGGTTCCACTACTGGGGTTGGGGACACCCGCTCATTTCTGCCTCTGTTCTCACGGGAGAGAAGAAATACGGGGAAAAGTTCGAGGAACTCTTCAATCGCTGGTTTGAACAGCGGAACTATATTACCCGCGGGTTTCGAGAGCTTGATGTTGTGTTTTACGAACTGGGTCTGGGAGCAAGAAACAGAGTGTTCGTTGAATACTATCTCCTCCCGGAGGCCTCCAGGTCGGTTCAAACACACGAGCGAATGCTCAAGAATTTTCTCTCCGCCGGTCGATGGCTGTATGAACTCGAAAAATGGGAGGGCTACCGATCGGGAAACTGGCAGATTGTCGGAGCATCCACGCTTGTGCAGATTGCGTTGACATTTCCTGAGTTGAAAGAGTCTGCCGAGTGGCTTCAGGTGGGTTTGCAGAGGCTCGACGAACATCTCCGGAAAGACTTCTTTGCGGATGGGGGACATTCCGAGCGCGCGCCGAGGAACTACACTCTTCTTACCTACCTCAGCTACCGGAATATGCACTACCTTCTGACGCGACATGGCAAAGAGATCCCGATGTTGCAGGCGATTCATCAGACAATGGGAAAGACCGTCGACTGGTGGCTGGCCATGATGACGCCTACCGGGGAAGTCCCTGCGCTGAACGACAGTCACCGAGGACTGTTCCCGGTCGAAGTGATCAGAGACGGGGCACAGATGTTCGGTAAGCCCGACGTCTACGGCGTGCTCAGAAATCTCCTGAATGAATCCGTGGATCCGGAAGGGTCACTTCCGCCGTTTCTCTCCCGTCATATGCCCGCATCGGGCTTCACGGTGATGCGGTCCGACTGGACGCGGCAGGCGCGCTACCTCTCGATCACCTACGGTCCCTCTGCCGGCTTCCACACCCATGCCGATCTGCTTGGCATCGAGATTTACGCCTATGGACGGGCACTGGCTGTCGATGCCGGCCTCGGACTAACGTACGACGACCCGCTGTATAGAAACTGGTACCAATCGACGCGGGCCCACAACACGCTTGTGGTGAACGGGTTGAATATGAACCGGGAGAAGGCGGTGGGGGAAAAAGTCAAATGGGTCTCGATCCCATCGCTCGAGTATGTGTCCGCGGAACACCACGGATATGACTCCCTCGGTGTGACTCACTGCCGGACAATCGTGTTTGTCGATCGAGAGTACTGGTTCGTTCTGGACGACGTCACAACAGGGGCCGGACCGGACACCCTCTCGTGGTATCTTCATTCACCGACCCGTCTGCAAACGTACCAGCGTGGATTCAGAAGCGCTACCGCGCCGGGGCTTCTTATTCTTCCGGCAGACGAGGGGTTCAGCTTCACCAAGGGACATGGAATGGCCGCCAGCACGAGTGACCTCACCCCGGGGAAGGTGGAAGAAATCAACTGGATCCGGTTGAATCGGATCGCCGCCGACAGGGAGTCCGCACAGTTTCCTGTTCTCCTGTATCCCTACCCGGAGGTCCCTCCCCCGGTATTTGTCGAACGTGAGTCCGGGTCCCGCTTCCGCGTCGGGAGATCGACGACGTCGGACGTGCTCTGGTTTTCGGGCGGGCACGGAGATGAAGACGGGTTCGAAACGGATGCGCTCTTCGTTCGAATCCATTCCGGAGGAGCGGTACGCGAGGCAACCGTGCTGGACGGGACGTTCCTGAAATATCATGGGAGAACGCTCTGGCGGTCGGGGCAGATGACCTCGGAAACGGGAATTGCGATCACCGGGCAGTGAACGGATCCTGCGGGCTGACCGGCCGTCTCCGGTCAGCCCTGGACGCGATTCACGACATTGCGCTCAATACCAGCCCGAAACGCCCTGAGGTTTTCTACCGCCTCATCGAGCAACCTCTGACGGGCGGCTTTGGTGGCCCATGCCACATGAGGTGTGATGATGCAATTGGGCGCGGCAAGAAGTGGGTTGTCGTCCGGGGGAGGCTCCTCTGAAAGCACATCCAGCCCGGCTCCCGCGATCTGGCCCGCACGCAGCGCTTCAGCAAGCGCTGCCTCGTCGACTAATCCCCCGCGGCTCGTATTGATGAGGAAAGCGGACTGCTTCATCATGGCAAGGCGGCCCCGGCTAACGATCTTTCGGGTGTCCTCGGTCAACGGACAGTGAAGGCTGACAACGTCTGATGTCCGAAACAGCTCATCCAGCGGTACGAATCTGACGCCCGGGTCACTCCCAGCCGGATTTGTCTCAGCCGCCACGATGGTCATTCCGAATGCCCGGGCGACGCGTGCCGTCGCGCGCCCGATCCGCCCGAAGCCGACGATCCCCATCACCAGACCGTGAAGCTCGAGAAGAGGCGCATCCCAGTAGGACCAGTCGCGTGAGGCGTTCCACCGTCCTTGAGAAACGGAACGGGCGAGCGGCCCGACGTGCGAGGCTAGGTGCAGGATGTGTGCGAAGGTCAGCTGCGCCACCGAGTCCGTGCCGTACGTGGGAACATTGGTTACGGGGATCGACCGCTCGCGTGCGGCGTCGCAGTCGACAACATTGAACCCCGTGGCGAGAACTCCTATGTATCTCAGTGCGGGGAGGAGCGCCAGACTTGAGCGCGTCAGCCTTGTCTTGTTCGTCAGCACACAGTCCGCTCCTTGAGCCCTCTCCACGATCCGTTGATCATCCGTTCGCTCATGCACCTCACAGGGACCGAGCTCCAGCAGAGGTCCCCAATCGAGGTCCCCCGGGTTGAGGGCGTGGGCGTCCAATACGACAATTCTCATTGAATGATCCTCTTCAGCGCGGATTGCTGCTGCGAAGTCCACGTGTGCGAGCGGTAGTAATCGCGGATTTTTTGCCCGTACGCTGCCTGCATCGCGAAATACTCCGCGACGTCCGCGGCTGGACCGCTCAATCTGGGGTTCCAGTATGCGATGGCGTCAAAAAGCGTTCCGATCACTCGTTCATCAAGGTAGTTCAGGCGCTGGAGCGCCTTGAACGCATTGATCCGCGTTCTGAACTCGTAGGAGCGGCCCGAAAGATCGACGAGCGTATCGAGCGATGAGCGGTCTCCGCCGGCTGCGTTCAACTCGTGCCAGGCAACCTTGACGGAGCTGCCGATCCCTCCCGTCGACCGTGTCTGGCGGAGATAGGACGGGAGGATCTCCGGAAACTGAGCAGCAAGTTTCCGCAGGACCGCTTCAACCACGGCATAGGATGAGTCGGTCAGGAGCGTCTCAAAGTCCTGTTTGAATCCGGGGGGGATCGTCTCGAGCGCGCTGACCGCGGCAAGCCTGACCTGCTGGGCGGGATCTCCAAGTGCCTTCCGCAGGAGTGCGCGGCTCTCCCGTGACGTGTCGGCGGCAATTTGCTGGATGATTTCTACGCGCGGTGCGAAGAAGCGTTCCCGTGTGAAAAGTGAGGCGTAAAGAGTCCTTTTGCGTGCGGGCGCGATGGCACGCATGGCGACAATCGCGTCGTAGCGGTCAATCATATGAGGGGCTCTTCGCGCCTGCGCCTGCAACTGCTCAAACGTCCTGTCAAACGTGAGCGATTTCAATATTTTGCTCCCTGGATCGAAAAGCACGAAATCGATCGATCGGGCGCCAGGATTCGGGATTGTGACCACCTTGAAGGCCTCCGTCACAAGCACCCGGACGGAGTCCCTGGAGCCGTCCGAGTAGTGGACCTCCAGGACAATCGGCATGGTAAAGAGCCCCACGAGGTCATCCGTAGGGTGAACCTGCCTGACGGTAATTTCGGTCGATTTCCCCGCTCGACCGGGAAGCATCGTTTCTCTGACAGAGACGCTGTAGTGGGGCTCGCCTCCCCGGTAGAGCCACTCTTCAAAAAACCAGTTCGGTGTTACGCCAAGGACATCTTGAAAGGCCTGGTAGAGATCATTGGTTTCAACGTTGCCATACGCGTGCTGCGTAAGATAATGACGTATGACCCTGCGATAGCTCTCTTCCCCCCAGACATACATCATCATGTCGAGAACAGTGGACCCCTTTGAATACACGCGATCCGTCCCCGCTCTGGGGTGGACAATCGGGTACCGGTCCTTCGTTGACGCTGTGAGGGCGGCCTCCTGTTCGGTTCGGCGCCGCCATTCATACATCTCCTCCCCGAACACCTCACGCATGAAGAGTTTCGGATAGAACGTGGCGAAGCTCTCCTGGAGCCAGGAACTTACTCCATTCCTTCCGGTTACGAAATCTCCAAACCATTGGTGGGTGAGCTCGTGGACATTGACGTAGATGTAATCCTGGTCCAGGAATGCCCTCCGGTCGACATAGTAGAAATCTCCGAACACCGTCGCTGTTGTGTTCTCCATCGCACCGTAGAGAAAATCTTGCACCGGGATCTGTGAGTATGACTCCCAGGGATAGGGAACGCCGGTGTGACGGGAGACGAAATCAAGAGACTCCGTTGAGTAGCGATAGGTGGGCGCGACGCGGTCCTGTTCGTCAGGATAATACCAGAGATGGACCGGGACGCCGCTGTCGCTCACCCGCGAATCGATGCCGTACTTGCCGATCCCGAGCATAACCAGGTAGGTAACGTGAGGATGCGTCATGCGGTAATGCCAGGTCTTTGTGCCATCGGGATTCTCGCGTTCCATGACTTTTGTCCCGTTCGAAAGAACCTGATACTCCGCGTCGAACGTCACAATTGTCTCGGTCGTCAGCTTGTCGTTCTGCTGGTCGGAGCAGGGGATCCAGTTGCGATTGTCGATTCCCTGTCCCTGCGTCCAGATCTGTTTCCTGCTCCGGTTGGTCGGATCATTCCACCCGACAAAATAGATACCTCTCCGGGGATGTGCTTCATAGGTGAGCTGGAGGCTGTCAAGCTCCCCCCACTGGAGCGGTGGCGCGAAGAACAGCGTCACTCCATCCTCCGAAAGCCGGAATGGGAGCGGCTTCCCGTTTATCGCGGCGGAGTGAACTTCGATTCCCGGGCCGTTCAGGAAGAGAGAATCCACCCGCTCCCGGAGCGGGACAAAGAAGTGTGTAACCCGCCCTCGGACGAGCCCTTTCTCCGGCGCGAAGGATACTTCAATCCGCATGTGTTGCATATCGACCAGCCTCTCGGGAGGCTCCGTCTCGGGGTTGTAGTACAGGCGTGTCGTGCGCTGTCCGAGCACGGAGGAGAGTGCAAGACAGTGGATGAGTATGATGGCCAGAGGCCGCGTCAGGCTCCCATTTCGACGCCCGCATTCGGGAGAATGAGTGTGCATTGGTGGAATTCGTCTCGTCAAACCATTACCGGTCATTCGTCCTCACCTCCCCCGGACGTACGAGTTCGTAGCCAAGCGTCTTTGACCTGTCAACGGCCGGAATACCATAGTCCATCCACGCGGGAGCCGGGGCNNGAGCGCGGTGAAGAGCTCTATTCCTTGATACCAGGGGACTGCGCCGTCCCGGTCGTTGTGCATGATTAGCAGAGGCGTGGACACCCTGTCGGCGAAAAAGAGCGGGGAGTTTGCAATATACAGATTGCGCTTCTCCCAGAGGGTTGAGCCGATCCGGCTCTGGGCCCGCTCATACTGAAATTCACGGACAAGGCCTGATTCCCACCGAATGCCTCCATAGGCGCTGGTCATGTTCGCGACCGGGGCGCCGGCGAACGCGCACCGGAAGAGGGAGCTCTGGGTGACGAGGAAGGCTGTCTGGTATCCTCCCCAGCTCTGACCCTGCAGCGCGATCCTCGTGCTGTCAACGAATCCTCGCCGAATCAGCGCTCTGACTCCGGGGAGTATGCATTCCGCCGCGCTCGGGCCGGGGTATCCCGTTCGGTAGCGAATGTCCGGAACAAATACCAGATATCCGTTGCTTACGCAGTAGGTCCGGTTAATGGTTGAGCGTGATGGTGCGGGAGGAATGTAGGTGTGGAGGAGATCTGAATTGCGTTCGTAATAGTACACGATCATGGGATACTTCGTTGCAGGGTCGAAGTTTTCCGGTTTG
>DKBG01000115.1 GCA_002451155.1 Ignavibacteria bacterium UBA6906
TGCGTATCGAAATCGACTCGATGCCGGAGGAGCTCGATACCGTGGAGCGAAGGATCAAGCAGCTCGAAATCGAGCGGGAGGGAATACGGCGGGAGAGGGACGAGGGGTCGAGGGAGCGCCTCGGACTCCGAGGCGCTCCCTCGACCCCTCGTCCCTCTCCCGCCGTATTCCCTCCCGCTCGATTTCGAGCTGCTTGATCCTTCGCTCCACGGTATCGAGCTCCTCCGGCATCGAGTCGATTTCGATACGCAGCTTGGACGCTGCCTCATCAATAAGGTCAATGGCCTTGTCCGGAAGAAATCGGTCGCTGATGTAGCGGTGACTCAACTGCGCGGCTGCCACGATCGCCCCGTCGGTGATGCGCACCCCATGGTGTATCTCGTACCGCTCCCGTAACCCTCTGAGGATCGAAATCGAATCCTCGACGCTCGGCTCATTCACGAGAACGGGCTGAAACCGGCGCTCCAGGGCGGGGTCTTTTTCGATCTGCTTCCGGTATTCATCGATCGTCGTCGCGCCGATCGCGCGCAGTTCTCCTTTGGCCAGCGCGGGCTTGAGCATGTTCGCCGCATCGACGGCTCCCTGTGCTGCTCCTGCACCGACCAGCGTATGCAGCTCATCAATGAAAAGGATGACTTCTCCTTCCGATTCCTGCACCTCTTTCAGCAGGGCCTTGAGCCGCTCCTCAAACTGTCCGCGAAAACTTGTCCCCGCGACCAAGGATCCCATGTCGAGGGCAACGATTCTCTTGGTCTTGAGCAACTCAGGGACGTCACCGCTGACAATCCGATACGCGATCCCCTCGGCGATTGCGGTCTTTCCCACTCCCGGGTCGCCGATCAGCACCGGATTGTTCTTCGTGCGCCTGGAGAGAACCTGAAGGACCCTCCTGATTTCCTCTTCCCTCCCGATCACAGGATCGAGCTTCCCTTTCCGGGCCAGCTCGTTCAGATCGCGGCCGTAGCGCTCCAGCGCCTGGTACTTCTCTTCGGGGGACTGATCCGTCACGCGCTGGTTCCCCCTGATCTCCTTCAGCACGGTGAGGATCGTCTCCTCAGTCACGCCCTGGCTCTTGAGCAGGGCGCCCGGGCCGGCATCAGCGCCATGTGCAAGTGCCAGCAGCAGGTGTTCTGTGCTGATGTATTCATCCTTCAGATCCCCGGCACGCTTGGCAGCCGTCTCGAGCACAGCAGACAGGCTGCGCGAGACACTCTGTCCACCCAGTCCGGCACCGCTCACTTTCGGGAGCTTGCTGAGTAGCTCATTGGCCTTTATTTTGACCGTGCTCAGATTGGCCCCGATCTTCTCGAGAATCGGCACCACAGTACCGCCGGTATCCTGCAGCAACGCCGCAAGCAGGTGCTCCGGCTCGACTATCTGATTGCCATAGCTTGATGCAATTTCCTGGGCGTTTTGCAGTGCTTCCTGAGATTTCAATGTCAGTTTGTTCAGATTCATAGGGCTTTCTCCTCCTTATCCTCTCCCATACATCCAGACGGTCCGCGGACCCGCCTCCACCAAGAGAAAAGGCGAGACACCATCGCCTCGCCTTTGTGCTCCCGGTGTGACCCTCCGTCTTGTCGTTTCACGGCAAGGGGGAACGAGTCAGGATTTGTTCTTCTTCTCCTTGTCGTCCACCACTTCGTATTGAGCGTCCTCGACCTTCTTTTCATCGCTCGGCCTCTGGCCGCCCGACGGCCCCTGCTGCCCGGCGCCAGCTGCACCCTCCGGCCCCGCGCCCTGCGTGGTCTGCTGGTACATCTGCGTTGACGCTTCATTCCACGCCTCGTTCAGGGCCTCGGTCGTCGATTTCATGGCAGCCGCGTTGTTGGCCTTGATCGCCTCGTTGAGCTTCTCCTTGGCGCTTTCGATCTTCGCCCTGATCTCCGGACTGATCTTGTCGCCGAATTCTTTGAGCTGCTTCTCGGTCTGGAACACCATCGAGTCCGCCTGGTTCTTCAGGTCAACTTCTTCCTTTCGTTTCCGGTCTTCGGCTGCATGAGCATCAGCGTCCTTCTTCATCTTGTCAACCTCTTCCTTGCTGAGCCCACTGGAGGAGGTGATGCGAATCGACTGCTCCTTCCCCGTCGCCTTGTCTTTCGCCGACACATGGAGAATCCCGTTCGCGTCGATGTCGAACGTCACCTCGATCTGAGGAACCCCCCGCGGAGCCGAGGGAATCCCGTCGAGATGGAACCGACCCAGAGTGCGGTTATCCTGTGCCATAGGCCGTTCGCCCTGGAGGACATGGATCTCCACGGAGGTCTGACTGTCCGAAGCCGTGGAGAAGACCTCGCTCTTCTTCGTCGGTATTGTCGTGTTCGCGTCAATCAGCTTCGTCATGACACGACCGAGCGTTTCGATACCGAGCGACAATGGGGTGACGTCAAGGAGAAGGACATCGGTCACATCCCCCGACAGCACGCCTCCCTGGATGGCCGCGCCGACGGCGACAACCTCATCCGGATTTACCCCCTTGTGCGGCTCCCTGCCGAACACTTCGCGCACGAGCTGTTGCACCTTGGGAACCCTGGTCATGCCGCCCACAAGTATGACTTCGTCGATCTGGGTCGGGGACATATCCGCATCCTTCAGCGCCCGTTCAACCGGGCCGAGTGTCCGCTGAATCAGATCATCGACCAGAATTTCGAATTTTGCGCGGGTCAGAGTCATATTCAAATGCTTCGGGCCCTCTGCGGTCGCAGTGATGAACGGAAGATTTATTTCCGTCTGCATAAGCTGCGACAGCTCCATCTTGGCCTTTTCCGCTGCCTCACGGAGTCGCTGAAGGGCCATGGGATCTTTCCTGAGATCCATCCCTTCCTGCTTCTTAAACTCATCCGCAATGTAATCAACAATCCGCTGGTCAAAGTTGTCACCGCCAAGGTGCGTGTCGCCATTGGTGGACTTTACCTCGAATACCCCGTCGCCGAGCTCCAGGATGGAGATATCGAACGTCCCACCACCGAGGTCATAGATTGCCACCTTCAAATCCTTGTTCTTCTTGTCCAGACCGTAGGCGAGCGCCGCAGCCGTTGGCTCATTGATGATCCTCCGGACGGTCAGGCCCGCGATTTCACCCGCCTCCTTCGTCGCCTGGCGCTGCGCATCATTGAAGTACGCGGGAACGGTCACGACAGCATCGGTAACCTTTTCACCCAGGTAATCCTCTGCTGTCTGCTTCATCTTCTGAAGGATCATCGCGCTTATTTCGGGGGGCGAATAGACTCGTCCGCCCACGTCGACGCGCGCTGTGTTGTTTTCGCCTTTTACCACCTTGTAGGGAATGAGCTTCATCTCCTCGTTCACTTCGTCGTGGAAGCGCCCCATGAACCGCTTGATGGAGGAGACGGTGTTCTGCGAATTGGTGACCGCCTGGCGCTTTGCGGCTTGTCCGACCAAACGCTCCCCGGTCTTGGCGAAGGCGACAACCGACGGAGTCGTCCGACCACCCTCGGCATTTGCAATGACGGCCGGTTCATTGCCTTCCATCACGGCTACCACGGAATTCGTCGTTCCAAGGTCAATTCCTATGATTTTTCCCATCTAATCTGTACTCCTTTCCCATCGATTCAGTAATCTTCTGCCACGATAATCGCAACCTGCATGCCAGATCTGTATTCTATGCGTAAGATTACCATAACTCGTTAACTGTCATATCTTTAACGGATCAGCTTCTGGCCGATACCAGGATACAGTCAATACGGCCGATCAGCCATTTTGACTGATTATATGTCAGTTAGTCTGGTCTGGAGGGCACTTCTGACATTTTGACCTGCCTCGGTTCGGGTTTCGCCGCCCCCTTGACATTCTATTCCCCGGCGTGTACCTTTATTGGTCAAATCATAAACGCCCCCGTCATTACCATTCCGGATTATCCTGCCGGCGACACCATTTGGCCGCCAGGTTCTCATCCTGATCAGAACAACAGAGGAGTCTTCGCAGATGCTGAAGGAGGACACCCTGCGCCGCGGGCTGAAAACCAGAACCCTGGGCGGCAAGATTTACACATTCGAAGTGATTGATTCGACGAACAACTGTGCCCGCGCGCTTGCGAGTTGCTGGGCACCTGAAGGAACCGTCGTTATCGCAGAGCAACAGACGGCCGGAAAAGGTCGACTCGGCCGGACCTGGCAGGCAAATCCCAACGAGAACCTGACCCTTTCCGTCATTCTGCGCCCAGGAAATGCCCCCGGATCTGTTAACCTCCTCCCGCTCCTCGTCAGCGTGGCCGTCTCCGAGGCGGTGCAGTCGCTGACGGGAATCACCCCTGAATGCAAGTGGCCGAACGATCTCCTTATCGGTGGAAAGAAGGTTGCCGGCATCCTCCTGGAGGGATCACTGAAGAAGGAGGAGCTGGAATTCGTCGTTGTCGGGATAGGCATCAACGTAAACCAGACCGCCTTTTCCCCAGAAATCCAGAACCTGGCGACATCCCTGAAATTGGCTACAGGGACAGATGTCAACCGGGAGGAACTTTTCAAGCTTATCCTTGAGCGGCTGGAAGCCCATTATGTCTCTCTAAAGCCGGGCGGCTTCGAGCCGGTCCTCTCTCTCTGGCAGTCCAGGTCCACGATGGCCGGCAAACGAGTTTCCGTTAAATCTAATGGATCGGTGTTGACCGGGACCGTGAAGGGCCTCTCACCCGAAGGAGGCCTGGTGCTCCGGTCCAACGGCACCGAACACACACTGCTCGCAGGGGACGTCACCGTCCTCGGGATCGATCCGGATTCCCCCTCCCATGCTCCTCGCCATTGACGTCGGCAACACCCACACAGTGGTGGGTGTCTACGAAGGAGCACGTCTTGTCGCAGACTGGCGGATGGCAAGCATGACNNCCGGACCGCCGATGAGATCTGGCTTACCATTCGGAGTTTTTGTATGGAAGCGGGGATCGCGCCCGAGCAGATTTCCGGCGTCGGCATTTCCTCCGTGGTTCCCCATCTCACTGATATCTTTGAGACTCTCTCCAACAAATATCTCCATGCGGACCCCGTCACGGTGAGCGCGGACCTCCCCCTGGGTATCACCATCCACTACAAGGACCCAACTGCGGTCGGAGCTGACCGTCTCTGCAATGCGATCGCGGGATTCGCCCGGTACGGGGGACCGCTGATCATCGTCGATTTCGGTACCGCCACGACGTATGACGTCATTTCCGAAAGCGGGGACTATCTGGGCGGCGTCATCGCGTTGGGACTGGAGTCGGCGGCCGCCGAGCTCCATCGCCGGGCGGCAAAGCTGCCCAGGATCGAACTTCATTTCCCGTCGACCGTTATCGGCCGGGAAACCGTATCAAGCATGCAGGCGGGTCTGATGTTCGGCTGCGTCGACGCCCTCGAAGGGACGGTCGCGAGGATCCGGAGGGAACTGGGCACCAACGCAAGGGTAATCGCAACCGGGGGTCTGGCGCCGGTTATGGCCCGCCATACGGCGGTCATCTCCGCAATTGAACCATCACTCGTCCTGGACGGCGTCCGCCTGATCTGGGAACGGGTTCGCTCTGCGTAACGGCAGAGGCCATGCAGAAACAAGCACGCCCGCCCCGGGGTCTCCCGGGGCGGGCGTTTTCATTCTCGTACCGGATGTCCGGTCAGGGGGTCCCGAATATTCTCACAGACGCCTGCGCTATCTCGACGAGGGGACCAAAGTAGAGGCCGAGAAGCAGCGTCGGAACAAGAAGGACCAACACAGTCGCAAGCTGCAGCCGCCCGACCGCCAGAGCAGGGCCAGGTTCATCGAGGGGCCGAAGAAACATGTTCCGGATGACCCGCACATAGTAGTAGAGAGAGATGACGGTGTTTGCTCCGGCCACGATGGCCAGCCAGACCCAGTCATGGTTGATCAGGGCGGCAAAGAGATACAGTTTCCCGATGAAGCCCGCGGTCGGCGGGAGACCGGTCAGTGAGATAAGGAAGATCGCAAGGGAAACGGAAAGAAACGGCGCACGGGAACCAAGTCCCCGATAATCCTCGATGTCCTCGCTCCCGGTCCGGTTCGCAATCAGCATGACTACGTAAAAGGCCCCCAGGTTCATGAACAGGTAGATCATGAAATAGACCAGGATTGCGGCGATCCCTTCGTTGTTCAATACCACGATGCCCATGAGCATATACCCGGCATGCGCGATGCTGGAATAGGCGAGCAGTCTCTTCAGGTTGTTCTGCCAGATGGCGATCAGATTACCCACGGTCATTGTGAGAACCGACAGGACCGCGATGATTGCAACCCAGTCAAAGCCGCGCAGGATAGCCCATGCACCCTCAGGCAGGGACATTGCGCTCGTGTCCAGGAACGTGACTTTGACAAACCTGATCAGCATCGCAAAGCCGGCCGCCTTCGACGCCACAGCGAGGAACGCAGTGATCGTGATGGGAGCTCCTTCGTACACATCCGGCGCCCAGGAGTGGAACGGGACGGCCGAAATCTTGTAGCCAAAGCCCGCCACCGCGAGAAGCCCCGCCGCAAGCAGCGAAAAGGTCGATGTCCCCCCCACGGCCAGAACCGACGGGAGGGCCTGATTGATCGCGGCGAGATCGAGGCTGCCTGTGAGGCCGTAGATAATGGAGAACCCGTACAGCATCAGGCCTGAGGAAAGCGCACCGAAGATGAGATACTTGAGGGACGCCTCGCTGGAATCCGGCGCTTCTCTGGTGTACCCTGACAGGATATAGGAGCTGAGCGAGGAGAGCTCAAGCGCGAGGTACATCATCAGGAGGTTGCCTGCCCCCGCCATCAGAAACATTCCGAGGGTCAGCGCACAGAGCAGTGCGTAGTACTCGCCGAGCCGGCGTCCGGGAGTGTTCAATTCCACGGAGTACAGTGAGAAGACGGTGACCAGGATCGCCGTTAGAATGATGACCACTTTGAAGAACACCGCAAACGGATCCACGGCGATCATGTTACTGAAGATCGATACCTGATATCCCGCCTGACCCAGGACCATGATGCCCGCGGCAATCATCCCCGCGAGGACCAGCCCCGACACAATCGCCTGCGTACGCCGGAATATCAGGTCCGCCAGGATCGCAAGGAGCATCACCCCTGTGAGGACAAGTTCGGGGAGAAAGTACGCTAGATCATGAAGAATCTGTTCTGACATTCCCGCACTCCGCTTTGCTATGGCCGTTCCCGGGGGACCGTAGAACAGCACTGGATGTCTTGTGGTGGTGGATCGTGCCCGTCCTCACGAACGCTCGACCTGACTCCCGGGCCCGGGCGGATACTGATCATCCGCAACTTCCCGCCGCCGGGTGGACGGTTTCTCTCCGTATCAGTTCATCCCGATCGCCGTCATCGTGCCGGCCTGCTGCATCAGCTCCGCCAGGTAATTGAGCGACGAGTTCATCACGTCGATCATCGGTCCCGGGTAGATCCCCAGGAAGATCACGACCACGGAGAGCGTCACGAGCATGAAAGTCTCGCGGCCGTTCATGTCGGTCAAATTCTTCCATTTCTCCGGCAACGCTCCCAGGAAGACGCGCTGAAGCGTCCAGAGCATGTACCCCGCGGTGAGCACGATCGTTACCACGGAGATGATCGTGAGCGTCGGGAAGGTCTTGAACGCGCCGAGCAGGGAGAATGCCTCGCTGATGAACCCACTCAAACCGGGAAGGCCGAGGGCGGCGAAGAATGCGACCGTCATGACGCCGGCATACCGGGGCATCTGGTTCATCAATCCGCCAAACTCATTGAGACCCCGTGTGTGGGCCCTGTCATAGATCACCCCGACGATAAGGAAGAGCATCGCGGTGATCGTGCCGTGGTTGAACATCTGGAGAACCGCGCCGGTCATCCCCTGCGTATTCATCGCGGACATCCCCAGCACTACCACACCCATGTGGCTGACACTCGAATAGGCGATCAGCTTCTTGAAATCCGTTTGCGCCATCGCAACCAGCGCGCCGTACACCATACTGACAACCCCGAACAGGGCGAGCCACCATGCGTAGTGCACCGCGGCGTCGGAGAAGATCGGGAAACTAATGCGCAGCATGCCATATGTGCCCATTTTCAGCAGGACCCCCGCGAGAATCACGCTGATCGGAGTCGGGGCCTCAACGTGCGCGTCAGGCAGCCAGGTGTGAAATGGAACAAGCGGGACTTTGATCGCGAAGCCGATAAACAGGCCGACATACGCGATATAGCGCCACGACGTGTGCATCCCGCCGAGAAGGGATCCCTGAATGAAATTACCAGGGTCCATCATCTGAAGCATGTTAAACGTGTGGATCTTCTCCATGCCCTGCGCGCCCGATTTCATCGCACCGGCCACGGAATGGAGTGTCCCCTGCGCGTCGATATACACATTGGTGCTGAAGTACAGGGCAATCATGACGAGGAGGATGAGGACGCTCCCCAGAAGCGTGTACAGGAAGAACTTTACCGCCGCGTATTCCCGGCGTGGTCCTCCCCAGACACCGATCAGGAAGTACATCGGGAGGAGCATCAGCTCCCAGAAAATGTAGAAGAGGAAGAAGTCCAGGGAAACGAACACCCCCATCATTCCGGTATCAAGGAGGAGCAGCAGCGCGAAGTACCCCTTCAGCGAGCGATCGATCGTCCAGGAGGAAATCGCGGCGATGAAACTGATCAGCGCCGTCAGCAGAACCATCGTCACGCTCAACCCGTCGACGCCGAGGAGGTATTCGATGTGTACTCTCCCGAACCAGCCGACGCTCTTAATGTCGATCCAGGTGCCCTTTTCGAGAAACTGCATACCCTCCTGGCTGTTGATGCCGGGGATCGTCCGGTTGAACTGCACCAGGAGCACCGCGGCCAGGACGAGCTGAAGGAAGGTGAACGCGAGCGACGTCCAGCGGATCGCCTGCCTTCCCTCCTTCGGCAGCATGAGGACAATCACCATCCCGATGACGGGAAGAAACGTGATCCACGTGAGAATCCCGATACCCAGAATTTTCAATTCCATGAAGAGTCAATCCTCCAACAGGTTAGAGTCACTGGCAGTCCGTTGTCACCCGGCTCAGAGCAGCCTGAACACGAAATAGAACACCATTACCCCGAGCACGACATACACGAGGTAGGTCTGAACCTTCCCGGTCTGAAACTTTCGAAAGAGGAGCCCGAAAAACCCGGACACATAGGCCGTTGCATTCACGAACCCGTCAATTACGCCGAAATCAAATTTATCGCTGGCCGTCGACACCCCTCTGGTAATCCAGGCAGCTCCGTTGACGACGCCATCGATGATCGTGTCATCGAACCAGCGAAGGATCCTGGTCATGGCTAGCGTCCCTTCAACCACCACCGCCCCATAGAGCTCGTCAAAGTACCACTTCCGCACGAGGAATGTATGCACAGGTGCCATGCTTTCCGCAACCCTGTCCGCGCTGATCCGTTTCCAGTAGTACGTCGCAAAGGCCAGGAGTATGCCGAGTCCGGCCATCAACAGCGACAGGGCCATCGCGGAGAGATGCGCGTGGTGCATCGCCTCCCCGAACTCGGCCGGAGGCGTCGGCGCCAGGGCGACGGGGACCACGGATGCCGGACGTCCCATCGCCTGCGCGAACCATCCCTCAGACGCACCGAAGGGATTAAAGCTGTACACAATCCAGACGGAGAGGAGCGCGAGGATGACCAGAGGCACCGTCATGACCCGGGGAGACTCATGGACCAGTTCCAGCCTGCGCGGATCGCGAGGCTCCCCGAGAAACGTCAGGATCACCAATCGAAACATATAGAATGCCGTTAACGCCGCCACCGCGAACCCGATGACCGGGATGAGAACATGCCCGCTCAGCCCCCCGAACGCGAGGGTCCCGGCAAGGATCTCGTCCTTACTCAGGAATCCGGACGTCAGTGGGACCCCGGAGATCGCGAGGGTATAGACCAGAAACGTCCAGAACGTTACGGGCATCTTGCTCTTGAGCCCGCCCATGTTTCGGATGTCCTGCGGGTCGGTCTGGTGGTCATGCTGGTGGTGAAGTGCGTTATGCATCGCGTGGATCACCGAACCGGATCCAAGGAAGAGCCCCGCCTTGAACATCGCGTGCGTGACCAGATGGAAGAAGGCAGCGGTATACGCCCCCACTCCGAGCGCCAGCACCATATAGCCGAGCTGACTGACGGTTGAGTAGGCCAGGACCTTCTTGATGTCGTTCTGCGCGATGGCGATCGTCGCCGCGACCAGCGCCGTCGCGGCTCCGACATACGCGACCACCAGCAGCGCGTCGGCCGTCATCAGTGGGAACACCCGGGCGATCATGTACACCCCTGCCGCCACCATTGTCGCGGCGTGGATGAGGGCGCTGACAGGCGTCGGGCCCTCCATAGCGTCGGGGAGCCAGACATGCAGAGGAA
>DKBG01000145.1 GCA_002451155.1 Ignavibacteria bacterium UBA6906
GAGTCCTGGAGGACGCCGCAGCGGCTGGATATCTCGCAACTCCTCGTCGACGGCGCGAACATTTTTTATCTTCAAGCCGAAAACCTCCGAAAGGGACCCGCGGGAGTTCTTCTCTGGCTCAGGATCAGTTGGGAGGACGGGCGGGTCGAGACATACGTGACTGACCGGTCCTGGGTTTCTTCAGACTCACCCGTTCCTGGCTGGCTGACAGCAGGGCCGAAGACGGGGGAAGGTGCTCCGCCTGAAGTGCTCGGCAACGTTGGGGTCCCACCATGGCGGCTCCTGGATGGGAGCGAGCTGCTGATTCCGCCGCCCCGCTATCTTGCCTCAACCATACAGCTCGCAAAGAAGCCTGTCCGGGCCTGTCTCTATCTGTCCGCGCTCGGGATCTGCGACGCCTATGTCAACAACCGGAGGGTCAGCGACGACTACTTCACTCCGGGCTGGTCGGATTACGCCCGGCGAGTGTACTATCGTGCGTATGATGTAACGGGGCTGGTGAGCCAGGGTCCAAATGTCCTCGGTGGTGTCCTCGCAGACGGCTGGTACAGCGGCTACATCGGCTGGGGCCTGGTGCGAGATCACTATGGCTCAAAGACGCGGATGAGAATGCAGCTCCATGTCCTCTATGATGACGGATCCGTGGAAGAGTTTGGTTCAGGTCCGGACTGGAAGGGCTGGACGGGTCCGGTCCTCGAAGCCGATTTCCTTATGGGTGAGGCGTTCGATGCGCGAAACAGAAAACGCGGAGAGTTTACACCGGCAGTCATCCGGGAGTTCGGGAATCCTGTCGATGTGGGCTCTGACGTGACACCTCTGTTGCAGGCTCACCCAGGTCCCCCAGTTCGCCGGTTTGCGGAAATCACGCCAGTCTCGGTGAAGGAATTCCGCCCGGGAGTCGCGGTATTTGACCTCGGTCAGAATATCGCAGGCATCGTTCGCCTCAGGCTGAACGGCAAACCCGGACAGCGGGTTACGCTCCGCTATGCCGAGCGGTTGAATCCGGATGGCTCGATCTATGTGCAGAATCTCCGCGGTGCCCGAGCGATCGATACCTACATCTGCTCCGGCGGCATGGAACAGTGGGAGCCCCGCTTCACCTTTCACGGCTTTCAATACGTCGAACTCAGCGGCCTGACGGAGCCTCCCTCGATCCAATCCATTACCGGACTGGCTCTGAGCAGCGCCACAGAGCCGGCGGGGGAGTTCGAATGCTCGGCGCCGATGCTGAATACGCTCTCCCGGAACATTCTCCGGACGCAACGTGCGAATTTCATCGATGTCCCGACCGACTGCCCCCAGAGAGATGAACGTCTCGGCTGGACGGGGGACGCACAGATCTACATCCGTGCTGCGTGCCTGAACACCGATGTGCAGGCCTTCTTTCATAAGTGGCTGGTCGATCTCACCGATGCCCAGCGGGGGGACGGACAATTCCCAATGGTTGCTCCACTGAAAGTTGCGGGCGACGACGGCGGACCGGCCTGGGCCGACGCCGGGGTGATATGTCCCTGGACAATATACGAGGTCTACGGCGATGAGTCCGTGCTCGAAAAACACTACGATGCGATGAAACGGTTCGTCGACTTTTCCCGGTCACGATCCACACCAGAACTCCTTCCCCCGCCCGAGTTTCATTGTTTTGGCGATTGGCTGAACATTGAGGCCGAAACTCCAAAGGAAGTCATTTACACCGCTTACTTCGCAAGGACTGCCGCCATTGTGGCAGCGGCCGCGCGCGTGCTGGGAAAGAGCGCTGACGCCCTGAGCTATGACAGTCTCGCCCGCCGGGTGCGTGAGGCATTCCGCCGCACCTACGTCGACAGACAGGGAAAGATTTTGGGGAATACCCAGACCGGATATGCCCTTGCACTCGGGTTTGACCTGCTGGACCAGGAGACGGCCAGACTCGCTGCCGGGCACCTTCTTGAAGATATCGAGCGACGCGGCTGGCATCTCTCGACAGGGTTCGTAGGCACCAAGGACCTGATGCTTGTCCTCTCGGCACTCGAACGCCAGGATGTAGCGTACAGGCTACTGTTCAACGAGACATTCCCCTCCTGGGGATTCACAATCCGGAACGGTGCGACGAGCATCTGGGAGCGATGGGATGGCTGGACGCCCGAGAAGGGGTTCCAGGATCCGATGATGAATTCCTTCGCCCACTATGCGTTCGGGGCGGTCTATCAGTGGATGGTGGAGAATATCGGCGGCATCCGGCCTGCCAGCCCCGGGTTCGGGAGGATAGCGATCGCCCCCGTGCTATCCGATTCACTGACCTTCGCTCGCGTTACCTATCGATCGGTCCGCGGCCCCATTCGATGCGACTGGAAGAGGGAGGGAAATCGTTTCTCGCTCGGCATCGATATCCCCGCGAATACAATTGCGACGGTTACACTGCCCCACGTCGGCGGGGCGCTGACGGAATCATCAGCGCCAATACGGGGGAGGCAGGAAATCCGCGTCATAGGGAGTTCAGATGGAGGGGGGGAGGTCGTTGAGGTTGGGGGCGGCAGATATCTGTTCGAGTACGACTACGCTCCCTGAGGGGGGCAGTCTGTGCGGGTGATGTCGCACCTGAATTTCAACGCCTCGCTCATTGCCGCGCGTCTCTGCTTAGGTCAGAACTGAATACCGACGTTCAGCTTGACGAGGTGCGTCATGAGGGGTGTCTCGGAGGGGAATATCCAGTTCATGTCCGACCGCCACGCGTATGCAAACGCGAGCGCAACGGCGTTGCGAAGGAAAAAATAGAGCGCCGGACCGAGGACAGGGCTGAGATTGACTATGTCGTCTGCGAAGCCGGAGACCAGAACGATCGAAGACGACGCAAGCAGGTAGCTCACAAACCACTGCGGGAAAACAACCCGGGGATACACGACTGTTGCCTCGTATCCCGCTGAGACACTGAGGAACCCGAGCACCTCGGCGGTAATTCCCGGCTCAGTGCTCAGGCTGAAATTGGTCCGGCCATCGTACCGCTGCATGATTGCTGAGTCCGCCGTTGAGATCGTCCCATAGGAACCCGCCGATAGCCCTGTCAGGCTGAACGAATACCCATGGTGCAATATGAATTTGGCGATTGCGATATCATAGCCGTAGCCGTCCTTCCTTGCCGCTGCAACACGCCAGTATTTCTCCCCCTCGCCGCTTCCGGACTTCCCGAACGGCATCTGCGTGGTGCCGTAGCTTCCTGAGAGGGATCGATCGTCCAGCTTGTACCCCCACGACTTGTACGGCTTCATCTCCCTGTATCCGAAGCGCAGTTCTGCCACTCCGAGCGTCGGTAACTCGGCAGCGAAGAGCTTCTGATCGAGGATAGTGGCCCCGTATCCCGCTTCGATGTAGGGGCGGAAGTTTCCCATTGTCAGCCAGTCGAACGGTCGGCCTTCGGTCGGGGAGTCAATCTGTGTGTCTGACTCCTGTGCAACGGCAGTGAGGGTCAGTAGGGCGAGAGCACAAAAGAGTCCACCTACGGAACAGGCGGTGCGCATACGTCGTGAAACTCCTTTCGTCCACGTGAGGGCGGTCGGCAGTTGATTGCGGCTCTGCGGGCAGGAATCGGGATCTCCCCTGGAACGCCGGGGAGGGAATTCCCCCGCAACCATTAACGTCAAAGCTGATGCGTTGATTATTCGGTTCCCGCCCGTGGACGGTCACCCTCACTCTTGATCAGCGAGCGCGCGAGCACCGGGGACCGAGTAGTCTCCGATGCGCAGAGCCTGAGAGAACCTATTTTGACCCTGGAGTTGGAGGGAATCCCTGCAGGATCTTTGCCACCACTTCGTCCATGCGNNTTTGTGACGTTCATCTTGTCTTTCAGACCGGCAACCGAGTAGACGTAGAAATCAGGTTTTTCGCCTGTTGCCTCTACGAACCCCTTCGCTTTGAGTGCCTTGCCTGCCGCCTCTTTCACGCGGTTGGCGAGAAGTGAATTGGTCAACGGATCGTCAGATGACCGCTTGTTCGGCTCGTGCCACTGAAAGGTTTTGAGCGTTTTGAAGTCAACCCCCGGATCAAAGTCTGAGGTGACCGAGATCGAAGAACCACATCCTGTCAGGAGTAGCACAGTTGCGGCGGTGATGAGAGAGAGTACTGTCCGCATGGGATATCCTTTCATGAGAATGAAGTCAGACGCGTGCAGAAAGGTAATAACAAATCTTGGTGAACCGCAACTCGGGGCCCGTAATGGCATGCAACCAGAATACCGTTCCGATCGTTCCGCCAGTTGAAATTTGCAGGTTCCTGTAGTACTTTTGGGCACGATTCCTGCGGGCATCCCAACCAATGATACTCCCTCACGCGTGTGTCAAGACCTCCGCAGTGGCGACCTGCCTGACCGCTCTTGCGCTTCTATTTCTTTCCGGATCCGTGCTGGCGCAGGAGCGGAGGGATACGGTCTTTCAGATTCCCGCAGTTACCGTCACGGCGACGCGGACTCCTGAAACTCTGCTTGAGGTCCCATTGGCTGTCCAGATTGTACCCGCAGGACCGATACGACTCAGCCGTCGCATCGGACTCGAAGAGCCCCTTTCTCTGGTTCCCGGGCTTCTCGTCCAGAGCAGGGCAGGTGGTCTGGACGCTAGGATCACCGTCCGGGGATTCGGCGCTCGCGGGAATGGGGACCGGTCCAATGCCGGAACGATCAGAGGGATACGCGTGCTCGTCGATGGGTTCCCCGTGTCGGAGCCGGATGGCCGGACCTCTCTCGACCTCGTCGATCTCTGGTCTGCGAGCAGCATTGAAGTCATCCGCAGTAACTCATCAGCCCTCTACGGGGGAGCGTCAGGCGGATTGATCAACGTCCGTTCTGGCGGTGACAGCAGTCCGCCCTTCGTTCGTGCAGGGGCTGCAGCGGGATCGTTCGGCCTTCACAGCGAAAGCGTCCAGACCGGAACCATGCTGGGTCAGGGGGATCTGGTTTTTACCCTGTCCAACTCGACATTCGACGGATGGAGAGAACACAGCCGGAGCAGCAAAGCCACGCTGAACTCCGTTCTGACCCTGCCGTTCGGCGAGAAGGGCAGCCTTACCACACAGATCCTGTCAACATCGAACTTCTTTCAAGTTCCCGGACCGCTCACAAGGGATCAGTTCAACCTTGCCCCCCGGCAGGCCGATTCCACCTATGCGGCCAGGGATGAACGCCGTCTGAACCGGATTGGGCGGGTGGGGCTCAGAGTCGATTATGGTGCGGGAGAGACGCATGCTGTCTCAGTTCTCGCCTTCGGGGAGGAGAAGGTGATTGAGCGGTCGGAACGGAATACCTTCAGAGATTTCAACAGGTACCATTTCGGCGGCAACGCACTATACCGCCTCTCCCTCTTTCCCGGTGAGCCGGTCAGATCGGTCACGCTTCTCGGCGTCGATGAAGCGTATCAGAACGGATCAATCCTCTTCTACAACCTTGTTCAGGGAAATCGGGGGACAACGCTCAGACAAAACAAGGTCGAAGGTGCGAATTCGCTCGGACTCTTCGCCCAGGAGGAACTCGCATTCGGCGACGCATGGAGCGTCATTGTCGGGGCGCGGTTCGATATCCTGACCTATGCCGCCGATGACAACATGAACCCGTCGCTTGCCGCCAGCAAAGAGTTCAGGGCGTGGTCGCCGAAACTCGGTGTCTCGTTCCGATGGCGTCCGGGCCATGCGGTCTATGCGTCGCTGGGGGGAGGACTCGAAGCGCCAGCTTATAACGAGGTGGATCCTCCCCCTCCGTTCGACACGCTGACGTCACTGAACCCCTTTCTCGATCCGATGAAGTCTCAAACGTTTGAGATCGGTGCGAAAGGGATTGCAGAGCTCTCGTCGCCGATACTTCGCTTCGTCGCCTACGACCTTGCCGGATTTCTCATCAATGTATCCGACGAGATTGTTCCGTATGACGGCGGCGCGTACTTTCTCACCGCGGGCCGATCTCGCCGGCTGGGTGCGGAGGTGGGGCTGGATCTCCGTTCGTCCTTCGGCCTTTCGCTGAGGGGAGCCGGCACAATCCTGTCAGGAACCTATCTCACCTATGCGAATGAGCTCGGCGACTTTTCAGGGCGGGACATTCCGGGAGTCCCGGATCTGAGCATCACCGCCCTTCTCAGGTACGATGTCCGGGAAAACCTGTATATTGAATTTGGCGCTCGTCACACGGGCAAATATTTCTCGGATGATTCAAATTCGCCGGAAGGAGGCGTCAGTCCGGCGACCACGCTCAGGGCGGTGGTGGGCGGCTCGCTCACATCCGGACCGGTGGTCCTGGACGCGTATCTCGGAATCGAAAATCTGGCTGATCATTCGTATGTTTCGTCTGTGTTCATCAATGGTGTGCCAGCCGGGGGATCCGGCGCCCCACGGTATTTCGAACCGGGGCTCCCGCGCAATATCCTGTGCGGGGTAACCCTGCGCTGGAACCCCCGCCCCTCATGACACCAGCGTCTGGAAGGCCCTGGGACGAGACCCGGTTGCCCGGGATCCGGTTCATGATCTCCGCACGGAACAGAGAGGTATAGCAATGTCTCGTCTGTGGTGGTCCGTACTCCTGTACAGTGGCCTTCTCCTGCTGAACCCGGGAATTTTGGGAGGGTCAGGAACGGGTCTTCGCTTTGTCATCAGTGTTGCTCCAGCTGTCGCGCCGGGACGGCTGGACGGCCGTCTCCTGCTCCTGATATCGACAGACAGTACGGCTGAGCCCCGGTTTCAGATCAACGACGGAGCCGGGACGCAGCTTGCGTTTGGAATTGACGTTGGAGGATGGCGCGCCGGACAGAAAGCGGTCATTGACGAAAACGCGTTCGGTTATCCGCTCAGAACTCTGAATGACCTGCCACCGGGATCGTACCGTGTTCAGGCCCTTCTCCACCGGTATGAGACATTTCACCGGGCTGATGGACACGTGGTGAAACTCCCGATGGACAGGGGAGAGGGCCAACGATGGAATCTGGCCCCGGGCAATCTCTACTCGGCCCCCACGACGTTCCGGCTGGATGCCCCCNNGAGATTCCGCCTGATCCGAACCTTCCCCCTGACAGCAGTGCCCGGTTCCGGATTACGGGGTACAACAGGACGCAGCAGGAGTATGCCTATTCGTTCTTCAAGGAGTGGACCGGTCCGGATTTTCCACGATTCGTCATCATTGAACTACAGCACGCCAACCCGTACTACGATGATTCCTACGCCGTCAACTCGGCGAATCTGGGGCCGTACGGAGACGCCATTATGTCCGAGTTGATTCCCTTCATTGAAAAGAAGTTCAGATGTATCGGCGAGGGGTGGGCACGCTTCACCTATGGCGGATCGACAGGAGGATGGGAAGCACTGGCTGCACAGATATTCTACCCGGACGATTTCAACGGGTGTTTTGCCGCCTGCCCTGACCCGGTGGATTTCCGCGCGTACACCATCGTGAACATCTACGACCATCGGAACGCCTATTATTATGACTCCGAGTGGAAAAAAATCCCCCGNNCAGTGGGACATCTGGCAGGCGGTGTTCTCACCGGTCGGCTCCGACGGCTATCCCGCTCCCATCTGGGACAAGTTGACCGGAGAAATCAACCGGGATGTTGCATCCTACTGGCGGGAGCATTACGATCTCCGACATATCCTCGAACGGGACTGGGCCACGCTCGGGCCGAAGCTCGTCGGCAAAATCCATTTGTACTGCGGGGACATGGATAACTTCTATCTGAACAATGCGGTCCACCTCATGCAGGAATTCCTCGAACGAACACGCAATCCGTATTTCGACGGAGAGGTGCGATACGGCGACGGCGCGGAGCACTGCTGGAACGGTGACCCGACCCGGCCGAATTACCTCTCACGCCTTCGCTATAACCAGATGTACGTTCCGGCCATTCTGAAGAGAATTCGTGAGACCGCACCGGCGGGGGCCGACACCACAAGCTGGAAGTACTGATCCCTCGACGCTCGTCACCGCGTCTTCGGCTGGTCCTGCCGGATTCGGTGTTCAAGCGCGTGGGGATTCAGAAATCTCATTCATCGATCGTTCAAGGGAGGCACGAATGACCACCGGACAGACGCCGCGAGAAATTGTCAAGCGTTGTCTCCGGTTCGACTATCCTTCCCGCATCCCGCGGGACCTTTGGACATTGCCCTGGGCGGAGTCGCGCTATCCGGAGGAGCTCGCACGCATCCGGTCCCGATACCCGCCCGATTTTGTCCAGGCTCCGACCGTCTATCTTCCGTCGCCCCGTGTCCGGGGAGACGCCTACACGCCGGGAGAATACACCGACGAATGGGGGTGTACATTCCTGAACATTCAGGCAGGGGCAATCGGTGAGGTGAGACGGCCGATGATCGAGGAGGCCGGAGAATGGACATCCGTGAAGGCGCCCTATGAGATTTTTCCGGACCCTCCCGGCCCCGCCCGTGACCGGGTGAATCGGTATTGTGACAAGAGTGACCATTTCGTGCTCGCGGACTGCTGTCCGCGGCCCTGGGAACGATACCAGTTCCTGCGTGGAAGCGAGAACGCCCTGATGGATATTGCGGGGGGTGGGGAAGAGATGGTGAAATTGCTGGACGTCATTCATGGATTCTACCTCAAGGAACTCGAGTTCTGGCTTTCCACCCGGGTCGATGCGGTAAAGTTCATGGACGACTGGGGCGGACAACGTCAGCTCCTGATCTCACCGCGCCTCTGGAGGGAGCTGTTCAAGCCTATGTACCGCGAGTATTGCGAGCTCGCGCATTCACACGGGAAGTATATCTTCATGCACTCGGATGGGTTTATCCAGGACATTTTTCCTGATCTCGTGGAAATCGGAGTGGATGCGGTCAATTCGCAGTTGTTTTGTATGGACCTCAACGTTCTCGCAAAAACCGCGCGCGGTTCGATCACCTTCTGGGGGGAAATAGACAGACAGCGGGTTCTCCCTTCACCGGATCCTGAGGTCGCCCGCGCTGCCGTGAGGACTGTCGCGAATCATCTCTATGATCCAGCAGGCGGAATCATCGGCCAGCTTGAGTTCGGTCTCGCGGCAGACCCGCGGACGGTGGAAGCGGTATTTGATGAATGGGGAAGGATTCCCGGGGTGTTGCAGCAGGGAGCTTCCGGTCTTGCGGAGGGGGTCATATGAGTGTTCTGATGTCAGTCATCGGGCAAATTCCGGCGGATGATCCCGGTCTGATGCTACCCCATGAGCACATCATGTCAAAATTCGGCGGCGACCCGGTGCAGCAGGCGGAGTATGACGAACATGCCCTCTTTTCTGCGATTGTTCCCTACCTTCAGAAGCTGCGCGGGCTCGGGTGTACGGCCATTGCCGATTGCACCTCGGCGTACATCGGTCGCAGGCCTGATCTCCTGCGGCGTGTGTCTGAAAAGAGCGGCGTGGTCATTCTCACAAACACCGGCTGGTACGGCGCCTCCGGCGGCCGATATCTGCCTCCGGAGATCGGCGAGCTTTCAGTGGATGCGATCTTCCATTCGTGGAAGGCGGAGTGGGAGGGCGGGATCGGTCAGACCGGAATCCGCCCGGGTTTCATCAAGACAGCCATTGACGGAAATCATCTCACCGCAGTGGATCGAAAACTCATGACCGCAGCGGCACGACTGCATGGTGTGAGCGGGATGCCAATACAGACGCACACAGGCAACAACCCGAAGGCTGCCGAGGAGATTCTCGACCTGCTGACCTCTGAAGGAGTCGGTGCGGATGCCTGGATCTGGGTCCACGCGCATTATGTGCTCGAACCGATTCACCTGGTCAGAGCGGCGCGCAGAGGGGCCTGGATCTCCCTTGACGGGGTGCACCCCCAGCGGGCCGACCTGATCCTTTCACTATGCAGGGCCCTGAGTCAGGAGGGACTTCTCGGACGGGTTCTGCTTTCTCACGACGGGAACGCGTACACTGCTGACGGCGCATGCCGTCCCTTCGATTTCCTGATGACCGGATTCATCCCGAGACTTATGAAAGAGGGTTTTTCTACCGCCGAGGTGAACGCGCTGACCGCCGCCAATCCTCGACGGGCCCTCTCGATTCGTTGACCGGGAGGCCTATCGGCTCCGCCTCAGATCCTTCCCCGTTGATCTTGCCCCTGGGTGCGCGTGCTGCGATTCACCCATCTCATCAACAACGCTTCCCGCCCACAACTTTGTGCCGGCGCGATAGGCCGCCCGTCCGAGAATGTGCGACGCCACCGGAACGGTAAGGACAACAAACGCGACGATGATCAGCGCCCTGAGCGTGACGCCCGTGTCCTGCATCAGCAGGGCGACGCCGGCCAGGACGCAGGCAATGCCGAGCGAGGAGGATTTGCTTGTCGCGGAGAGGCGAAGGTAGATATCGGGCATGCGCAGGAGTCCGAACGCTGCCAGAACGATGAGGAGAGTGCCCAGGACAACGAGGGCAGATCCGAGAAGGTCAGTCATGGCCTTGTCTTCTTTTCAATATAGGTAGCTGCGGCAACGGTGCCAATGAACGAAATCAGGGCCAGGACGATGGCGATATCGAGGAACAGTCCCCGGTGTGTCACTGCCGCGGTGAGCGCCGAAATTGCGATGCCAATCATCGTGAGGAAGTCAAGTGCGAGAAGCCGGTCCGCCGCGCTGGGTCCTCGCACGATGCGGATGAACCCGGTGAGGACGGCCAGTGCAAGTGCGCCAAGCGAACCCGACAGGACA
>DKBG01000311.1 GCA_002451155.1 Ignavibacteria bacterium UBA6906
AATCCGGAGGCTTCCTTCGTATCGAGGCTCCTGGACAGCTCATCACATTTGTAGAGATGGCGGAGAGCTCTGTCCAGCGTTCCGGAGATCAGGGCTGCAGCACCCAGATAGTATTCCGCTTCGCGGTCCACCGAAATGGTATACCCCAACTGATTCCGTTTTGCCCGGGCCGAGATTTCCCCGAAAACTTCCGCTGCCTGCTCCCACCGTCCGAGCGCCGCAGAACACCGCCCGACGTACCTGTGGAAGAGCATGTTGTTCGGATACCGCCCNNCTCCACAGACGCGTAGTTCCCTTTTTCCGCGGCCAGAGTCAGCTGTTCGATCCCCTTTGTCTTATCGCCGGGCGGGATGAAAAGCAGAAGCGGCTTCACAATTGGATATTCCTCGGGGATCACCTCCGCATAGTAATTGTAAATCCCGGTCCCGAGGAGAATGTCATAGTTGTCCGGGTCCAGGGAAGATGCCTTCTGAACGAGCGGCAACGCCTTCCTGCCAGCGTTGGCAGCACCGAGATAATCATCCCGGTGAAAGTGTAACCGCCCTTGAAACCCGATCGCTCCACCCTTGAAGAAGATCGCCGAAACATCTCGCTCATTCAGGTCGAGGATTGAATCACACATATCCACCACCTGGTCGAGGGCATTGAGAAACCGGTCGTCGTACTGTTCGTTCTCAAGGTCGATCATGATTCTCCACCAGTCGACCATTGCCAGAAAGAAATGCCCCGCAGGATTGGACGGTCTCAGCCGGACCATTTCCCGGAAGGTGCGGTCCGCAGCTTCGAATTCGAGGTTGTACACCTGCTGAATGCCCGAATGGGCTAGCACTTCGACAAGCGAGTCTCCCCTCGACGTCGCCGCGGAATCTGCGGACCCCGGGAGAAGGCTCAGAACCAGACATACGCCAAACACTCCAGTCATGCCCCGGCACCTTCCCCCTCTCCGTTCGGCAACAGGTCTTCGATTGAATCGAGGGTGACACATCCGGCAGGTGTCGCGTACCAGCTGGATTTCAATATATGCCAGGTGCAGAGGAGGATTGCGATCGAAGCCAGGACACCCCCTTCGGGTCCGAAGCTGCCCCCTGTAATCCAGTCCGGACCGGAAACGAATGACTCCACCACTTTCCGCCGGCTCATTTCCAGACCGCTGGTCGGAAAGCCGAACACTGTAGTCTGGGAGAAATTCCAGGATAGATGAAGCGCGAACGGAAGCCAGAGCCGGCGTGTCTTCATATAGGCGAACGAGAGCCAGATCCCCGCAAGCGCGATATTGGTCAGCGCCACCGGAGTCACATTCGGGTTCCTGAGATGGGCCAGGGCAAAGAGAATTGCGAAAATTAGCGTCGCGGGGAGAAAAGTCACGCCCTGGATGAATGTTTGAAAGAGATATCCCCGGAAGAGGAACTCCTCAAAGAATGCTGCGAGGGCAAAGACCAGGAAGGACTCGCCGACGACAAGGGCAGCCGAGCCCCAGGAAGGGGCAATCACGCTGACCCGGACATATCCGAGGCTAAGTTGCACAATGAAGATCCCGGACATCATCAGGAAACCAAGCAGCAGGCCGAGAACAACGTCTCGGCTCACAGGCGGTCGCACTGCCAGACCGACTGCCGTGAACGGTTTGCGGCTCACCAGCCGTGTCATGATCCACGTGGTCAGCCCGAGCGCGCCCAGCGCAAGCGCCAGCTGAACATACTCGCCTCCAGCGTTCAGCGCATATGCGATCCACCCGAATCCGAGGAGCAGAACGGATCCGAGGAGAAGAAAGATCAGCATTCTCCAGCCGGAACGGAGATCACCATGCCTGGTGAGGAAGATCACGCGCGCGCTGAAACTCATTACATCATCTCGGCCGGGGAAAAGACATACATGGGGATCACGTCGAGCATCACCCCCAAGTATATCATCTTTTCTTCATCAAAGAAAGGGAAAACCCCGCGCGTTACGGAAGCACGAGGGCAAGCCGTCCAACGCGGGAATCGACAACCGACCGGTCCCGCCGGGCTTCGGCGATGAAGAGGCTCGGGCTTTTCTGCAGTGAAATGTTTATCGCAACGCTTCGATTGGGGTAGGTTCCGCCCAAAAGACGGACATGCAGTCGGGCAACGTTGTATGTCGCGTTCGGCCCGCCCACAAGCACGTAGTAAATGGTATTGTCGCCGAGGAGAACGCTGGCACTATCAAATCCGGACGGAAACGTATCAAGGAAATAGTTGAGGGAGGTGGAGGAATGACGGATCGTTGAGAACCGGGCGACAGAATATCCCGGCGAATACACGCTCGCACTGTGCAATCTGAGCGGAGCGTCCGCACCGGGCGCGGTCAATCCGCCGCCGGCCAGGAACACGTCGACCAGCTGGCCCGCGTTCGTCGCCCCCATCGGCATGACCAGCGGGTTCCGCAGGGCATCGCCTACGTCGAGTCCGCTGAACCGGGTCTGGTCGCTGAAGAGGTATTCCTGAAGCGTATAGTTGTTCTCAAATCGGTAGGCAGGAGCCCACGTGATACTCACCGGATCGCCGATGCGTCCGTCCGCCTGTCGTGACCGGACAAGAAACTCCGTCTGTCCGCTCGGAAGGGGCGAGGCGGTATAGGTCGTGGCGGTCTTGGGGAGAGGCTGAACGATCCCAAGGTATTCCACCTGATATCCGGCAAAATTCGTATCCGACGACAGCGCAGGAGGGTCCCATTGCAGTCGAACGCTGTTCGAATCGATCGACAGCGCCTTTAGATTCAAAGGCGGTCCGATCAGCTCTCCGAACGGCGGAGCGAGGTTTTCGCCGCACCCGGCAGCGACACACGCAAGGAGCGCCAGTCCGGCGCAGAGCCTGCTGAATATCATGGTATCCCCCCTTGGTTCTGTTCGCGCGCGCCCGCACAGCGGGCACCCCCGCTTACCCCAATCGGTCGCGCAGATACTCGAGAATCCTGTCGGCACTCACCCGCTCCTGTTTCATGGTGTCCCTGTCACGGACGGTCACCGTCTGATCCTGGAGCGTTTGTGAATCAACCGTGAAGCAGTATGGCGTACCCACTTCATCCTGTCTCCGGTACCGGCGGCCGACCGCCCCGCTGTCGTCGTAGAACACCCGGTAGTGGGGACGAATGTCCGCTTCGAGTTTCCTGGCGATCTCCGGCATCCCGTCCCGGTTCACCAGAGGGAAGACGGCGGCCTTGAGCGGCGCGAGTTCCCGATGGAATTTCATGACCACTCGGGTCTCGACTTTTCCGTCAGCCGTCGGCGCTTCCTCTTCCGTATACGCATCGACGAGGAAGGCCATGAAGGAACGGCTCGCGCCCGCTGAGGTCTCGATAATGAACGGAATAAACTTTTCCCTCGTGGCCTCATCGAAGTACTTCTGCGCCTTGCCCGAAAACTGTTCGTGCCGGGAAAGGTCATAGTCTGTCCGGTTGTGGATTCCCTCTATTTCCCCCCACCCGAACGGGAAGCGGTACTCGATATCGAACGCTCCCTTGGCATAAAAGGCCAGCTCATCGGGACCATGTTGGTGCCACTGCAGGTTCTCTTTCCGCACGCCAAGATCGGCGTACCACTGCATCCGCTGAGCCTTCCAGTATTCAAACCACTCAACATCCGTGCCAGGCTTGACAAA
>DKBG01000007.1 GCA_002451155.1 Ignavibacteria bacterium UBA6906
GGGCGATTGCCTACGTCTCGCCATCCGCACAGGAGCTCTACTACGCGCGACCCCTTCAAGACTGGTCATACGGCAGTACTCTGCCGCCGCCTGCATGGGCACCGAGAACACCGGACTACGAAAGCGAGCGCCCATTGACGCTGGTCCTGGCAAACGGCTTGTTCGTCGCGATCGGGGAAGCGCGACTGGTAAACTACTCTCGGATGAAGTTTATCCTCTCCCCCGACAAGAAGAATACTGTCACTGCCAGACTCTTCGGCCCGGTTACCGAATCCTCTCCGTTCAGGACCCCCTGGAGGGTGATCATGGTCGCGGAGCAGGCTGGAGGATTGATAGAACAGAACGACATCTTTCTGAACCTGAATCCTCCGTGCGAAATACGGAATACGGAGTGGATACGGCCAGGCAAGGTGATCCGTGAAGTCACTCTGTCGTCGGCAGGGGCACGAGAGTGTGTGGATTTCTGCGTGAAACACAACATTCAATACATCGAGTTTGACGCCGGGTGGTACGGCTACGAATACTCGAAAACATCCGATGCCTCAAAGGTCGATGTCGATCCGAAACGAAATCCCAAAAAGGATCTGGACTTACAGGCTTCCATCGCGTATGCCCGGGAAAGGAACATCGGGGTGATTCTGTATGTGAATCACCGGGCCCTCGAACGGCAAATCGACGAGATCCTGCCCCTGTACAGGGACTGGGGTGTTGCGGGTCTGAAATTCGGATTTGTGCATGTCGGTTCACATCGATGGACCACCTGGCTCCACGAGGCTGTCCAGAAGGCAGCGCAGTACAACCTGATGGTCGACGTCCATGACGAGTACCGGCCGACCGGATTCAGCAGAACATATCCAAACCTGATGACACAGGAAGGAATCTACGGCAACGAATGCATGCCCGATGCCAACCACAACACCATTGTTCCGTTCACCCGCTTTCTCGCAGGCGCGGCGGATTATACGATCTGCTATTATCACCAGAGCGGCCTGAAGAATGTCAGGGGCATCAAGACCACTTCCGCTCACCAGCTGGCTCTGTCTGTCATCTATTATAGTCCACTCCAATTCGTCTTCTGGTACGACAAACCCTCCGACTATCAAGGCGAACCGGAAGTTGAGTTCTTCGATCACCTCCCGACGGTGTGGGATACAACCCGAGTGCTTCTCGGGGAAATCGGGACGTGCATTGCCACAGCCCGAAAAAGCGGAGCATCATGGTTCGTGGGGACAATTACCAACAACGATGCGAGGACGCTGGATATCCCGCTCGCCTTTCTCGACAAAGACAGGAGCTATATCGCCGCGTTGTATGCCGATGGCGGGGATTCCATACGCACGCGCACTCATGTGAGGATTGACCGGTTCATCGTGGGATCAACATCTGTCATCCGGGCGGATCTGAAGCCTTCCGGGGGAATGGCGATGGAACTCAGGCCTGCGAGCGAGAACGAAATACGGACCATCAGGAGATACCCGAACCGGCGGTGACTCCCCCTATCCCTTCCGGTGTCATTGAATGGTGATAGGCGCGGGCCGGCGAGTTACCAGTGACTGGAGAAGATGTGCCGGCTCAAAAGACTCATACCAGCCTCGCGAACCTTCTATCCGATCGGGGGAAATCAACCCCGAGAGCAAACCATGTCACGGCGCCGAACAGCGCCGCAACGGCAACGACCATCCAGTCGAACTGCAGGATGCCGGGCGCGGAGTTGCTCGCAACACTGGTAACAACGGCGCCGGCAAGAACGGTAAACACTCCGATCCATTGATAAAAGCGCAACCCTGCCGTGGTTCGCGTTTGCGGTTCACCCCGATAGGCTTCCTCCACAAATCTCCCGAGCCCTGTGAGGATGAGGTAGAGCCCGCCGATTAACGAAAGCGGGGCATATCCGAACCAGAGCACTGTCAGCAGACAGGCAATGACAATGTTCCAGAGAATAGAGTAGACAGGCGTGGGATGTATCGGCACTCCTCCAAGAGTTGAAAGACGACACACCCGCGAGCGGGGATGCCTGTACACGATCCCCACACCGGCTGGCGCTTCAAACCCGTGACAGCATCCCTGAACCAGGCATCGGACTCTGCCCAGCGATTGCACCCAGGGGCCCGCGACACTGAACGCCGCAAGAGGAAGCCACGGGTCGATTCCGAAGACCGGCCATGCCAGGAGCGACCCCAGAATGATTCCGAGCACTCCACCGTAGAACCCATACGGACGGAGGAGGCTGGGGGAGCCTTCAACAAATTGGGCCCAGAGCGCCGATATAACCAGCGCAGAGAACGCCACCAGGATTCCCGCGCCGAGGTTCTCAATGCCGAGCAATCCCCCCACGATGGCCACTGCCAGGAAGGACCCGATCCCCGCGTAGAGTCCATGATTGATGATCCGGACGGATCCCCACTTCCATTCCTTCCATGAATTCGCGACATGTTCTGCCGAGCGCCGGAGAAATTCCCAGATCCCCTGCAAGTTTCTGATCGCGGCGTACACGACGACCCCGGCCAGCACGTCGACGACCGCGTGCATCCCTGTTGTCACACAGCTGAGCGAGATAACGATCCCGAGTCCCCACCATGCGTACCGTACGCGCGGCATCCTCCGCGCAAAGACCGACATTGCAAGAAGGATCCAGATAACATGATACGACGGGAATGCGTTCCCGGGTGTATCGAGCCCCCGCTCAAAAGCGAGAAACTCTCCGAGCGGTGTCACCGGAGTAAACGCCCGCGGCGGAGCAACGAGCGGGATCGAAATGAAGAAAAGGACCATGAGAAGCGTCGCGGCAAATCCCTGGATGGCGAAGTCCCGGAGCACCCGCCGCGTGGGAGCCACGGCCGGGGCAGCAAAAACAAAGAGATATGTGCTCGCGTAGAGGATCTCCGTCCATTCGATCACAGGGAGGGTCTTCTCAAATGGAAGGAACGCAACGATGGCCCCGTCCGGGGTCCCGAGAGCCGCGAGCCACTCGTAGAGAACCAGCCATGGGAGAAGCACAAGAAGCTGAACGGACAGCCAGTCCTGAACCGTGGGCGCCCGGTCCTCCGCCGGGGGGAAGCGGAGATACGGTTCAGGCAGGGTTGTGCCGAACCGTTTCCTGAGGTCGAAATTCTCATACCCGAGCACCAGGGCAACGCAGCCCAGTATGACAATAGGGGTGACCAGCCAGAGACCTCCAGGCGACCCATAGGCGAGCGACACGCCTGCGCATAGAAACGAGAACCCGGCGTAGATGGGGTGGCGAATAAGGCGGTAGGGCCCTCGCATCACATGCCGGGTGGGCGGATAGGGATTCATCGGCAGGCCGTCGCCGAACACGGTCAGGCAGATCACACCGGACATGAGAAGAACGGCACCAAGGAGGATGCCCGCAAGGCCGAGCGGCGTGGATTGAACAGCGGGAAGCGCAACGATACTCTCCGTCGCATCAGCCCATGCAAAAAGTCCGGCCGGAAGGACGATAGCAAAGAGGGCCCCGTACCCCAGCGCCCCGGCAGATAGCTTTCGTGTGCTCATACCGTGCTCGCCTTCAGAGAAGTGCAAACTCGTCGATAAATGGGATGCCGCAGATCTTCTTTGTCGTTCCTTCATCTACCACCGTGACATCTGCATAAGAGAGCCACTTGGTGCTCCGTGGATCTCTCGTCAGCTTCTTGAGAGCGTATCGCACCGCCGATGACTTCATGTCCCGATGATCGATGAAGCTGCTTTCCTGGACGGCGGCTGAATGGTGCACACTCACCTGGATCCGGCGTGAACCGCAGGCAGCGCGAGCGTCATAGCCACCCGGAGAGAGCGCATGCGATGGGGACCCCTGCAAACCCCACGTATTCATAATTGCGACCTCTTCGCATTCAGTGACAGATTTGCCGGCGCGCATTGAGAGCCTGGACCATGCAGCGCTACCCGGGCCGTCCGCTGCGCGCATGAAGACAAGATCAAGTTCGGGATGGTGGAGTCTCCCCCAGTAGAGTGTGCGCACCGGAACCGCCGGCGGAAGATACGAAGATTCAAGATAGTCTATGTATCCGTCGCACCCCTCGACATTGACCGTATCATCTCCGATCATGACCGATCCGGACACAATTGATTTCATATGGACCGGTTTCCAGAGAATTCGGCTCCGTCCTCCGCTTCGAATTACGACCGGCTGTGGCCGGAATCCATTCCAGGGAACATAGCGCAGGCGCGCAGAACAGCCGGGAGTGGAGACGTCGATGGTACCCCGGTCGCGGCGAACATCGATTTCCCCGCCGGCGAATGCGAGCGTGCAGCCCTCATCTTCGCCCGCCTGTACCCTGGCATGTTCAACAGCAAGGGTCTTTGTAATGGGGGACCCATTCCCCGGTCGGGCCAGATGTACAGTGAGATGTCGGAAGGTCANNCCTGGAATTCAGGGTGGCCCGGCATTACACCTCCTCGAGGTGTGCATAGACGATTTCCGATGTCCGGTGGTCGCTACCCAGCTCCGCAAGGTGTTTTCCCGGAGGGCTCATCCAGTCAGCCAGACAGACCGGGGCAAGTTTCCCATTCCGGATTGTTGCGTCGGGACAGTGATAGCAGATCTCCACGCACTGCTTTTCCTCATTGAACTGTGGGGCCGACTGGACAACGATGTACTGAAAGCGGATGTCACGCAACAGCCCCGAATTCCTGATCAAGCGAACATAGCGAAAGATTTTCACAGGATCGAGCAGAATCTCCATCAGCGACGTGCAGAGAAACCAGAGCCCGGAAAGAGAGGGCCTCATCGGCACAGCAAAGAGGTGTCTGCCCGTCAATAGCCTGTATACACGGCGCATCAGCCGGGTAAACACGGGGGAGATGGACACGGAGGCACCGGTGTCGGCGTTGATGTAGTAGAAGTAGGTGAGCCAGCGGACTTCCTCGTCGTCCAGGCTTGAAGGGAGATAGGACGACGGCTCAACGCGCAACCCGCGCGCGATGTTTCGATAGACGTCCGAGAGTTCCGGGGAGCCGTTGGTTGAATTGAGTGATCGCACGACCTGGTCCATGTGCCGTGCAATGGTCGCAAGGATGCCGTCAAAGTAGCGGTAGCCGGCGTACCGCTTCATCACCAGGGGGATCTCGTCCGGTGCGCCGGCTGACAGCGTAATAGAGAGTGCGAAGTAGAGCTTGCGGCGTTCGAACTTCGCGAATAAGGATCTGCGCATTTCCTCAACCTGCTGATCGTCGAGACCCTGTCCGTCATCCACGTGAATGACGATGCGATCCAGTCCTGCCGCGATCAGACGGTCCAGGAGTGCATCTCCGCCGGGTTTCAGCAGAACCACACCGTTAGTCAGGATCTGGCAGACGAGCTTCCTGCTCTTGATGTAACGGACGATTTCAGGCAGGCCGGGATGGAGCGTTGGCTCTCCCCCCAGGATTGAGATGGTCTCAAGATTCCGCTTTGCCATCGCCTGGTCGACCTCGACTTTGATCTGTTCCAGCGGTTTCACGATGTCCCGGAACCGGTTATAGCAATGAACGCATTGCCGGTTGCAGGTATAGTTCGATTCAAGGACCGCATGGGGCACTTCCCGTGCCGGGATTTTCGTCGGTCGAAGGTCCCCCCTTCCTGCAATTTCGGTGATTTTCATGCCAGCCCTCGCTCTTTGTTCTGCCGCAATATGCCGCATGAACCCTCCCTGCGTGTCATAGAAATGTCAAAAAGAAATCACAATGCGCCCCTTATTTCAGGGCAAACGCATCCAGTTAGGGTGCATTGACCCACCCGTCATTGAGGGCACATCCACACGTGCATGCGAAGCGCCTCCGGGAAGATCAATTTCCGCATTGCTGAAAGACCCACTGGTGAATCGAATTTATCAGGTTCCCGTATACTTTAAGGAGTAAGCACCGCCCACACGCCGGACCTCCTACCATCGAAAGGGCTTATCATGAAGCTGCCGTCTCTTCTACTCCTGGTCTTGATCTCTGGATATGCGTGCGTCACGAATGCTCAGACAGCGAACCTCCGGGCCAGAGTCGATTCCTTCTATTCCTCAGGTGAATTTGACAGTGCCCTGGTCTATGCGCGACGCCTCGCCGAACTGGAGGCGGACAATCCCTCCGGCTGGTACAGGATGGCATATCTCTTCTCGCTCAACGGTCAGGTTGACTCTTCCCTTGCATGGCTTGACAATTCGATCACCCATGGTTTTTTGGATTACCTCCATTTCGAACTTGACTCGGACCTTAACGCCGTACGATCCGACCCACGATATAGAACGATCATCGAACGTGCGAGAAAGGAAGCGCTGCGCGCGGCGGACCAAAAGGCGCTCCTGATCCTGGAGGGTGAGTGGACACCCCTCGTACTGGAGAGTGACAATGCGCTCCCGAAGGTCGAAGCGGAACTCAGCTTTGATCAAAGCGCACTTCTCATCCGCGCTACGGTCCATGATGCCCACTTCAAGGACGGCGACAGGTCGTGGCGATACGGGGATGGATTTACGGTGAACTTCGCCCTGCCCGGCGACGACAGCAGCGGCTATACCAACCGCTTTGATGCATTCGGGTTCAGCCGCGAGCTGGGCCGACCGGTGTCCGTGCTCGTGAACAGAGACGGCACCTACTTCTTGCGGCGGCTCGATGACATGCCGCCCAGGATAGAGATTGACACCATAAGCATGACCGCACGGTACTACATCCGGATCCCGTGGGCACGACTCTTTCCGTTCCATCCTTTACTGAATCCGCGCGCAGGGGTCAATATCCGATACACGAGCCAGGCAGACGATGGGGACAGAATCCGGCTGACCTATCTGGACAACGTGTACTTCGACTCGGAGAGAACTCCACTCAGGAGGTTTGCTCCCGTGAGTTTCGTTTATCGTGAGGCCTCGCCGCTTACATTCGCCGGCAGGCTGGGGTCCCGCCTCACAACAGAAGACGCCGGACAGGTCTCGTTTTCTGTCTGGTCGCCGGTGCAGAAGAAACTCTCGATACAACTGTCCGTCCGTGACCAGACAGGGAAGCAAGTCTGGACGGGAACGGCCGGCGGGATGATTCCGGCGGGCCGCACAATGATATCCAGCTCGTTTCAGCTTCCGCCGGATCCCGGGAGCTACAGGGTTCGTGCGGCAATACCAGATTCCCTAGTGTGGGAGGAGTCGCTGTACCGGTACGAAGCCCGAAATCTGGGAGGCATACGCACGCTCGTCGACAGACCCTCTGCGGACGGGGAGTCTCTCGAACATGCCAGCAGTGCTGAGGCGTTACGGTACCGCACTGATGCTCTGAACGAACGAATCCGCATATTTACCGATCGGAGCGACCTGGAGGCACTCCGGCGGGATATCGAGGATGTGTCATCGCTGGCGAGGATGTTCGAATCGGGGGGAACCATTTACGGACGACGCGGGTACCTCCTCTCCGCTTTCCACTCTTCACTCGACAGCAGCCTGCAACCGTTTTCCATCGTGTTCCCGGAGGGGTACGACCGGTCAAAAAGGTACAGGCTGTACGTCGGTCTCCATGGAAGCGGCGTGGACGAAGTCTCGTTTGCCCTCGCAACCGCTCAGAACGTCAGGGACCCGAACGCCATCATCCTTGCGCCCAGGGGGAGGGATCTCAGCGGGTGGTGGCGGGGGAAGGACGAGCTGGATGTCGCGCAACTCGTCGAAAACATCAAAGCCATGCTCCCAATCGAAAAGACACTCTGCCTTGGCTTCTCGATGGGTGGCTATGGTACCTGGAGAATGAGCATGCTGCATCCGGAACTCTTTGATGCCGCCGCAATAATATCAGGCACTCCGGTCCCTCCCGGCAGGCTTGAGCAGGGCGACGACCTGCGAACCCATATTGGGGGCGGAAGAGAGCTGAGCTATATCGTGTTCCACGGTACCGAGGACCGATCTTTGCCAATCGACGACACCGACCGGTTTGTCGAGATGCTCAAGGATGCAGCATACGATGTCCGGTATATCCGAATTCAGGGAGCGGGGCACGGGAACATGGATGTCGGCAGGCAATTCGGGCAGTGGATGGAAGAGAAATTTCTGAAGAGGGCGGATTGAACATCGCGACAGATAGAAACCAGGCGGATCCGGCATCAGAATTCACGTTGTAGGGCGGTCAGATACGTTGGCCTGGCGGGTCGACCTGGACTGGTCGACCTACAGATTACCGGACATCGAATGCTTCTCCGTTGAATTGTTTCTCGCTGAGAAATCGGGTATGTTTGAGCGGACCGCTAAGTCCCCGGACGGGCATTTTCCCTTCAATCCAGGCCGTACTTAGACCGTCAACCCCGAATATCCCAAGGCAAACTGAGCACCATGGCACTTGACACCACTACGAAGATCAATGCTGGCAGGAAGGTGAAACGGTTCTTCGTCACCAATCGCCTGCATCGTTTCATGGAACCGTTCAGCGACGGGATGCTGAAACTTGCATACCTGTCAAAACTTTCCAGATGGTGCGACGATCAGGGTGTGCCCGAGTGGAACGACAGGCTTGACCCTGAATCGAGGGCGGAGAAACGTTACGACCTTTACCGGCGCGTCATGCAGAAAGAGGGGCTCGACCAGGCAATCGACTACCTCGAGTTCGGCGTTGGTCAGGGGCATTCATTTGACTGGTGGGTCGTGAACAACACAGACGCCGGATCACAATTCACCGGCTTCGATACATTTACCGGACTGCCGGAGAAGTGGGGGTACTTTAACGAGGGGGCATACTCAGCAGGGGGCAAATTTCCCGCAAAGAGCGACGGTCGTTGCTCATTTCAAACAGGGCTTTTCCAGGATACGCTGGACCGGTTTCTGGAGTCTTTCCAGGGAAGCCGAAAGACAGTCATTCATCTTGACGCGGATCTTTATAGCTCGACGCTTTTCGTGCTTACGCGGATCGCATCGAAGCTTAAGGCCGGGGACATACTGTTCTTCGATGAGTTCGGCGTTCCGACGCACGAGTTCAGGGCATTCAGCGATTTCGTCTGGGCGTACCGGGTGAAGTACAAGCTGCTCGGGGCTGTGAACAACTATATGCAGATAGCGATAAGAATAGAGTAGCAGAGGGGCAGGGGGGAATGGTCAATTGGTCGACCAGTCTGGTCGACCTACACGTTCCGGCCTCAAGCAGCAGGGCGACGAGGTTCGTCGCCCGCCAGGTCGACCAACCTGGTCGACCTACAAAATGGGCTACACATTGGGCGACGTACGACCGCCTCAATAGGTGCATTCCCTGGCGGCATCGGCATACACCGCAATATTCTCCGGCGGGGTGTCGAAGAAGTGATCCGCACAAGACAAGATGTAGCCGCCATCCGCACCCACACGCTCAAAAAGAAGCCTGACCTGTGCGGCGATTGCCTCCGGACTCCCGTCCGTCAAGACCGAGTGCTGATCCATCCCGCCGATCAAGGCGATCCTCCCCCCTATCTTCTCCTTAACCTGCCAGGGCTCCTGGTTGCCGCCTATACTGGGAGGAGCGAGCGTCTCAGTGGCATCCGCTCCGTTGGACAGAATTGAATCCTCAATCCCGTTTGTGCCGCCGCAGGTGTGATATGTGATCTTGAACCCGAGACCGTGCAAGGCATCATGAAGACGGCGGTCGTACGGCAGACAGAATTCATGGTGAATGCCCGGGGAGATGACTGTCGAAGAAGAAGATCCGCCGCCCGTCTCGATCAGGTCGAACTTCGCACCATTCATCCCTTCGACAAACCGTAGTTTCTTTTCCAGCAGAATTTGTAGCAGGCGATGAACCCAATCAGGACGGTCAAATGTCCGGAGAATCAACTCCGACACATCCATGAGACACGCGGCGTGCTGCCAGCATCCTGCCTGATCCCCCCAGACGAAGCCCCGGACAATGCCGTCATCTCCGACCTCATCATAGATCCTGTTCAAAGGTTCCAGGTCGAGCATCGGGACCGGCATGTATTTGCGGATCAATTCGATGTCCTCGTCATGCTTGATGAGGTATTCCGTAATCCAGGTGGTCTTCCTGTCACCGGCGGTCTTGTAGGTCAGATCACCTCCAGGAGTATGGATGACATGGTGATTCACCCGGTTGTCAGGGTCACTGCTCACCACCTTGACCTCATCGCGCCACTCGGGGGTGGAGAATTTGGAGTAGTCTGCATCTACGAGCCAGAACTGGCCCATATCGGCAAAATACTGGACCGCAGCATCCATCCCGAATTTGCGAAAGGCCTCCAGCGGCGTCACGCCTCCCAGATACGTGTCCAGATGATAGCCCTGCCACTGGTGAACCGACACGGGGAGACGATCCGGCTTCTCGAGATGCAGAGCTGTCATCATACGTTCTTTTGAAGTCATTGGTCTCGCTCCGGGATAGGGATTGATGAACCGACAACTGAGAACCGGCCGGTCAGGACCTGCGTCGTGGAAACATCCGCGGCGCCGGCACCACCGGGCTGCCTGCCCCCGACGCTCAATTCAAATTCCCCGGGTTCTACGATCCGGGCACCCGTTGCATCAATCAGTGACAGCTGACGCGGCATGAGGGTGAACTCAACACGCCTCGTTTCACCGGGATTCAGGGATACCCGCCGGAAACCCTGAAGCGAGCGAATGGGGACCGGAGCAGACGCTTCCAGATCCGAAAGATACAGCTGGACCACCTCTTCTCCAGGTATGGCGCCCGCATTGGTCACTTCAACCGAAACCCGCACAGGATCGCCCGCTTTCACGTGCTCCGGAGCGTGAAGATTGCCGTATGTGAAGCGAGTGTAACTGAGACCATAGCCGAACGGGAAGAGCGGCTGACCGCTGAAATACCGGTATGTCCGCCCTTTCATCGCATAGTCCGTGAAGGGCGGGATCTGGTCCGCCGACCTGTAAAAAGTCACCGGCAACCTCCCCGCCGGGTTGTAGTCCCCAAACAGAACGTCGGCAAGCGCGGTCCCCGCGGCCTGTCCGGGATACCACGCGTTCACGATGGCCGGAATATTTTCAGCTGCCCAGGGAACCGCGAGGGCGCTGCCATTGAGAAGAACGAGCACAACGGGTTTCCCGACAGCAACGAGCTCTTTCAGAAAGGCCTCCTGGTTCGCAGGGAGTCCGATCTCAATCCGATCCCCTCCGGAAAACCCGGGCACCGGCACCTCCATCTCCTCCCCCTCCAACTTGGGAGAAAGACCCATGACCGCGATCACCAAATCGGCCGACCGCGCAACGACAAGCGCGTCCTCCTTCAGGGTCGGGTACGGGCGTGCCCAGACCAGGTCCACGCTCGCATCGGGACGCCGGTCCCCGTACTCAAGACGAATGGCATAGTGCTGACCCGCCGTGAGTTCGAGCGCTTTCCACAGGGCATGCGCGGAGTGCAGGGCGGAGACTTCGACGATCAACGAATCATCCAGGAAGAGTCGCACGCCGCCGAAGATTCGGACTCCAAGCGAGTACTTCCCCGTAACGGGCGGTGTCAAGAAGCCCGACCAGCGAACGCTGAACGAATCCGCCTTCATCCCGGCCAGCGGTGGCTCTTCCCACCAGTTGAAGTGTACTGTGGTATCTGTCCGGGTGAGAAATGGATCACCCTGGAAATCCGGGTTGTTGAAATACTCGGCCTTCAGGCCGCGCACCCCGTTGCCTCCGAGCCCGGAAGACAAGACGTCCGGAGGGATGATTTCAACCGACGGCATGTTCTCCGCAAGGTCGCATCCCCGGGCGAAGAGGACTCGGGTGTCTTTTCCGGCTTTCTCCCTGATTCCGCGCAAAGGGGTAACTGGATCTGTAGAGACACCATTATAATTGCCGAGCAAGACTTCGAAGTCATCCGCGTTTGGTCCGACCACCGCGATAGTCTTGAGCATTCTGGCGAGCGGCAGAATCCCCCGTTCGTTCTTGAGCAGGACTATTGACTTACGTGCCGCCTCCAGCGCAAGAGTGTGATGCTCTGGAGAGTCATTGACGCCGTATGGAATCCGGGCATAGGAGACTCTTTCCGGAGGATCGAACATGCCGAGCCGGAATCGGGCGCGAAAGAGGCGTTTGACGGAGACATCGATGAGAGCTTCGCTGATTATCCCGTTATTGACCGCCTCGCGCAACCCCCGGTATGCTTCACCACAATTGAGGTCCGTACCGGCTTTTACAGCCATCGCAGCAGCCTCCGGTTCCGTCGCAACCACCTTGTGCTTCACATGGATATCCCAGATGGCGCCGCAGTCTGAGACCACATAGCCGCTGAAGCCCCACTCCTTCCGCAAAATACGCTCGAGCAGTTCATTGCTCCCGCAACATGGCGCGCCGCGGAAGCGATTATAGGCGCACATGACAGATTGCGCGTTGGCCTCCAGAATCGTTGCGCGGAATGCGGGTAGATATGTCTCCCTGAGGTCCCGTTCGTCCACGACCGCATTAAACGTATGGCGATCCGGTTCGGGGCCGGAGTGAACGGCAAAATGCTTCGGCGTGGCAAC
>DKBG01000243.1:0-20692 GCA_002451155.1 Ignavibacteria bacterium UBA6906
TCGTCCCATGTAACCTCTACCCACCGCTCTTCACCACGGTTGTTCTTTCGCAGAAGCGGTGATCTCAGGCGATCGGGGTCGAAATGTGCCCCGATGCCGCCGGTCCCCCGGGGACAGAGTCTGCCGTTGCTTAGAGGGTCGAGCGGGTTGCCTTCCACCTTCCACAGCTTTCCCTCCTCCACGTACGCAATGGCGCCGCATTTCCAGAAGCAGATGTCGCAGAAGGTGGGGACTGTTCGAACACCGGTCGTTCCGGTTTCCGGGACGCTGCCGGAGGAAATTGGTCCGCGCGCTTTTACCGCTGCAGCGCCGGCGGCGACGATCCCGGCTGCAGCGCCGGAGATCTTGAGGAACTTTCTACGTGAAAGGGCGTTCATGAGTCAGGTCCGAGTGCTGTCAATACGCTGATGGAGATGTTCGTTACGTTCGGGCAGCCCGCAGGATCCTGATAGACCGTGCAGGTTCTCCGTTCATCCATCGTGCTGTCCAGAGAGTGTGCCGGAAGGGCTCTGCTGTTCCAGCGGGGAGAAGAATGCAGCACAGCTCGAGCGCACAGGGCGAGGGTATTTCTGGATTTTCCCGCGGGGGAAACCACCCCCACACTCGTTCAGAAAGTCTCCCCGCGGAAAGAGACGGGTCAAGAATTTGGGCGGCCAGACCAATGGGGGCTAATCGTTCACGGGCGGGATTGGGAGACAGAGGAGGCATCCTATTGTGCAAGAAAGCTGATGCTTTCATACGCAGATAATGTGCCACCGGGAACAGCGTAAAAGTCGGCTTTTTTCTGGAGATTTGTTCGGAAGAATTCCCATTTATGGGAAACCGCGGCATGGAGGGGGGACGGCAGTTCCGGGGCTGGCTGGGCGAGTACTCGGTGAGAACGCAACGCGGCCGGCACTGGGCCGGCCGCACGGACGATGGCAGAGTGGGGTGGAGGTTTACTTCTTCAGGACCTGAATGATGCCCGTGATGGTCGCTTTCGCGTCGCCGAAGACCATCATGGTTTTCTTGTCATAGAACAAATCGTTGTCTTCTCCGGCAAACCCCGGGTTAAGGCTCCGCTTGCAGACAAGAGTGGTGCGCGCCTGGTCGACGTTGAGGATCGGCATTCCGTAGAGCGGGCTCTCCTTTTTCGTGCGCGCAGCCGGGTTGACGACATCGTTTGCCCCGATGACAAGTGCGACGTCGGTACTCTGAAAGTCGTCGTTGATCTGGTCCATTTCCAGCAGGAGCTCATACGGCACGTTGGCTTCTGCCAGAAGCACGTTCATGTGTCCCGGCATCCGTCCGGCGACCGGATGGATTGCGTAGCGAACGGAGACCCCTTTCCCGACGAGGATGCTGGCCATTTCCTGCAGGACGTGTTGTGCCTGCGCAACGGCGAGTCCATAGCCCGGCACGATGATCACCGATTGCGCATTCTCCAGCATGAACGCCGCATCGTCAGCCGTATACCGAATAACCGTTCGCTGTTCCGTTGTCGTTGTCTGGCCTTCGTAGTCTGCGCCGACGCCGGCAAAAAGGACGTTGGCGAGGGACCTGTTCATCGCCTTGCACATGATGTTGGTCAGGATGATACCGGATGTCCCGACAAGGGTACCGCTGATGATCAGGACATTGTTGGAGAGGAGAAACCCCGTTGCGGCTGCAGCCAGTCCGGAGTAGGAGTTCATCAGCGAGATGACCACCGGCATATCCGCGCCTCCGATCGGAATCACGCTTGTGACCCCGAGGATTGCGGAGAGTCCGATGATGGCGATCAGCAGGTACCATTGCGCCGGGTTGATTGTAAACAGCGCGATCAGAGCGACGATTGCGAACAGTATCGCGGCGTTTGACTGTTTCTGGAACGAATAGAGAATCGGAGCGCCGCGCATCACGCCATGGAGTTTTGCGGCGGCCACCATACTGCCAACAAAGGTAACGACACCGATCAGCAAGCTCAGTCCGAGCATCACCAGAACGTCGGGAGCGTTGCCGGCGGTCTGGGATCCCATCCGGCCATATTCCGCATACGCCACCAGGGCTGAGGCGCCGCCGCCGAACCCGTTCAACACACCGACCATCTGGGGCATTGCCGTCATCTGGACTTTCCGCGCGAGAATCGTGCCGATGGCCGAACCGACCAGAAGACCGATAATGATGTAGGTGTAGTCGATGATGTTCTTGTCGCCAAGGGTGACAACGATGGCGATCAGCATCCCGATCGCGCCGTAGAGGTTTCCCCGTCGGGCGGTTTTTGGGGAGCTCAGGAGTTTCAGGCCGAGAATGAACAGCGCTGAGGAGAGGAGATATGCGAACGCGGCAAAGAGACTCATAGTCAGTTGCCCCGCCTGGTTTCTTCGGGCTTCGGTGATTTGTCCTGCTTGAACATTTCGAGCATGCGGTCCGTGACAAGGAACCCGCCCACAACGTTGATGGTCGCCAGGATCACCGCGGCCATGCCGAGGTAGACGCTGAGTTCACCATGCCCCTCTCCGGCCGCAATGAGCGATCCGACCAGGGTGATGCCCGAAATTGCGTTGGACCCGGACATGAGCGGAGTGTGCAGAAGCGGAGGGACTTTGCTGATCACTTCAATGCCCACAAAGGTGGCGAGGATGAAGACATAGATGGAGAATACGAGGGCGTCGGTCATGATTGTGCTCCTTCCTGCAGGGCCTGGCGCACGGCGTCGTTGACGATCTTTCCGTCGCGCGTGATGCAGCAGCCCCGGACGATTTCATCCGTGGTGTCTGAATTCGGATTTCCTTTTGGAAAAAGGTGAAGCAGGAGATTCGTGATGTTGCGTGCATACATCTGACTTGCGTCGGAGGGTATGCTTGCCGGGAGGTTCACCGGTCCGATGCAGGTCACACCTCCTTCGCGAACGGTTTCCCCGGGCCGGGTGAGCTCACAGTTTCCGCCCTGTTCCGCCGCGAGGTCGACGATAACGGAGCCGGGCTTCAGCAGCCGTACCATCTCCTTCGAAATGAGGATGGGTGCGCGCTTGCCGAACACCTGGGCAGTACTGATCACCACGTCGACCTTTGGAAGCCTGGATGAGATGGCAGCCATCTCCTTCCTGATAAACTCTTCTGACATCTGGCGGGCGTAGCCTCCGGCTGTTTCAGCATCCTCGGCGATTTCCATTTCGATGAATGCTGCTCCCAGGCTTTTGACCTGTTCACGCACCGCGGGACGCGGGTCGAATGCTTCCACTTTCGCACCCAGGCGTTTGGCAGTGGCGATTGCCTGTAGGCCGGCCACTCCGGCGCCGAGAACGAGGACCACGGCGGGGTGAACAGTCCCCGCGGCCGTCATGAGAAGAGGGAACATCTTCCCTATCGTGTCGGCCGCGAGAAGCACGGACTTGTATCCGGCCACGGTTGCCATAGAACTGAGGGCGTCCATGTTCTGTGCGCGCGTGATTCGGGGAACGTACTCCATGGCGTATGTCGTAATGTTTCGTTCCGCCATCGCGGAGACGAGAGCGCGATTGGATTGAGGAGCGAGCATCCCGATCCATATCGAACCCTGGCGAAGGAGTCCGGCGTCCGCCGGTGCCTGGACGCCGAGAATGATATCGGACTCACGGTAGAGTTCAGCGGTCTGTGTCAGGATTCGGGCGCCTTCTGCGGCGTACTGCTCGTCGGGGAAATGGGCGGCGAGTCCGGCGCCCGATTCGACCAGGATCTCATGGCCGTCCCGCTTGAGCTGTCGGATCACCGACGGGACTATGGCGACCCGGGTTTCCCGTGAATTCTGTTCTCTGGGAATGCCTACGTTCATGATTGGAGAAGACCTTTCAGGGTATCAGGGGTTTGGGAGCGCGCGCGAAATGAATTTCTAATAATACGAAATTTCGGGCTGAACCTCAATACGGCGGGGTGTACATGGGGAGATCTCCCCCGGTCCTTTCAGTGTCAGGGGAAAGGGGACGCAAGGAGATGACTGTCAAATCGCGTGGGATCCGCTCTGCTACCGGCTCACATGCCACGAAATTATTTTCCATTCCCTCCCACTCTTCTTCCATGTGACGGAATGGAAGCGTGGAGCGGATCCGTCAGGTGACTCTGTCTTCATGAGGATCAGCATCATGTCCGAACCAGCGTCGGTCTTCCCGGACAGGTTCTGGACGCGGCGTCCGCTCTCATCCGGGAATCCGTTCTCTTTCCCCCACGCTGCGATGGCCTTCGGCAGATGGATATAGCGGGTTCCATCCACCAGGTATGCCGACGGATCGATTGCCTGCCGGAGACTGTCGAGCCGTCTTCCGGAGAGAATGTCTTCTGTGCTCGCGATCAGGGCGTAATAGTGTCCGGTCTCGGTCGGAGGCTTCTTTTTTTCAGCGATCTTGAATGCAAACGGAACGGAGACCCAGACAGCGATCGGTTTCCCCTTGAGTCTAGCCGGTTCAAATTCAAATTGCCTCGCGGCATCCAGAGCCGCCTGGTTGAAGATCTCATTGTCGCTCTTGAGGATCTGGGCTTCCTGCACTTTTCCCTGCTCCGTGATCCAGAGCTTCACCCAGACTTTTCCCTCGATGCCTGCTTTCAGGGCGAGTTCCGGGTAATACGGTTCTGTCTTCTTTCTGATTACCGGTGCGCTTTCCGGCGTCAGGAAATCAGGCGGCGGTGTATCCTTGCGCACCGAATCCTTCCGTGTCTGTTGTTCCGTCGTCGGCGAGGACGGTTCGTGCGGGAACCAGAGTTCATGCGGATCGTTCGGGGATTTCGTGAACGAGACAGTCTGCGCGCGCGCAGTGAGCACGGCGATCAGACACGCTGCGGGGAGAAGGGTGGCGAGTTTCATGGCGTTCTCCTTTCAAATTCTTCCATGCTACTGTGCGTCCGCATGCGTGCCGCTGTATACTTCGATTTGCGGCATCCCGAAGATATAGACCACCTCCTGTTCGGGTGCCCGGGCAGGGCTGAGCCAGAGCCAGGCCGAGACAAGAGCGCTCAGGACAATCAGGGCGATTCCAGCGGCCACCGCCGGAAGGGGGACCCCCAGGCGTTGTTGCCAGAGCGAGGAGACGAGTCGACGGGCTTTCCCGCCGGAGCGCCCCGCCGGAAGCGCGATTGCGAGTACCCGTGCGTCGAGGTGCGGCGTGACACCAGGTTCCGGAATTCGTGCGATCATTCCCCGCATCCTGACCGAGGTTTGCAGGAACCTCCGGCATTCTTCGCAGTCCGCGATGTGGGAGAAGAACGATCCGGCTTCCTCTTCGGGAACAGCGTCATCGATAAATGCGCTGATCCCCTCCTGAATCTCCATGCAACTCATCGTAGATTCCTCCCGTTCATTCAGAGTCCAAGTTTTTGCGCCAGGGCCTTGCGCGCCTTAAAGATTCGGGCTTTCACTGCACTTGGGGTCGACCCGGTGATCTGGGCGATCTCCGCGTATGAGAGATCCTCAAACTCTCGGAGCAGCAGCACTTCGCGATACTCAGTCTTCAGGCGGAGCAGCGCGTACTCGATCTGTGCGGCACCGTCTCTGGCTTCGAGCAGAGTCAGAGGTGTGTTCTCTTCCCAGGGTGTGTCGATGTCCGTCTCCGCGAGGCGAACGATCTTTCTGTTCTGGCGACGTATCATGAGCGATTCATTCCGGGCCACACGAAAAAGCCAGGTGCGAAGGGCACCTGGTGAGCGGATGCCGTCGGCGGATCTGGAAAGTTTAAGAAAACTCTCATGGACAGCATCTTCGGCATGTTCCCGGTTGCCGGTAAGCCGAGAGCAGAATGCGAAGAGCGGAGCCCGGTAGCGCCGATAGAGTGCTGCGAACGCTTCCGTGTTCCCCCCGCGTACCTCTTCGAGAAGAAGCTCATCGGTCGGTACTTGCACGCTACACTCCCGTGTCCAGGCCTCCCTACCAGTAAGGATGCAGAAGAGGCTGTAGAGTTGCTCGTTGCAACAGAGGATTCAGATGCCTGTCAAATCAGGACCGAAACCTGTGAAAATCACGGGAATCGAGGAGATTACCCGTTCACCAGGGCCTGGAAACCGGGATCACCGCGGAGGCCTTCAAGATCCATGTCTCCTCGCGCCTGTGCTTTCAGCGCCGGATTAAGCCTCAACGCTTTGCTCAGGGCCTCCAGGGCCTCTTTCTTCTTGCCTGCCGCACATCGAATCACCGCGAGGTCATAGAGCACCTCCGGGTTTTCAGGCGCAAGCCTGGCCGCCCGCTCGATATGGGGGATTGCCTCGAGATGGTTCTGCTTCGTAAAGAGGGTCCACCCTTCGTTCCAGGCGTAGTTCATCTGTGCATAGAGAAGCAGACGGCCAAGCTCCTTGAACGGATCCGGATGATCGTCGACCCGAATATCGATCGCGCGATCAGTGAAGCCGCCATAGCCGGCAGCCTTCTTCACAACAAGCATTGCCGCAGATTGCCTTCCGCGGGAATCTCCCCCCTTCGCATCCCCTGCGGTGAGCGCGGCGTACAGGCGATCTGCCAGGGTTCCGTCTGTTGTCAGGAACGCCGATTCCATTGCGATGACGACGTCTTCTCCGGTGAGGATGTTTCCCTGTACTGCGTAGTTGTTTCCGTGTCGCCCTCCCGCCCAGGGGACACATCGCGCGCCTGTATACGTCGCCGATTTGCCATCCGCTGCGACGATCCCGATCTGCCGTCTGTCAGGGTCTTCATCTGATCTGAGGAGTACGGCACACGCCTCGGTGGGCGTCAGTCCATCCTTCATGAGGTCGAGCCCGCGCCAGCCGAATGATGTGTTGGCGAACGATTGTGTTGCCACCGCGCCGACGTCAGCTTTCGCCCAGGGCACAACGCTCCCCACGGCAAAGAAACGCGATGCCACCGCAACACCGATTTCCCCGGTTAGCGAGTCGCGTGCGACGATCGAAAAGGTTGATACAGGCTGCGTGACGGATAGAGATTGTGCGGGGAGGTCGTGCCCGAAAAGCAGGCCGATGCCCAGAAACAGAATGGCTACAGGGTTTCGTCTGTTCATTGCANNCGATCGGGTCGTTTGGGGAGCTGGATCCGAATCACGTCGGTGCGGCTGCCGACAAGCACTCTCGACCGATACTCTCCCGTGTCCGTGATTGTCAGGAGTTCCAGAGGGATACTAAAAAGAGGTCCGGGCTGTGTCTGTTCAATTGTCACGACGAGGGTTTTTTCGTTCTCCTCCCAGGATGGCCTGACGGCAAATCTCGGATACCCGGGGAACGTTGTCCACTGGTGGAAGAATGTTCCAAGGGAATGCCCGGCGGTTGATTCCATATGTGTCTGAAAATCCGCCGTGATTGCATTGCCGTTCTTGTGTGCGGCATAGTAGGCGCGCATCCCGGCGGCAAACAGTGAATCCCCCAGCTCGAAGCGGAGCATATGCAAAATGCTTGCGCCTTTCTTGTAGGCAACCGCATTGAGGAGGTCACGCGGGTGAGCCGGCCCGACAGGGATAAGGCGGGCGGTGCCGTCTCTGTCAAATTGGAGGTATGCGTCCTGAACCGTCCGCATCTCCTGGAGTGCGGCCTCTCTGCCCCGGATGTGTTCGGAGTAGAGTTTCTCGAAGTACTCGGCGAATCCTTCGCTCAGCCAGAGATGAGGCCAGTCTCCCGGCGTGACCGAATTCCCGAACCACTGGTGTGCGATCTCATGAGCACACAGTGCTTCGAGATTTTGTCCTTCCCCGATCCGGTGTTCGTTCAGGAAGATCGTCCCCGCGTTTTCCATGCCGCCGAACCGTGTTGATGATTCGATTACGGCGAGTTTTGGATACGGATAAGGGCCAATCATGCCGGAAAAGAACCGGAGAATCTCCAATGTCTGACCGTAGTCCCCGGAGGCGGACTGACGGTCTCTATAATAGTAGTAATGACTGACCGGGATACATGTGACTGATCCCTGGAACTGGACGGAAAATTCAGCGGCGCCAAAGACCATCGAATAGGTTGGAATCGGGGCACTCTCCCTCCAGTGCCAGCGTTTCCTCTCTCCCGGCAGGGTGGTGACCTCTTCGAGCAGGCCGTTGGAGACCACGTCGAACCGGCTCTGGGTGGTGATCAAGAACTCAACCGTGGCCTTGTCGGATGGATGATCCACGCAGGGGAACCAGGTGTGGGCCAGATCTGGCCAGTTGTCGGCGAATGCGGAGGGATCCCCGAATTTCGTAGTCGCGAGGGAGAGCCCCGCCCCCGGCCGGCCGTGGTAGCTGACTGCGCAGATCATCGTGTCGTTCACCTGTCGTGTCGACGGGAGAGAAATGGCAAGGATTTCAGGATCCCGGCGGAACGAGGCCGTTTCGGAGTCTATGGTGACGCTATCGACGGTCAGACCCGAAAAATCGAGACGGATTTCCGTGAGCGCGTCGGTTAGAGACCTGAGGAGAAGTTCGGTACGCGCACTGATAGAACTGTCCGATCCGTCGCACTCGACGCTGATGCGATAGTGGAGGACATCGATAACTGGCGAGGAGTATATTCCACCGTCTGCCAGGAGGGAGACAGGGGGAACGCATGCCAGCAAGGCCAGGGTGAAGAGTCGTGTTCGCGTTTCGGCCATCCGCGTTCAGATGTGTGGCGCGACAGAATAGTAATGACAGCCGTCTTCGATTGCAAGCCGGACGTCTTGAACGGAAGATGTTCGTGCTCTATCTTGAATCCAGGGATACTTCACACAGGGAGCCTCCGATGTCCTCACTCCGGCGATGGATCATTACAGGAGCTGGCACCGCTCTTGGCGTTGGAATTCTCGCTTTTCTCATTCTGTTCCTTCTCTCTCGCCGTGACCATACCGGGGACTTCAGGGACCGACAGGGAACACTGGGGCGGGTTTCATTGGAAGAATATGCGGCAGACTCGCTGACGACAAAATCCTGGCTCCGCCTCAGTTCGACGAGCGGTCTATCGGTAACGTGCGGCATGCTGGTGCCGCGGGGCCCGGGCCGACAGTACCCTGCCATCATCGTGCTGGGAGGGAAAGCCACCGGCAAATACGCAGTAGAGTACGCGCTCGGCGTGAAGAACGTGGTGATTGTCGCACCGGACTACCCCTATGAACCGCGGGGTGAATACTCGGTAGGTGACGTTGTGGCCGATCTCCCGGCGATACGTCGAGCGATCTTCGACATGGTTCCCTCTGTCTCGCTCGTGACCGACTATCTGTGGAAGCGGCCGGATATCGACACCACGAGACTCATCCTGATGGGATACAGTTTCGGTGCCCCCTTTATTCCTGTCATCGCATCGCGTGACCGGCGTGCTGCCGTTGCTGTAATGGTATACGGAGGTGGAGACGTGGGGTCGTTGGTCAGTCACAACGTAACGCGATACGAAGGCCCGATCATCGGCGCATTTGTGGGTGGTGTGAGCGGGCTGCTTCTGTATCCGCTGGAGCCGCTGCGCCACATTGAGAACATATCGCCGATGCCCCTGTTGATGGTAAACGGTACCGAGGACGAGCAGATCCCTCGCCAAAACACGATCATGCTCTTCGATCGTGCCCGGGAGCCGAAGAAGATCATCTGGATAGAATCCCGGCATGTGCATCCGAGGAATGTCGATCTGACGCGCCGGATCATCAGCACAATCGAGGCCGAGCTGGCAAAGGAGGGGATTCTCCCGCCGCCCGACCCATCGGGGCTCTCCAGGCATTGACCATTCCNNGTATTTCCCGTCATCTTCCTTCTTCTGCTTCCGTATTCCACAGCCGTCGGACAGCCAGTCCCGCCTGTACCATCGGATCTGAGAGCCGAAGTCGATCCTCTGATCATGACTCCCATGCCCGTGGTCAAATTGACATGGAGTGCGCCTGACGGTCCATGGGGATTCGAAATCTTCAGGGCTGAGAAGGATACGATCTTGTTCGAGCCGCTTGCGAAGACCAATGACCATCTTTTCCGAGACCGTTCAGTCTTTGGTGGTGCCAGGTACTTCTACAGAGTGCGGTCGTTCATCCTGGCGCCTGACGGGCAAATTCTTGTGAGTAGTTTCGGCAACACCGCACTGGTTGACCTGTCGGCAAATCCCTCTCGTGTTGTGGGCGTTATCGCCGGGAGGGCAACTGACGATACAACAGGCGAGCCCATCCAGGGGATAGCCGTTCGATTTCTTCGGCAGGGATCCGGCGTATACCCCGCTATGATACCCACGGTGTACACAGACGAGACGGGGCAATACAAAGCAGTTGTCGATACGGGCACGTACATCGTGCGTGCCGATCCTCCGCCGTACATGCCGCCCGGTCCTCCCGGGTATGTCGCGGAGTGGTACGACGATGTTGCCGACATGAAGCTGGCAACGCCGCTACGCGCTTCAGAGGGAACGACTGTCTTTGCGGATTTCGGCCTGAGCAGGGCTGTCCAGCCGATTGTTCCCCGTGGAGTGATTACCGGAACGGTGGTTGATGACACGACGGGTGCCCCGATCCCCGGCATCATCATCCGGTTCTATCCGCTGATCGCCGTTTCCCGTCAGTTTGTCCTGCCGACTGCAATCGCCGATGAGAGGGGGATCTATCGTGCAGCGATGGATACAGGGATGTATCTCGTCCGGGCGGAAGGGCGGGTCGCAGAGCTCTGGCCCGGGTACGAGGCGGAGTGGTTCGACGATGTCAAGGACATCCGGGCTGCAACGCCAGTTGCTGTGAAGGAGCATGAAGATGCCGTTGCCGGGTTCGGCCTTAGCAAGATCCGGCGTCCGGCACTTCTTCCCGTTGACGGCAAGGTGACCGACACGGTCGGCGCAGCGGTTGCGAATGCAGATGTAATCATCATGCGCTCCATTCAGGAGATGACGCACCTGAGTATATGGGGTGGAGATCGAATGGATCGCCCTGAGGAAATTTTCCAGGTCGAAGACGTGGGGGGCTGTCGTGGCGTAGTGTGGAAGGGTGTCACCGATGCCGGTGGTCACTTTCAGGCGTACCTGCCGTCCGGTGGCAGCTACATTGCCATGGCTGTGAAGCGAGGGTATATTGGCGAGTACTATAACGAGAAGCCGAATCCGATGTCTGCAGACGTCATCACGCTTGACGGCCCTCTTTCGGGGATAGATTTCACTCTTGCTGTCCAGTCCGCCTTCCAGAACAGCATCCGTGGAGCGGTCCGCGATGCACTCGGGAATGGAGTGCCCTCAAGAGTAATTCTTTTTCCGGTTCGTCCACTGTCGATGATGGGATCCGAGATTCGCTTCGGGCACACTGATTCGCTGGGTGTCTATACCATCAAAGCGCTTCGGGCCGGCAGGTATCGTATTCTTGCCTTTCCGTTTCAGGGGTATGCGCCTGCCTTCTACAAAGCAGAGGCATACGGGGTCATGCGCTGGCAGGACGCGGACACGGTCGTGATCGCCGGTGACGTAGACGGGATTACCATCGGCGTCGTTCCGCTCCGGTCATCCGGTGTTATTCTGCTGAAGGGATGGGTGCGGACGGAACAGGGGGAACCGCTTGGCGGCGTCCGCGTGCTTGCCACCTCACCGGGTGGGGAGATTCTCGGATTTGCCCTGACCGATGCTGCCGGAGGGTATGCGATGGAGGGGCTCGTCCCGGGGTCGGTCATGATTGTCGCAGATCGTGAGGGATTCCTCTCGGCTCAGCGCTCAGTGGACCTTCCCCCCTTGACGATAGCATTCGACGCAGGAGAAATCCGGATGAGAGCGGAGGTAACGGCCGTCAAGACCTCCCCGCCTCTCCCCGAGGCGTTCCGGCTTCATCAGAATTATCCGAATCCGTTCAACCCCGCAACAACAATTCCGTATGACCTGCCCGCCGCCGGAACAGTACGCATTGCCGTGTACAACGTACTCGGTCAGGAAATGGTGACGCTTGTGAACGGCTGGCGGCAGGCCGGAAGAGGTCAGGTGGTGTGGGATGGCAAAGATCGTGCGGGGAATCCCGCGGCTGCGGGCCTCTACCTCGTTCGCTTCACTGTGACGGATTCGGAAGGGGCGCAGCGTTTTTCTCAAGTCAGGAAGATTGCATTGCTCAGGTAAGCCAGACCACCGGAAAATCATCCAGGTGGAACGGGCTCCGGGGAGATTATCCTCCGGGGCCCGGCTGTTTTTTCTCCGGGGGGAGGCTGCCCCGGGACTTTCATCATCACGTCTTGTGGAGTGTCTGAAACGCCTCCCGCTCTCCCAGAACAGCAGGGAGTTGCCGGCGCTCGGCCTCCTCCGGATTTTCGGCAGCCAGGAGCGCGAATTCCCGGGATCCCCGGTGGGTGAACACCTCCGCGGTTGGGTGATACAAGCACTCAAGGATTTTTTCCGCTACCGCTTCTGCGCTGAGCACGCCTTCAACGGCGGGCAGCTGGATCCCGCGCTCCTGTGCGATTCTGCTTATGATCGGAGCTGCCTTTGAAAAGAGATCCCGGATGGGCCCCCCCTCAGTGCTCTCTGCCCATTCGGTGCGGACGGTGGCGGGGCAGACGACGGTGGCGTGGATTCCCGTTTCCGCCAGCTCGAGCCGGAGGGCCTGCGTGAATCCGACGACCGCGTGCTTTGCGGCGACATACGCGCTATTGAAAGGGAATCCAATTTTGCCCGCCATGCTCGCAATATTCACGATGTGTCCGCTTCCCTGTTTCTTCATCTGCTGTACCGCTGGGCGGGAGGTATACCAGAGAGGATAGACGTTCAGGGCGAACATTGAGCGAATCACAGCGTCCGACGTTTCTTCGATCGGGGCGAAATGACCGCGTCCGGCATTGTTGACAAGAATATCCAGGCGTCCGAAATGCTCGCAGGTCCTGCCCACAAGGGTTTCCGCTTCCGTGCTTTTTTCGATATCGCAGGGGAGGACGAGAATCTCCCGAGTCTCGTCATGAGTCTGGCGGATTTCCGCGGCGAGGTCGCGGAGATTCCGTTCCCGTCTTGCAGCGAGCACAAGGGAGGCTCCTTCCGCGGCGAGCCGGCGGGCAAGAGCTGCGCCGATGCCTGAGGAGGCACCGGTAATGAGGGCGACTTTTCCGGTAAGCATTAGATTCCCTGTTCGCGTATTTGGGATTCAAACTGCCGGGTTACGGGTGTGAAGTGGGCGTGACAGTCGGACTGGCTCCCGGGGGTTCCTCCGGAACCGCGATGGTCCGGTTCAAGCTCCAGGTCTGTCCCACCGCGGTCATGACAATTCTCTCCGGGTGTTTCTCGGTCGCCTTCCGGAGCCGGTTAATCGGTTCGGAAGTCGGTTCCTGGCTCTGAATAAACGTGGACCAGTGGATCGGCAGAATATGGTATGCTTGGAGCTGATCGGCCAGGGCCAGCGCCTGTTCTGGACTCGCGTGGTTAGCAATCCATGGATCATACGCGCCTATCGGGAGGATCGCGAGATCGACGGCAAGGCCGCGATTCCTGATCTCCCTGAACTTTTCATGGTACGCAGTATCTCCGCCGAAAACGATCTGGTGTCCGTTGCGTGAAAGGAGGTAGGCGTTGTAGCTCCGTCCGTCATGGTATCCCCGGGAGCGGTCAGGCTCCCAGGGGTATCTCCAGCCGAAATGTTTCACTTCAAGCGCTTCGATTCTCACATCGCCGATCCTGGTCCACTGGGTCCAGTCAAGCTCATACACCGTTTCGAACCCCAGGTCCGCGACGAGATCGGAAGTGTTCTTCGCCATCACCAGGGGAACATTCTTCGGGAGCTGATCCAGCGTGGGCAGATCGCAATGATCCATGTGGGCGTGAGAGAGGAGGATCAGGTCGACTGGTGGCAGCTCACTGACTGACATGGCGGGTCTCACGAGGCGTCGCGGGCCAATCGTGAACAGGCCGGCCACATCCAGGCCGATACGTTCCGAGAACACCGGGTCGGTGAGAATCCAGAAGCCGAAAAAATTAATCAGCACGGTGGAATGTCCGATCCATGCGGCTGTGATCGTTGAGTCGCTCCACGAGGCGGGCTCCGGATGATAGTCCGGGTTGACCGACGGCTCATCATGTGCGATGATTTCCCAGCGGCTTCTCCGGCGCGTCTCTTCTCCGGAGAGAAGCGATGCCGGCGTTAACGCGAGTGCGAGAGTTTCGAGAAATGTCCTTCGTGTCGGCATCGATGAGCTGGCGTTTTCCTTTCTTAACACCCCGCCCTCCCGGAAGATTCCCTATGCCAGTCTGACGCCGCGGCCATGCCTGCCGTATATCCCGTCGAAAAGGCTGCCTGGAGGTTATATCCTCCCACCGGGCCGGCGATGTCGAGTAATTCACCGCAGAGGTAGAGTCTCCTGATCTTTCGAGAACGCATTGTCTGCGGATCAACCTCGCGAAGACTGACGCCGCCCGCGGAGACCTCTCCGCGGTCGAGAGGGACATGCGAAACGCGGCCGATCCGCCATGATTTCAAGAAGGTGGTAAGACGGCGGCGGGCGTCACGCGTAAGCGAGTGACAGCGGACGTCAGGCTGCAGCCCGGCTGAGCGGAGCAGGTCATTGACCATCCGGTTCGGGAGCCACGCGTGCAAACTGTTCGCCAGCATCTTCCCGGGGGTTCCGCGTAGAAGCTCTGTGACGTCCGTGTCAAGCTCTGCGAACTCACGATGCGGGAAGAAATCAAAATCTAGCTGGACGGGATCCCGTTCGATGGCAGCCGCAACAGGTCGGGAAAGTTCGAGTGCCGCGGGTCCGGAGAGGCCCTCGTGGGTGAAGAGAATATCTCCGTTCCAAGACGCGAGGAGGCGCCCGTGTACCGTTGCATTCAGGCGTCCGTCCCGTATGGCAATTCCGCGCCAGGCGGGAGGGAGTGGCGGCTCAATGATCAGTGGTGCGAGTGCCGGTCGGAGAGGCACAATGGTGTGTCCGAGTTCACCGGCCCAGCGGATTCCATCTCCGGTCGTTCCAGTTTTCCGGTAGGAGACTCCACCCGTTGCCAGGACGACCGCAGAACATGCGAGTGTGCCCGAAGAAATTCTGACGCCGGTGAGAATGCCGCTTGCCGATTCAAGTTCGGTAACCAGCGTGCCGGTCCGAACCGTGACGCCGGCCGAGTGGCAGGACTGCTCGAGGGCACGCATGACATCGTGCGCGTTGCCTCCGAGCGGGAAGATCCTCCCNNGCCGGCGAGGAGGCGGAGAATTTCCGTCCCCGGGAACGTGTGAAAGGACGGTTTGAGGAATCGGGCCTCCCCTGGTAGGAATGCCGACAGGAGATCATCGACTGTTCCGGCATGCGTGATGTTGCATTTGCCCCCGCCGGATATGAGAATCTTGATTCCGAGCTTTGGATTTCGTTCGAGGAGGGTAACGGGCGCGCCCTGCAGGGCCGCCTTCCACGCCGCCAGAATGCCCGCGGCTCCTCCACCGATGACCAGGATTGGCTTGACGTTCTCCGCCATGCCAGAACTTACGCACAACAAGCGCAAAGTCCAAGCATGGACTCTTATATAGATGTTTAATACCTTTCATGACCGATGAATTCCGAATCCCGTACCGATATCGCCCTTCGGAAGCAGGCGGCGGTCATTTCACTCTGTGTCGGGCTGCTGATGCTGCTGATGAAGAGCGCTGCATATGTGCTGACGAACTCGAGCGCGATTTTTTCTGACGCGCTGGAGTCTGTTGTTCACGTAGGCGCCACGACGATGGCGCTTTTCAGCGTGATGCTGAGCGCGAGGCCGGCTGACCGGTCGCATCCGTACGGGCATGGAAAGATCGAGTTCTTCTCGGCGGGCATCGAAGGCGGGCTGATTGTTCTCGCTGCCTTCGCCATTATCTATCAGGCGTCCCTCGCGCTGATTGTCGGCCGGGACCTTGTGCAGTTGGACGTCGGCCTGGGTCTGACATTGATCGCGTCCGTGGTGAACCTCCTGCTCGGAGCGTTTCTGGTGCGGAGAGGGAAACAGACCTCGTCACTCACCCTGATTGCGGACGGGAAACACGTTCTCACGGACTCATATACGAGCTTCGGTGTGGTTCTGGGAGTCGGGCTGGTGATGGTGACCGGGATCACCATTCTCGATCCGCTCGTGGCGATTGCCGTTGCGGTGAACATCATCGTGTCAGGGTACAAGCTGATGCGAGTCTCCGTAGGCGGGCTTATGGACGAGTCGGATCAGGAGACGCTGGAAATGGTGACGGCGATCATCAACCGTGAGCGCCGGCCCGAGTGGATCAATCTCCATCATCTACGTGTTCTCCGATCGGGGGGAGCGCTGAACGTGGATTTCCATCTCACCATTCCGTTCTACTGGGGGGTGGATAAGGCCCATCGCTTCCACCATGGCGTCAATGACAGGATTCGCGCTGGTCTCGGGAACAATGCGAATGTCATGATCCATGTCGATCCCTGTACATTCGCATGCTGTGCGCTGTGCCGTGTCGATCCCTGTTCGGAGCGCAGAACGGACTTCCGGGAGGATCCATCCTGGTCTGCGGCAAGTCTCACCGGGGAAGCCCCGTACGCTCGCGCGGGAAACTCCTCGGGCCGAGCGGCAGGGCAGGAGCCCTGATCCAGGGTCACCCATGTGTCTCGGACTGGTGTCACCCTCCCATCTCCTGATACACCAGGGGGTTGGGGGAGCACTTGCGTCGGGTCCGGCATTCTTCTATTATGGGTGTGCAGAGTCGGTCCGGGATTTAGAGAGGGACTCACTTTTCGTGGGGGGCATATGGAACGGAAACAGGGTGCCGGGCAGGGCCGCAGGCAGCAAGGGAATTCTCCGAACTCGGCATCCCAGTATGTCCGGGCAGCCGAGAGATATCTTGTGACAGGAAAATTCGATCTGGCCCTCGAGCAACTCTCCCTTGCGCAGCGCCTGGAGCCTGAGAACGCATACATCCTCGCTGTTCTTGAGCGGACACAAAACTTGCAGCGAATGGCGGCGGGCCAGCACGCTGATGAGAGCCAGTTGCGAGGGCAGGGTGATTCCACTCCTCCGCGATATCTTTCCGTGACGGTCGGGAAGGAGTTTGAAAACGGAATCAGGGAATTACGTGACGAACCGGTCCTTTCCTCACAGGAACTCCGGCTACGCGTTCGCCAGCTTGTTGCCAATGCTGACGCTCTTCTGACCCGTGGTTTGAGTGAGAACGCATTTGAATCGTTGATGAAAGCCTATTTGCTTGATCCTCTTGCGCCGGAGGTTCTTTCCTGCGAGCAACGGGTTCTTCCCGCCTGGGAAATGACCCGCAATCAGCGGAGGCAGAGTCCGGGGGGGTCCGGTCATGCAATGTTGAGTGAACAGGCGCGACTGGATGTGCTGAAACGGCAGAAAGAAGTCGAGCGCAATGAACTCGAACGTGTCAGGTGGAGAGAAGCCTCATCGACTCGCAGCGGATCGGGCGGTGACTCCTCCTCTGCCGCGCCTCCATCCGGACCATCGGCAAAAAACAAAGGGACCACATCCAGCAAGCGCTGGAAGCTGTTCTGACCGCGTGAGGGCGGCTGCCCGGAGTGGCAGCCGCCTGTCGTGCCGGCCATCAACTTCTCCACACCCATCTCTTGTCATAATCTCCCTCCCCGCTTCGGCGTTCTGAAGAAATTTCAGCCACCGGACTTCCCTGTACGCTGGATCACAGCGTTTCCCCACCGATCGTGCGATCTTGCTTCACGCGGAGGCCCACCTATGTACACACTTTCAGGAAGTCCCCAGTTCCCTTCTCCCAGGGGACCGGCGCACACGACGCAGCTGACTCCGGTCGGAGAATGTATCCGTCAGGCCGAGCAGCACATCGCTGAGAGAAACTTCAGTCTTGCACAAGAGAGTCTTGCGCAAGCGTGGAAACTCGATCCGGGAAATCCCTATATCCCGGCTATTGTCGAGCGGATGGAGATTCTCCAGAGTATGCTGCGCGATTCTTCGACGGGTCGGATCGACTCGGCATCTTCCCCCGGTCATCTTTCCGTGACAGTCGGGAAGCAGTTCCCCGGGGGATTCAAGCGGACAGAGGCGTCGACATCCGCGACACCCGACCAGGATCGAACGCGCATTCACAGGATGGCCAGCGTTGCACTCTCTCTCCTCGAACGGGGTTCTGTGGACGCCGCATTTGAAACATTCATGAAAGCCTACGTTCTCGATCCCATGAATGCTGATGTCCTTGATTGCGCTGCCTCCGTCATCCCCGCATGGGAAGCGCAGCATACCCGCTCCGCCATGCGGACCAGTGCGGCGCTGCGGCGGTGGACGGACGTCCCAGGGGCTGCGGCGGTTGAAGCACAGAGAATTGCGGGCGGGTATCGATCGGATGACAACTAGGCCGGGTGGCCGTACCCGGCCAACGGTCGATCGTGGGCCCGCTCCAGATTGCGTCGTACCCCTCGCCTGATTCCTCGCTCCTTATTCCTCTCCGTTTCAACGCATTCCCTGCGCTGGTGCGCGCGGTTATCCATCTTATTTGCTATATTTTCCCCCATGGCCTTTCTCATTTTCTGCATCGGGTGTTTCCAGCTTGCAGGATCCCCGCAGATTCCCGTCCGTCAGTGGGAACTTCGCGGTCTGGTCCGGGATGCGGCAACTGGCGAGACGATCCCTGCTGCGAATATCCGGCTTCAGGGGTCTTCCCGCGGAACGATCGCAAATTCCGCGGGACGGTTCATTCTTCCGCTGGAGGAAGGATCCTGCAGCGTGATTGTCAGCAGCATCGGCTATCGGCCGGACACGCTTCATTTCCAGGTCAGGGGAAACGTGACCGCTGAAGTTGCGCTGGATCCTGTCGAGATTGTGATGCCCGAGGTTGTGGTGACCTCGGAGGACCCGGCCATCGAAATCATCCGGCGGGCGATCGCGAACAAGAGGAAGTGGATTGAACGGCTGAATACCTACCAGATCGAGGCGTTCACGCGCCAAACGATTCGACGGGACACCGCAATCGCGGCGATCGCGGAATCATACACGCGGGGATACTGGCAGAAGGGAGACACGCTGCGTGAGGTCGTCACGCGGAAGCGACAGACAGAGAATGTCCGAGAGGCGGAAAACTTTGCCGCCGTCGGGAGGATTCTTAACTTCAACGAGGAGAGGGTCAGGTTTGTCGGATTCTCTTTTGTGGGGCCGACGGCGGATGACGCCCTTGATTATTACGACTACAGGCTGCTCCGAACGCACACTGCGGACGGTGGATCCGTATATGAGATTCGCATGATTCCTCGTTCCCGCACAGTCCCGCTTTTCTTCGGAACGGTGTCGATTGCGGATGGATCGTACGCGCTCGTCGGGGTGGACGTTGAACCGAACGAAGCGTTCGTGCTTCCCTTTGTCTCGGAAAAACGATTGCGATACCGGCAGCAATTTTCGCTCTACGACACATACTACTGGCTACCGACTGACATCCGCGTGGACGCGAACTTCACAGTCTCCATCCTCGGTTTCTCCATCCCCAGCATCGGGATCGAGCAGACTTCCGTTATCTACAACTATGAAATCAATACTCCGCTCCCCGACAGCGTGTTTCTCAAACCGCGGTTGACGGTTGACTCTGCGGCTGCGCGCCCGGATTCCTCATTCTGGGCCTCGGCCCGCATCCTCCCGCTGGATCAGGAACAGGAAAGGGCATACGCCACTCTTGACAGCACTCAGCGGCTGGATGTCCAGTTCCGACCGAGTGGCGCGATGATGACACTTGGCAGCGGGGGGGAGGCGGTTTCATTTCTGCAGTATCTCGACGCGGGATTCAACAGAGTTGAAGGGTTCCGGCTCGGCGTGCGGGCTGATGTCGCCCGGGTGGCACCGATTCTTGGTTTACGGGGAGCGTATTCCTACGGGTTCTCCGACAAACGGGCGAAGTACAGCGTGGGGTTTTCCCTGTACACGTCTCCTGCACGGATTCTGGGTTTTTCGGGAGACGCATATCGGGACATTGACCATCGTCCCGATGCAGGGTCCTACGGGCCGCTGTTCAACAGCATGACGTCGCTCCTGGTAAAGAACGATTACCGTGACTATTTCGGCCGGGAAGGATGGCGCGCGGGAGTGCTGTTCTCACCGGCACATCGTTTGGGGGCCGAGCTAGCGTTTGTGTCGGAGCAGCACCGGAGCGTCGACCAGGTCACCGACTACAGTTTCTTCAACCGGAATGGCTCGTATCGCCCGAATCCGCCCGTGCAGGAGGGGAAACTCCGCAGTCTGGTGTTCTCGCTACGGTGGGGTGAAGATCCGGTGCCGCTGAATCTGATTCTGCGCGATGCACTTGAGATTTCCGTTGAACACACCGCCCCGTCGCTGTCGGGGAGCCAGTTCCGATACACACGCTATGAGGTGACGGGCTCGTTCAGCGTGCCGACGTCCGGTGAGGGGTTTCTCCTGCGACCGCAGATAGCGGTACGCGTGGCTGCCGGGACCTCCGCCGGGGATCTTCCGTCGCAGCGCTGGTTCAGTCTTGAATCCTCATCGAGCGGGTTCGGACCCTTTGGAGTTATGAGAGGAATGAGGGTGAAGGAATTTTCGGGTGTTGGATACGTGGCGGTGAACCTTGAACAGAACTTCAGGAGCATACCATTTCTTGCGCTCGGGATACCGTTTTTGTACGAGGGGGGCATCGAATTCCTGATTCATGGTGGAGCCGCGCGCAGCTGGGACCGGGGAGGAAACACGCTCACGTCAACTGACGGCTGGTACACCGAAGCGGGGTTTGGTGTCGGGCGTATTCTGGACTTCCTTCGAGTCGATTTCACATGGCGGATCAGCAATCCATCGAACGTTCTTGTCACCGTTGCTGTCTCGAGCCTGTTTTAGGGCGACAGGGCACACCGTTGTCCGCCCGCATGTATCTGATATGGGATAACTTCATACACTTCTTCTGACTTCCTCCCGCGGGCTCCACCGGACAG
>DKBG01000243.1:20723-31761 GCA_002451155.1 Ignavibacteria bacterium UBA6906
GCTGTCGTCCCTTCGGGACTCCGCGCTCCGGTTGTCAATTGTCCAGGGTCCATCGTCCGTTTTCAAGTAGTTGTCAATTGGCTGTTGTCTCTACTCCCGGGTTGATGCTATGCGACCCATCTCTGAAGTACGGTGCTCGGCGGGCCAGCGGAGACGCATCTCGCGCAGGAAAAACCGGCTGATCAATACGAAAACTCTGCAACCTTGGAAAACAACCGACAATTGGGTATATTACTCAGCTTATTTGAGAGAGGGCCATGCAGCGTCGGGATAACATTCGGAATATTGCCATTATTGCCCATGTCGATCATGGGAAGACGACCCTGGTTGACCACATGCTTCGTCAGACCGGGACCTTTCGTCAGAACCAGCAGCTTGTCACGCGCGTGATGGATTCCAATGAGCTGGAACGTGAACGCGGCATAACAATTCTGGCGAAGAATACCGCTGTCCGGTACAAGGACGTCAAGATCAACATCGTCGACACGCCGGGGCATTCAGATTTCAGCGGGGAGGTTGAGCGGACTCTGACGATGGTGAACGGAGTGCTTCTGCTTGTGGATGCGGCGGAGGGCCCGCTCCCCGGCACCAAATTCGTGTTGAAGAAATCGCTCGACCTGGATCTCACGCCAATTGTTGTCATCAACAAGATTGACCGCAAGGATGCCCGGCCTCACGAAGTTCTCGACCTTGTCTTTGAACTCTTCCTCTCTCTCGGGGCCAACGACCGGCAGCTCGATTTTCCGACGCTTTACTGCATCGCCAAGCAGGGCATTGCCCGCCGGGAGCTCGGTGATGAAGGGTCTTCCCTGGACCCCCTCCTTGACACGATCCTGGAGAAAGTCCCACCGCCTCCGGGAGATTCTGATTCTCCGTTCCAGATGCTTGTTACCACCATCGATTACAGTGATTACCTCGGACGACTCGGAATCGGGCGCGTGCATCGGGGGACGATCCGGCTCGGGTCGCCGATGAAGGTGGTTCGCAGGCACGGGGCGGTTGAGGATGCCCGTGTGACGAAGATCTACACGTTTGAAGGTCTGAAACGTGTCGAGACAGGTGAAGCTGGAGCGGGCGACATTATCGCGCTGGCCGGAATGGAGGACGTGGATATCGGGGAGACGATTGCTGACGCTGCGGACCCCACCCCACTTCCGTTCGTGGCCATTGAAGAGCCGACGATTTCGATGAACTTCATTGTGAACAATTCCCCCTTTGCCGGACAGGATGGGAAATACGTGACGTCCAGGCACCTCAGTGAGCGTCTCTCCCGGGAACTGAGGTCGAATGTCAGCCTGAAGGTGGAGTTGACGGACAGTCCGGATGTGTTCAAGGTCAGCGGACGGGGTGAGTTGCACCTTGGCATCTTGATCGAAACAATGCGCCGGGAAGGGTATGAATTTCAGGTCTCACGACCGGAAGTTATTTACCGGAGGATCGATGATGTGCTTTGTGAACCAATGGAGCATGTCATTATTGACGTCCCGGATGAGCACATCGGTGTGGTGATCGAGAACCTGGGCCGCCGCCGGGGTGAGATGAAGCACATGCTTGCGGGCAACGGGAACACCCGGCTGGAATTCTTCGTCCCGGCCCGAGGGTTGATCGGGTTTCGGGGAGAGTTCCTAACCCAGACGAAGGGCACAGGGGTTGTTCATCACAATTTCCACGGGTACGAGCCGGTTCGCGGAGAGTTCGCGCACCGATCAAAGGGCGCACTCGTTTCGATGGAGAAGGGCGAGGCGGTCGCATACGGAATGTGGAAGCTCCAGGAGCGCTCTTCGTTCTTCATCGAGCCCGGGACGCGTGTCTACACCGGGATGATCGTGGGGGAGAACGCCCGGGAACAGGATATGACCGTCAACGTATGCAAGACTAAGCATCTGACGAACATGCGGGCGTCCGGGGCGGACGAGGCGATCCGCCTGGAACCGCCGCGACTGATGACGCTCGAGCAGGCCATCGAATGGATCGCCGACGATGAGCTCGTCGAGATTACTCCGAAGTCGATGCGCCTCCGCAAGCGGTACCTTGACGCCAACGAGCGGGCACGGATGGCGAAAAAGAAGACAGAGACTGTTACCGCTGACGCGTAAGCGCCGGGACACCGCTCCCCGGCGTTTCCCGATTGAACAGGTCACACACGAGAGCCCCGCACGTGGCACGACGATCCATTTCCAGGAAACAGACCGACGATCTCGCACGAGATCTGCGAGACCTTGCCTATAACCTCTGGTGGTCATGGCATCCCGCCGCACAACAGATCTTTCATGAGCTTTCACCATTCTTCTGGGAGCACAGCAATCACAGCGCCGTGGAAGTCATTAACTGGATCAGCGGAGAGGAGCTGAAAGAGCGGCTGAAAGATCCGGTCTTTTTCGGGAAAGTGAGTGCGGTCGTACAGAAATTTCGGGATCATCTTTCCCAGAAGGAGACCTGGACAAAACGGAATGCGCCGGAGCTTCTGGGCGCCCCGATCGCCTATTTCAGCGCCGAGTTCGGGCTTCATGAGAGTCTGAGAATCTACTCGGGGGGACTTGGCATACTGGCAGGGGATCACGCGAAGTCTGCGAGTGACCTCGGGCTGACCTTTGTCGGAGTCACATTACTGTACCGGCAGGGGTATTTCCAGCAGCAATTGTCAGAGGATGGCTGGCAGGTCGAGCGGTACCCCACGTATGACCCCTCCCGCCTGCCTCTGTCGCTGGTCCGTGACGCCAAGGGGAATCCGGTGATTTCCACGGTGGAGATCGGCGACGACAGGGTTGCCTTTCAGGGGTGGGCTATTCGTGTAGGGCGGGCGACGGTCTACGCGCTGGACACAGATCTCCCGCAGAATGAGCAGCGCGTCCGTGATCTCACCGCGCACGTCTATGGGGGGGATCAATGGACACGGATCAGCCAGGAGATTCTGCTCGGAATCGGCGGGGTCCGGTTCCTCCGGTCGATCGGCGTAAAGCCGGCGGTCTATCATATGAACGAGGGGCATTCGGCGTTCCTGACGCTCGAGCTGATGAGGGAGCGGCTGGTGAAGGGGAAAGCGACGGCGCAGGACGCGGCTGCTATTGCGGAGGCGGAATATTACGTCAAGCAGCGTTCCGTGTTCACAACACATACTCCGGTCCCCGCCGGCCATGATCGCTTTGATTACAGCTTGATGCAAAAGGCGCTGAACGTATTTGCAGGGTCAATGCAGATGGGGATCGACGGACTCATGCGGTATGGACGCGTGCGCCCGGACGACTACAACGAGCCTTTCACCATGACAGTCCTGGCCCTCCGCATGTGCCGCAAAGCGAACGGTGTCAGTGAGCTGCATGGAGCTGTGAGCCGTGAGATGTGGAAGAGTCTTTATGCGGGCACGCCGGTCGACAAGGTGCCCATTGGCTTCATCACCAATGGTGTCCACATCTCGGGCTGGGCTGCCCACACCGCGTCGAAGTTCTGGACCGATCGGCTGGGCGTTCACTGGATCGAGAATGTGTCGGATCAGTCCTACTGGAAGAAAGCGCTTGCCGTAACAAAAGTCTCTGACCAGGAACTCTGGTCATTGCGGACAATTCTTCGCCGGCAGCTCGTTGAATTTGCCAGACGCAGGCTCAGGGAGCAGCAGCTCCGCATGCACGCCAATGACGTGGGTTTGTTCGACAGCGTCCTTTCCCCGGAGGTGCTGACGATAGGGTTTGCCCGACGGTTCGCGACGTACAAGCGTGCACCGCTTTTCTTCCGCGATCTGGAATGGGCGATCCGCATTCTCACCAGTGGAGAACGGCCGGTGCAGCTTGTGTTCGCAGGCAAGGCCCATCCGAGGGACGATGCGGGGAAACGGTTCATTCAGGAGATCGTCAATATCGGGAAGAGAGTGGATCTTTTCGGCAAGGTGGTGTTTCTCGAAGACTACGACATTAACGTGGCACGGCACATGGTTGCCGGCGCCGATGTCTGGCTGAACACCCCGAGGCGTCCGATGGAGGCCAGCGGAACCAGCGGAATGAAGGCGTTAATCCATGGAGGTCTTCAACTGAGCACCATGGACGGCTGGTGGAGGGAAGCCTTTGACGGGGAGAACGGCTGGAGGATAGGAGAGGACTCCACCGCGCCCAGCGAAGATCAGCAGGATGACAGAGATGCGGCATCCTTGCGGAGTGTGCTGGAAGAGGAAATCATCCCGCTTTTCTACGATCGGGGAAAAGACGGAATCCCTCACAGATGGATTGCCAAAATCCGGCGGTCGATGAGGACATTGATTCCCACGTACAACACCGAACGGATGGTGGGTCAGTATGTACGAGAATGTTATCTGCCAGCGAAGGGTGCTCCCGGGCGTGTTTCACGATCGAAAGGAAGCTCGACATGATCCGAATTGGCTTTCCTCTGTTCCTTGCGGCGGTATCCCTAGTCGGATGCGGGCGAGACGGGTCTGAGGTGGAGATTCTCAGCAAGGATGTCCGCAGTGGTGCCAACGTGAGTGCTGCCGTTCCGGAGGAGTTCGCGGGCGCAGCGGGTTCGACAACGCAACTGTACTGGATCGAAGGCCAGGTGAGGAATGCGGGGACGGAAGAGTTGACGAATGTCTCCATCACTTTCCGCTGCACAGACGGGAATACGAAGCGTCTTTTTGTCGCGACGATTGAACGCCTGCCGGCGGGGGCGACGGTCCCGTATTCGACGGAACGGTACCCGTCTCCCCTCCGCATCACGCTTCTCGAGGACGAGCCGGAGATCTCAACCGGTCGGTAGAGAGACAACGGCCTTTTTCACCCGGACTGCTCCACATGCTCCAGCGGCGTGTGGAGCAGTCTCGTTACAGGGGTGGCACGAGGGATTACCGCGGCGGCACGGAGCGAGGTGAAGGTCGTAAAGAGAACAAACGCCACACAGTCCCGGCTTGCGTGGCGTCCGGGTCAATTTTTCCGGGTATCCCCCAGAGTCGTGGAGGCGGAGTCTCCGCGGGGAGGGATGGCTCAGTGGCGCGTGTCATTCTTCATCAATTACCCAGGTGTCGAGCAAGTTTTCAGAAACTCCCTCGATGAACCGAGAGGGTTTGGTGAGGACAAGACCTGATTCCCGGTCATAGATATTGATGGGGTACGTTATATACAGATTCTCTTTGGCTCTGGTGCACGCGACGTACATCAGGCGGCGTTCCTCTTCCATCGCATCTTCACTGGCGGCTGCCCGGTAGGTGGGAAATCGTCCATCCAGTGCATAGAGCACGAACACAGAATTCCATTCCAGACCCTTGGCGCTGTGGATCGTCGAGAGAACGAGTTTCTCATCGTCCGGTCCCGGCGCCGTGATGTCGCTGACGCTCTCCGTTGCTGGCTCCAGGGCCAGGTCGGCGAGGAGGGCGGTGACGGTCCGGTACCGTTCCGTAATCTGCTGAAACATCTCGAGGTCTTTTCGCCGCTTGTTGTAGTCGTCATATCGCTTTGTGAAGATTGGCTCATAATACAGGAGGAGCTGCTGGACCTTGTCGGCGGGGGAGAGTCCGTCCGGCGCGACTGCCCGGAGTGCTTCAAGGAGCTCATGCACGCGGCGCGGATAGGATGCAGCCTCAGTCAGACGCACCGGCACTGCGGACGCCGTGCCGCCCAGCGCAGACGGTCGTGCCATGATTTCATCGATGACCTTTTCCGCCGTGCGTGGACCGATTCCATCGAGCAGGAGGAGGATTCTGTTCCACGCGACCGCATCCCTGGGGTTTTCGATCACGCGCAGGTAGGCAACGAGATCCTTGATGTGCGCGGTTTCGATAAACTTGAAGCCGCCGAACTTGACAAAGGGGATATTGGCCTTGTTCAGCTCGATTTCGAGATCGAAGGAGAGGTAGGCCGAGCGGAACAGTATGGCAATGTCGTTGAGAGGGACGCCCTGTTCGCGCAGCTCCAGGACTTTCTGGACGATGAAGCGCGACTGAAGATTTTCATTCGCGGCGACGACGATGCTGGGGAGTTCGCCGCCCGTTTTTCTGGTGAAAAGGACTTTTGCAAATTTGTGCCGTGTCATCGCGGTGAGAGTCGTGTGTTCATGAAACGAATATAGTCAGGGGTTGTCCCACAGCACCCGCCAATGATTGCGGCGCCCGCGGCCACCCAGCCTTCGGCTGCGGACGCGTATTCTTCCGGTCCCATGTCCCGTGTAAATTCCCATCCCATCTGGTAATCGGGCAGACCGACGTTCCCGTAGACGCCGAACGGCAGACGGGTAGCGCCGTGCAGATTCGCGATTGCCGCAGCGAGGAATCGGGGGGAAACACAGTTGATTGAGAAGGCTGTCGGGCCGAGCGGTTCTATCAGCCGTACTGTGTCCTGCAGACTGTCTCCTCCGTAGAGGTTCCCGTCGGGTCCACAGATAAAGCTCACCACAACTTCCAGTCCGGTTTCAGCGGCGGCTCGACACGCTGCACGTGCCTCCCTCGCGCTGTTCATCGTTTCGAGGAGAAGAAAATCGGCCCCGCCCGAAGCCAGTCGTATTGCCAGCTCTGCGTGTTCCTCATACAGGTCGGGCTCCGGCGGGACGAGATCGGGCCTGTAGCAGTCTTCGAGGGGGGCGATCGATCCTGCGATGAGCGCCTGACGTGCCGGAAGCGCAGCGGAGGCCTCCTCCGCCAGTGTCAGCGCGAGCCTGGTAAGCTCCTCCGACCGGTCCGGAATTCCGGCCCGGCGGAACGTGCGCCGTGTAGTGCGAAACGTGTTTGCCGTAATGATGTTCGCTCCCGCACGCAGGTACTCCAGATGAATCGCAAGGACCTCGGATGGCCGGGTCATGAGCGCGTTCGCCGACCAGAGGGGAAGCCCCGTGTCGATGCCGCGCCTCTGCAATTCCGTCCCCATTGCCCCGTCAAGAATCACCGGGCGTTTTGTCCTCAGCATTTGGCTCAGTGGTCCGTCCATCAGTCGCGCGCCCGGCGAAGGATTTCGTTCGTGAGGTTGAGAATAGGCTGGGTGCTCCGGTAATTTTCCTCCAGGGTAATGATCCCGCATCCGGGGAAGGTTTCGGGAAAATCCAGAATATTTCTGATCGTCGCGCCGCGAAACGAGTAGATAGACTGGGAGTCATCCCCCACAACCATAATATTGCGATGTCTGGCAGCGAGGAGCTGGACGATTTCAGCCTGGATCCTGTTCGTATCCTGGTATTCGTCCACCATGATGTACTTGTAGCGTTCCGAGAGAGTGTTCCGCACCTGGTCATGATCCCGGAGGAGTGTCCGGCAATGGAGGAGCAGATCGTCGTAATCCATGAGATTGTGGCCTGCCTTGTAGGCGGTGTAGGCCTTGTGGAGGGCAAGGACTTCTTCGAGAAAGTCTTCGTAGTGGGGAAATTCTTCCTTCAGGACATGCTTGACCGTCTGGTGCGTGTTGACTGACTTTGAAAAGATTTCGAAGAGTGTCTGTTTTCGGGGAAAGCGTCGCTCCCGGGTATCGAACTTCATTCGTGTTCGGAGGAGGTTGACCACATCTTCTGCATCCCCCTGGTCGAGGATCGTGAATGTGGATTCGAAGCGGATCAGCGGGGCGTACTGGCGGAGCACCATATTGGCGAACGAATGGAACGTTCCTCCCGCCACCTTCTCGCATCGGGAGTCGAGCAGGATAGAGGCCCTGCGCAGCATTTCCTGTGCAGCCCGCCGGGTGAATGTCAGGAGAAGAATTGACTCGGGTTTCACGCCGAGTTCGACCAGATAGGCGACGCGGAACGTGATCGTACGGGTTTTTCCTGTCCCCGCTCCGGCGACGATGAGCGAGGGGCCCTGGACGGCAGTGACGGCCTCATACTGCGCGGGATTGAGTTGATTGCGGTAGTCGATCGTGAAGCGGGTCTGACGGGCAGAGACATCGTCCTCTTTTTGAAGGTCCGCTTTCTTGAGCGTGTACTTTTTCATACGCAACGTTTCCCGGGGGTCAGGCAGATCTCATGACCGGCGAAGTGAACGAAGTCCGGCAAGGGCCAGCACGAGTGTCCCGGCGATTGTCCCGGTCACGGGGGTCGGAACCGCGGCAAGGACGCCAAGTGCCGCCGCGATGGCGGTCGCTTTTCCCCGGGCATCTCCGTTCAGCAGTCGCTGGACCAGGAATGACGGGACGGCCACGGCGAGAAAGCTGAGCGGGATTGTTGCGAGCCACGCAACGGCCGCCCAGTCTGCGGTTCCCCAGAGAGCATCGACAATGATCAGGAGCACCGCTGAGAGCGGATGTATCAGGGATCGGGCGGGGGAGTCCGGCCGACCGGCCGGCGCATCAGAGTTTTTCAACGGGATACCGGTCAAGGATATCGAGAATTGCCTCGATCGTTTTTGGAGAGTTCCCTTCCGCGCGATTATTGACGTACGCGTAGAGGGTTTTCCCCTCCTTCAGGCACATCCGGACCGCGTCCACGAGGCCAAGGCGCAGTTCAGGGTTTTCTTCACGGATCTCTTCATAGGGAGAAAACGTATCCACCGCTTCCTGGTACGTTCTTCCCGGTTTGAGGAGCGCCCGGGCGACGGAGAAGCCAGCAGTCAGGACGCCGGCAATCCGTGTCTGTTCGAGGATCGACGGCATCCGTGTCCAGTTGTTGAGCGTATGCGCCACGCCGTGTGAACGGAGCATTGCCAGGTACTCCTCGGTAAGAAATTCGCTGTTTCGAATTTCAACGGCGTAGTGATACCGGGCAGGCAGATGTCCGAGAAAATCATCGAGGAGAGAGGCGAAGCGATCAGCCGTCATTCCGCTTGCGGGATAGAAGGTGGAAAACTCAAAGATAATCACTCCGCATTTTGACTTCAGCTCTTCCAGGGGAATAAGGAACGCATCCTCGAACAGTTCAAGGTTGAGGAAGTCGGGATTTTCGGTTCCGGCGAATTTCCCATGTCGGGGGAGGTTCGGATACCGCTTGATTGTGATGCGGTCGGTCACCTTGAGCGAGACGGTGAAATCATCTCCGGTCTGATCGTGGAGGATTTTCATCTTCTCCGGGTCTGGGAAGTCATAGAGCGCGAAATCGGCGCAGACGGTAGGAAACAGCCGCGCGTATTCCGCGAGGCATTCCTGGTCGAACGCCTTTCGGGAGGGATACTCGCGGGAATACACAAGTCCTTTCCACCCGGGGTATTTCCACGACGACGTCCCAAACCGGATCCCGCGGGAGGCCCAGCGGCGGAGGCGTTCCGCGTTCGCCGTGATATACGGTAACGGTGCGCGTTCGCCTGTTGTCCCCGGCTCATCAGTGAAAAGCGGGAGGGTGTCCGATCGTGTTTTCCTCTTTGTCATCGTTTTATGGTACGGAGTTGCAGTGGAAACAACAAGGGTCCGCCGGAGGCGGACCCTGTCCTGAGAATGTGTAGCAACACCGGGCTGATGGCCGGTCAGCCGATCGGGACGCCGAGAAGAATCAGAACCCCGGTAAGAAGTATCCAGAGGGCGAAGACCAGGACGAGCACTTTTGGAAGATCGCGCATGAAAATGCTGGACAGGCCGATCCCCGTCACGATGAGGTTCCAGATCGTGAAGATGTTGATCTGGGAGAGGGCGAGGTGCAGCTTATTTTTCACGTCGAACTCAGAGAGCAGCAGGGCGAGGCTGGGTGACGCATGGACGGAATCCATGAGAAATGCCAGAGCCGTTGCGACGATTTTCCCGACCGCTGCGATGTAGAACGCGAGGCCGACAACCTCGACAACTTTCATATAGGGCGCGGTGGCCTTCATTGCGAACTTTCCGACCAGCCAGTACACCAACGCGAAAAGGAAGAGGATGAGAAATGTCATGATGGGGGTGGAGACAAGTATCCCGATCATCATAATCGGAGATCCCGGGCTCATCATTTCCGTCTGCCGGTCGGCCTGTTCCTGCGTGATCCTTCCCTCTCGGACCATGGCGTCGATCGCATCCCGTTGGCCGGCGGTGAACTGGTGAGCAAGGGACGGATTGGAGAGCATCAGGTACTGACAGGCGAGCACGACAATGATAAAGATAACCAGGGGGACGACCCAGTTGCTGCTGGTTTTGGGTGTCAGGCGGACATTCTCATAGACCTCTCCAGGCGACGCAAATATCCCCGCCATTTTTTCGGCGAAGGACATCGGCTGCACAGGTTCGGCGGGGGCAGTTGTCGGTTCTTGCATGAGTGTCTCCTTGATGGTGGTAAGGGAAAATACAGAACGGCATCTTGAGAGTCAAAGGAAGAGAAAGTGCTTGAGCCGCTGCCGGCAAGCGGTTCGGAAACAGATCGTTGGGATTTCGCTGGAACGGGGAGACGACAAATTTGTTACTTTCTTCTTGACAGCACGACAAAAATGTCGTATGTTCGATTCAGGGAACCGGGGTGGTGGTTTCGAGCCAGTCTTTATGGGGAGGAAAATGCAATGACGCAACGGGATCGTCAGCGCAGTCTGTCGTCGTTCCAGTGTTGTATGTGTGATCATCGCCTGAGTCTGAAGGCGCTGGAGGAATTTTACGAGAGCACCGAAGAGCAGCTGCACGGGGAGATATACTGCCGGTCCTGCCGTGAGCGGCATCTCCTGGTCTGCCGCGAGTGTTCGGGGCGGTACACGGCGGATCCTGCCGGTATCTGCAGTCTCTGCACTGCCAGGATGTACGGAATGGTCGGGTAGTCTTTCCATGCAGACGATTTTTCTTCTTGACATCGATTGTTTTTTCGCCTCGGTGGAGATGGCGCGTCATCCGGAGTTACGCGGGAAACCGGTCTGTGTCGGGGGACGTCGTGGCGAACGCGGCATCGTTACCTGTCCGAATTACGAAGCGAGGGCCTATGGAGTGAGGACGGCGATGCCGCTTCGCACGGCGGAACGTCTTCTCCCGCCGGATGCGATATTTCTGCCGGGGAACCACGCGCTGTACGGAGCATACTCCGACCGGGTGATGGAAATTCTCGATGCATTTACGCCGGATGTTGAGCAGGTGAGCATTGACGAGGCCTATATGGATGTTACCGGCTGTCTTCATTTCTGGGGGGGTGCGGTTGAAATGGCGGTGGCGATGAAAGAGCGGATACGGCAGGAGTGTGGAATGGCAGTGTCTATCGGCATCGCCTC
>DKBG01000001.1 GCA_002451155.1 Ignavibacteria bacterium UBA6906
CGGATCGGTGTACACCAGGTGGTATCGGTCGACCTCGCCTGAGAGAAACTGAATTTCCTCCGGGAAGAACATGGCAAGCTCCCTCCCTGAGAAATAGGGGTGAAGTGTGAACACCGTGTTGTTCGGCTTCCGAGAAACGAACGTGACGTCCCACGTATGCTGCTGGATCGGCTGCAATATGCCCCCCTGCAGAGAGCCGAGTGCAAAGTCTTCCGTCATATATGTATACTTATAAACTGGCGGATTACGCTCCTGACCGAAGCGGATAATGTTCCGCACACGCTTCGTTTCCGTGTGGACATAGGGCTCCGACCGATCCGTGGCAATCCGATAGATCACTTCAGGCAGCCGGTACGATCCGAGCGCACCGAACACGGTCTCCCAGGACCCGCGATGCCGCGGGTGGAAGCGGGTGTCATTCCAACGGTCTTCTTTCGGCTCGCCGAAGTATAGCCAGGCAACCCGGGTTGCCGGAGCGGAGAGAGGATTGATGATATCTTCGGGGTAATCGCGACTGTGCCCCCCGCAGTAATTCCCCAGCAGATGCTCCGCCGCAAAGTCGGCGAGAAGAAGATCCAGCATCATCCGGGCGCGGGTCTTCATGACCGTGTCCGCGGCGAATTCATAGAGGACGAGCATCGGGGCGATGAACACCGTACTGTATGTGGGCGAGTCAAATTCTCCCTGGCCGATCGTGGATGTTGTCCTCATCCAGAACTCAAGCCACTCCCTCGCCTCCTGTATATTCTCGGCAGAACTCCTGCCGTTGAACCACTGATCTCCCCCTTCCCCCGGCCAGGTCTGCGCCGCGAGGTACATCCCCGTGTAATACATGACCCAGTGGTTTTCCGTGTCTCCCCGGTACATGGTCCTCCGACGGAAGGCATCCCTGACTTTCTGATGAAGCGAATCGGGGAGCCGGTCGCGGGTGTGGAGGTAGGTGCCGATCAGTGTGTAGGCATAGAACATCCCCCCCATTGCAATGTCATGAGTCATCGAATCCATAATGACGTAGGCGCGGGGCAAGTCTCTACCGAGCGTGATTTTCGCTGCCAGGGAAAAGAAGCTCACCTCAGACTCCTTCGACACAACGTCAATCAGACGGGCGGACCGCTCGGCAAAACCATGATCATCGGAATACGCCGCCCAGATCGGCAGAAGCAGGAGCAGAACAAGCGTCAGAGTCTTCATTCCCGCTCTCCCCCGAATGGTTCTCTTCCCTGGAAAAGCCGGTGTCCGAGCCAGACCACGGCGGCCGTGGTCCAGCCGTGTAGTGGAACATTCGGCGTCCGCTCCCGGGGCAATTCAGACGTCCCCTCCACCACATTGTACTTCTCCCAGAATTTCCCCGTCCGGTCAAATTCACTCAGCATGGTCGATAGATAGGATCGCGCGATGCGTTCGGCTTCACTGTGGTACCCGTATGCATCCAGCCCCTGCACAATCATCATCTGGATGGGCGGCCATCCCGCGGGATACCCCCATTGCACCCACCTGAATTCAGGATGCGGGCTCGGGTAGGCAACGTCAGTCTGAGCCAGTCCGCCGGTATGCTCAAATCGGGCAAGATTTCTGACAAGGAACTCAGCCTGCCGCTTGGTCGCAACGCCCGCCCAGAGAGTCCAGTAGGCCGATAGCGACCAGTACGGAAGGAGTACCTTCCGTTCATACTGGTACTCGAAAAAGAAACCCCTCTCAGAGTCCCACGCCAGATCACGGATCTTCTTCTCACGGTCCTCCGCAAGCAGCGCCCAGACCTGCGCCCGATCCGGCCAGCCGAGTTCTCCCGCCATCCTCTCAAGTGCTCGGGCGTATTTCACAAGCGCGCAGTTGAGCATTAACGGAGTGCATCGCGTGACGTCTCCGTCATAGCAGGCAGTGAAGTCAAGCGATTCAGCTTCGGCCGCGAGCTCGGGCCGGAGATCGGGATCCCCGAGATCCCTATTAGTGGCAAGTCCGGTCGGTGTGCTATGGTGAGACGCGCACCAGTATTTCTCATACTCCCGCTGGAGGAACGGATAGGCGATCATCAGGAGCTCGTGGTCCGGATAGACCCTGTAGTATTCCAGGATGCTTTCTGCGAGGAGAGGTGTCTGCGAGCGCGTAAGATAATAGGTTCGATTCCCGTTCAAGACCATTCCGAACCTCTCGATCATGAACAGGTGGTTGAAAAGGTGGTGCCTGACAATGTCCGTCCTGTCGTGAAGGAGCAGGGCTTTGTTTACAAAATAAATGTCCCAGCAGTACATTTCGGGGAAGGCCAACTCACTTCCCCCCGCCGAGATGTACGGGTAGGGAAGGAAGAGGAGCGTCCCGCCCCCCGTTGACCGCTCCTCCTTCGCCCGATGTTCCTGATCGACAAACCAGACGACGTTCAGAGCGGGATCCCGCAGTTCAGGCTCCTGCGCACGCCTCAGATCCCCATCCCACCAGGACCGAATCAGCGTGTCGGCCGACTCCCATTTTCTTCTCAGGTCATCCATCGTATGTGCCGGACTATTTCCCCCGTGAACGGACCGAGAGCCCCCACACCTGGGAACCCTCCTGGCTGTTAAAGGCCCAGCTGTTTCCGCCGTCACTGCTCCTGTACAGCCCTCCGTTCAGCGTGCCCGCAAGAACGATATTCGGATCGCTTGGAAGAACCAGCAGTGAATGGATATCGAGGTTCCCAAGCCCTCGGTTGACCGACTCCCACGAAAGACCGCCATCCCGGGAGCGGAATATTCCCTGACCGTACGTTCCGACAAATACGAGAGAGGGCCTCGTAGGGTGTACTGCGATCGAGTACACGGGCGAACCGTGAATCTTCTTCCCTGAATCCGTCCAGCTCCTCCCCCCGTCATCGGACCGAAAGAGACCCTTCTCCTCCGTCCCGGCCCAGAGAATATTGGGGGCGAGAGGATCCTGAAGCAGAACATTTGTGATGATTCCGTCCAAACCTGTCAGGGACCAGGAATCCCCTCCGTCGGTCGATTCATAGACTCCGCCCTCCGAGGCCGCCAGGAGCCTCCCGGTCCGGGATCTGTCAATTATCAGATCCGGGGTGAATGTAGTCCGAAATCCCTTCCGCTGAAACGTCCAGCTCTCCCCGCCGTCTCTGGTCCGGATTATCCCGTACGCCGTAGCCGCTAACACAAGCTGCGGATCGGTGGGATGCGGAATCACCCTCAGGACCTCGGTCACATCCCATCCAGTCGTAACGCGCCACCTCCGCCCGTTGTCTGTTGACCGGAGCACTCCGTTTCCGCAGGCAGACCAGAGGGTGGAATCTGTACCGGGACGGGTGGAAAACATTCTGATATATTCCCGCCAGCCAGAATGGCTCCAGGTGAGACCCCGGTCCGCGCTGACGAAGAGTCCGACAAGCGGATTGTCCGAAGCACCAATCCTATGCTTGCGAGAGGAGAGCACCGACATGTAGATTGTCTCCTCCTGCGCGTGGGAAAAATCTGACAGCAGAACAAGGCCGAGCAAACAGATACTGAGACTAGATCGTGACGTCAATACCTTCCTCCAGCTGTTGCAGAGAGTATGTTCCGAGGACTTTCCCATTAAAGACCAGAACGCTTGATCCGGCCTTCCCGCGACCGAAGCGCAGCCGGATAGTCCGGGGTGTGTTCAGATTGTCCGCGAGGTCCACGCGAATTGTGTCCGCCTGTCTGTTCACGCCGGTGACCCGGCAGCCATCAATCCCACAGCCCCAGCCTCCCGCCAGGTCGATGTAGGCGTCCCCGTATTTCCCGCGGATGATCTGGCAGGATACCACACTGCTCCCGGTCCCCCAGTGGATGCCTGTTACGCCCCCTGGCCGGTCCAGTGCCGAGTGTGCATAGTTCTCGGCCGTGCGTGGGGAGGTCGAAGACTCAAACAGCGAAAACATCGCTCGCAGGGCCGCAACAGATCGCTCGAAATACTCCCGCTCTCCAGTCGCTTCGTAGAACTTCATCAGCGTCACCGCAAAATACCCCTGCCGCGCGTCACTCCATTCGCCGTCGGTATTCTGAACCCCGAAACCGCCGAACAACTGTCGCGACAGCCAGGGAGCACTCCAGACCTGCTGGTAAAGACAGAGATAGTCGAGAATGGCGCGCCCCTCTTCAAGGTAGCGGGACTCGCCGGTCGCCCGGTAGAGAGACAGGCAGGCCTCGGCGGCCTGCTGCATGGAGAGCGTATTCTGAGGGAATTGACCGGAGAATGCGTCGTAGAAGCCGACCGGTTTGCGCGAGCAGGAGAAGAAGGTCTCGAAATCGAACCACTTTTGACGTGGAAGAATTTCCCGGGTTATGTACTCCATCGCCCTTTCCGCGCCGTGAAGATACTCTGCATCCCCCGTTCGCCGGTAGACCTCCGAGAGCAACAGCGAGGCGCCGGCCGTTTCAGCATTCTCCTCCCTGAACGTCGCAACGGGCTCGAGGCTCACTGGGTCGTACCAGGATGGAATGACGCCTGATGGCAGTTGACGGGCGAGACAGAAGTCCGCGAACTCCCGCACGGCGCGTGTGATCTCCGGTTGACGATCAGGCAGAAGGTCGGCCCACTCAAGAAGCCAGCAGGAGGTCCAGGCATTATGAAAGAGCGCGTAGTTTCGTCCACCGTCGATCCCGCCCCATCCCTGGTCATTGACCCAGTGGCCACCGGCACTGTCCAGGTAGAATATGGAGGGGGCGATCCCGTTCCTCCTTGGTGCAGAGAGAGCCAGGGTCAGGACTCCGGTCGCCTGCTTCTGCAGTGCGATATCGTTCGCATCCTGACCATATCGATAGACGCCGTAGGCGGTCCGCAGGGAGTTGAACCAGACGTTGAACCAGCAATCAGTGTCCGCGGCGCGTGGCAATCGGTTGCTCCAGGCAAGCCGACCCTGCGTCAGAAGAGTCACCGGCTTCCCCCCGTAAGTCGATTCCACAGCGATCTGAGGGAGGTAGTCGCGCCAGGCTTTCCGCTGATAGACGGCAAAGGGTTCTGACTGAGGTCCCGATGATCGAAGGATCCCCTGTCTGCCCCATCGATCCCAGTGGAACCGTACAATCGCGCGGTACCCCTGACGGGGCACGGCCTCCGCATCCAGATAGAGGAAATACCCGTACACGAGAGTGGTATTTTCCAGCAGCGATGTCATGGCCGGGCTGTACGTATAGAACACATGAGACCGGGTCCTCCAGTTCATGATGCCGTAGCAGAGCAACGGCACACCGCCAGAGTCGACCCGCACATCCGCAGCAGTTTGAACCGCACGCCACGGCTGGATCAGGTCCACATCCGGAATCATCGCGGCGAACCCGCTTCCGGTTTGCATCATGAGGGCGGGTGCGCGAAATGTATGGTCCGCGATGACATCCATCGGTTCCGGACGCAGTTGCGGTGTCCAGACGAAGTCAGGAGCCCGCCCGGGCGATCCCGCGGGTGCAACAAACGAGTACGCAGATGTCAGGCTCGAGCACTCATGGATTCCGCCCATCTCGTCGCGGACTTCAACGTGGAAGAACGGATCGTTCCCCTCCAGTCTGATTGTTTTCTTCAACCTGTGGCGTTCAAGGAGCAATCCAAGTACCAGCGTTGCAGCTTCTTCGGATCCCCCCAGCTCGTCGATGGTGCGAAAATGCTCTGTAATGGTCTTTCCGTCACACTGGAGTTCGGCATCTCCCCGAAGGGGGTGGCCGCTGCGGAGGAGCATCACCCATCCATTCTTGCCCCTGCCATAATATTCCTCCGTGACGCCATCTCTTCCGCTGCGAAGAACGAGCCGGACCCTGGCGTTCCGGATCTCCGTGGTCCCGCTGCGAGTACTGTCAACTGTCACCTGACTCATCGCCTGTACTGAGAGCAGGACCAGTCCGAGGAACGAAATGATGACACGTCGGGTCACGTTCTGACTTTCTGGATGATGCGCTCCATATTCAAACCAAACATCTTCTTCTTTTCAGCGAACGTGCAATGCGAATAGGCCATCCACCCGAATTGCGGAATTGGATCGCGCATCGGCTGGTCAGTTCCAAACAGGACCCGATCCGCCCCCACGTGTTTCGCCATGAATTCGATAACCCTGTAGGTGACAGCGGTCAGCGTGATCTCAAGGACAACGTTCGGGTGCTTCAGGGCCATTTCGATCCCCAGTCTCGCATCATGGTAGTTCGCCCCGCAGTGCGCGATGATGAATGTGATATTCGGAAATTTCGGGGCGATGTCGTTGATTTCCGCAACGACATTCGGAGATGGGTGAATGAGTGCATACGCGTGTATCCGGTTTCCATATTCGTACCAGGGATGCCACAGCGGATCGTTGTACGGGATACCGGTCCGGGGATGGTAGGGTTTCATTCCCTCCATCTTGTACTTGCCATACAGTTTGCGGAATTCCCGCTTCCAGTCCTTTACATACTGCGGCTGCAGGGTGGCGTAGCCGTGATACACCTGCGGGTAGCGTTCCATCGCCTCACGGACAATCTCATTGCCCTCCTCATAGTCCGTCCAGACGGCGAGGAAACCGCTGATACAGATCTTGTCGATGCCCATCAGCTTCGCCCGCTCCACCATGGCGGCAGCGTCGGAGTGCGGCTGGTGCAGAAAGCCGATACCTGCGGCATCGTCATGAGCGATGTGCGCGTGCGAATCAATGACCAGCATGGAATCGAGCGGTCTGCCTTCCTTGGCCGCCCGGAGCACCGGATCCCCGACGTTTTTGTTCCAGTAGGGAGGAGGAAGCGTCTGGAGTTTCATGAGTCTGGCACAGTTGTTCGCGGCGACAGCCTGTTTTTCCTCTGCGGTCAGGGTGCAGTAGTCAACGAAGGCCTTCGCAGCTCCGGGGGCCTTCGTCAGCGCGCCGCTGCCAAACAAAATCCGCTCTGCACCGAACCAGCCGGCAAACACCTCCATCGCCCTGTTCCCCTGGTGATTCGAAAGATCGAGGCTCAGGTTCTTGTGCTTCTGCATCATCCAGTAGAGATACCGGGTCGCATCCCACCGGGAGGCAAGGAGAATAACTTTGAGCCGCGGATGCCAGGAAAGGACCGCATCAAGTTCGGTCAGAAGGACCTGGTTGCTCGGCTCAAGGAGGTCGGGCCCGTACATGTGCCCTCCTTCTATCATGAGCGGGATCCCTTCGTTCTCAAAGGCCTGGAGAAGTGGCCCGCAGAAGGAATCGTTGAAGGGATACCGATGGCTGCGCGGATACATTTTCGCCACCCGGATGTCGTTGTCGCGCATCTCCTTCACGACGTCATCCGGCACAGGCATCTCCCCCGTGTGGTGTGGCATCACCGTCCAGACACCATAGAGTCTGGGGCTCTTTTTAAGCTCGCGCAGGAGCATGCGGTTCCCATAGGACGGGTCGTATTCCTTCGCCGTCGAATGGGCGATCAGTGCGCCGTGGATCCCGCACCACTCCATCTCCTCCAGGAGGATCTCCGTCTCGTAGTGCTCCTCTGGATCCTTGGGTCCCCGCTTCCCCACCATCGCATAGCAGTCAAGATAGATGCGTTCAGGCATGGTCACCACCAGTATGGTTTGATTGTGGTTCGCTCTTTCGGCTCTGCCTCAAGGGCGCGCCGGAGCGCACGTTTGGCTTTTTCGATCGCCTCGTCGATATCATCCGGACGATGAGAATAGGAGATCAGCCACCGCGGGTTCATAAACAATCCTTCGCGGAAACATTCTCTGTGCCAGAGGAATTCGAGACGGGCATGGTACTCTGGTTCAGGATGAACAAACTTTAAAAACGGGGCGGGCGGAAGGCCGGCAGCATATCCTTCGACGCCCAGGTCACGGGCGATCGCGTTGAATCCATCCATCAAACGGCGCCCCATGGACCAGATATGATCGTGGACCTTCTCCCGCTTCATGATCCCGAGGGTGGCCACCGCCGCCGCGATGGAGAGCGTTTCGCCCGCGTACGTCGTGGTCATTTTGAATTTGTAGAGACGCTCCATAAACGTGCGCTTGCCGGCATAGACGGACAGCGGATACCCGTTTGCGAGCGCCTTGGCGTAGCTCACAAGGTCAGCCTCGACGCCGAAATACTCCTGGGCGCCCCCCAGAGCCAGACGGAAGCCTGTCAGCACCTCGTCCATTACCAGGAGTATTCCATGCTCACGGGTGAGCGACCTGAGGAGGCGGATGTACGTCCCGCTGACGTCCTCATTCCAATCGTAGGGAATGGAAATTACACAGGCCAACCGGTCAGCGTACCGCCGGATTAATCGCTCCGCTTCTTCGCAATCCCCCCATGGGATGACTTTTACATACTCCTTCATGAATGCTGGCACACCGTTGTTCGGGCTGTCTTCCGTGGCGAACCAGTCAGGATAGCCATGGTACCCGCTCATGAGGATCATGTCCCGGCCCGTGCACGCGCGGGCTATCCTGACATTGGAAAGGTTCGCATCCTCCCCAGTCTTCATGAATCGTACCATCTCAACCCCGGGAAGCGTGGAGACGAGCATCCGGGCAAGCTCAACTTCACGCGGACTTGCCATACTGAAGAGCACACCGTGGTCCATCTGTCGCCGGACGGCCTCGTCCACTTCGTCATAGCAGTATCCGAGCGTAACAGGGCCGAGCGCGAGGCGGAAATCAATGTACTCCCTTCCTTCCATGTCCCAGAGCCGGCACCCCTTCCCCCTTGTGATGTACTTCGGCATCGCATCGCCGTACTCCGGATAGTACCGTTTGGCGTTCGTCTGCGTCCCCCAGGGGATCAGACGCAACGCCTCTTCAAAGAGTTGATCGGAAGGTTTCATAGTCGTTCAGGGATCACCGGATACCCTGCCAGGTTGGTGCATTGTTCATTCATGCCAGTTCATCTGTTGCGGCCGGGGACGGACCAGCATCCCGGGCACTCTGTCAACCGAAGAATTGGAGTTCTTCCCCAGGCTCGCACGGGCCGGCCGCTGAAAACATCCGACCCTTTCCGCCCGTTCTCGCCGGTCCAGCATGAGAGTTGAGCGGGACCCATTCCGGCGGATCGTCCGATTTCACCGGAGAAAGGTCTTGAGATCAACGGCAGCGGCAGAATCCACGGAAAGCATCATTGCCTCCACCACAGCAAGGGCCCGGACCCCAACCTCTCCGTCTGTCTCAGGCACGCGGCCATTCAACACGCACTCCCCAAATTCCCGCATCTGCTCAACATAGCTGCGCGAACCCTCATCGGAGAACTGCTCATCGGTCCGATCGGTCTCCTTCCCCTCCCGGATAGCTTCGATCTCGAGCGAGGTCGGGTAACAGTGAAGCGTTCCCCGCGTACCGAACACCCTCAAGAAGAAGGCCTCGGGAGACACATAGTACGACGTAAGTGTAAAAGGGATACCCGATTCGAGCTGCATCACTGCCGCGCATGAGTCGTAGACCAGGCCCGGCATGGCAATGTTGGCGGCCACGCAGCTGACCCGGGCCACATGCCCGAGAAGGTATTCCACAGTATCTATCAGGTGGATCCCGAGCTGGGTCATCGGAAGGAGTGGACACTTCCCGGGATCCGCCTTCCAGGAGGGAAGGCCCGGCTGGAGTCCGGCCGGCCCTGAAATGTTTCCTTCAACGGCAACGATCTTACCGATTCTCCCCTCGTCCAGGAGCCGGCGAGCCCGGCGAAAAACCCGTCGTCGACGGGTGTTGTGGCCAACCATGAGAACCAGGCCAGCCGATCGCGTCAGATCAATCATCGCCCGACCCTCTGCCGTCGTCCTCGCAATTGGCTTTTCCACGAAGACGTGCTTCTTTGCCGCTACCGCACTGACCACTTGCTCATAGTGAACGTGATTTGGGGTAACCAGCACGATTGCCTGGACCGCACGGTCGGCAAGAAGTTCCCCATACGTCGTGCAGTGCCTGGCCCCGGTTCTCTCTGCTGCATTGCGCGTCGCTTCCGGATCGATGTCAAAACAACCGGCCAACTGCAGGTTGCCGGATTCGAGGATGGCATTCAAGATGGTGGTCCCGTGGTTCGCCACCCCCACAAGGCCAATCGAGAGTCGGTCCATTTTAATGAAGGTTCTGTGCGTCGAGAAATCCGCGGATCTCGTCTTCGCCGTCAAGAACTCCGAGATCGAGATGGAACTGCTGTTCCTCCCCCGCAGGGAGAATCTGCAGTGTTCCAGCGGCGCGCTCCGCTGCGCGACCCAGAACGCCGCAGTTGCCAGGTTCCATGCCGACAACGTATGTTCCCGCTCCCATCATCTTCCATTCCGTGAAACGGGGCAACTCCCCGCAATTGTAGCGAATGAAAATCCCGAGCATGAGGTCCGGATTCACAAGAGCGGCGGCGGCAAATCCGGTCGAATCCGCAATGAGGTCGTGAAAGAAGACCTGTTCCCGATACCCCGGTTGCGGTTCTGAAAATGTCTGGGCGTCCCTGGTTCCTTTCTCAGCATCGGCATCCCGCGGGGTGGTCGATCGGGTATGGAGGTAGAGCCGGGATCCCTTGTCGACCAGGGGCCAGCCCGGATTGATATGATACAGCATCATAAGCGGCGAGGGCCCGGACGCTTCGTTCCGCACAGTATCCTCGATGCGAATAACTGACTGGCCCAATCCAACCCGGACAGTCCTGGTCAGAAGCAGGTTTTCACCAAAAATCACCGACTCCCGGACCTGTCCACGAAGGGAAACAACACACTCGTCACCCGACCACTCTGTCCACGTCTCCACGTGCTCAGCAGGCAGGTGGGAGAGCCGTCCATGCAGGCCGAGTGGCACGCCCTCATCAGTGCACGACGCGCCAGCTTGCGTCAACCCGCAACCGGTGAGCAGTCCGCCGGGAAACGAGCGAATCCAGCCGGTCCCCGTCGGCTCGTAGTATGACGGATGAACGTCTCCGCACGGAGAACGCCATGCCAGCGGCACACCCCGGTACTCGGCACTGGAAATATCCATTCCGCGGTCGAGGGTAACCTGAAAGCGGAGTCCTGAACCTGTTCGCACGTCCACGACACGAACTCCTGATTCTTTCCCCTCCTCTAGACGCATCAGGCGCGCCCCTGCCACCTGTTCAATCGCACCGGTCCGGGCCGCGAGTTCGCTCCGGGAGACTTCCCGTCCGAAAAGGCGCGCCATCGTCAGGCCTCCTCGCGCATCAATGTACGGAGAATCTCAACGTTTTTCCGTGAACTCTCAACCAGAGGGTGGCAGTGGGTCTCAATCGTAATGTGTTCAACCGGTCGGTCCCTAAGGAGCGCATGGATCTGGCCGCGCCAATCAATCGTTCCTTCACCGATCGGAACGCATTCGATCAGCGCACCTTTCCGCGTGTCCTTGGCGTGGACATTGGCGATTACGCTCCTGATCGCTTCATAGCCCACCGGGTAAGGCTGCTCGATCGTGCCGTATGCATTGCACGGGTCCCAATTCGCGCCGAGAGATGCAGATCCCACGGACTCAATCATGTGCCGTGTGTTGACTCCGGTGTCGCACCAGAATCCGGGCTCGTTCTCAACGGCAAGACGAATTCCTTCGGCTCCTGCGATGTCCGCTGCACGATACAAGTATTCCCTCGCTCGTTCGGCCCGGTCTGCGGGCTCACCTTCTTCCCGCTGAAACCCAAAGATGATAATCATCGACGCGCCGCATGCATGAGCCATGCGTATGGTTGCGGGCAGGATATCGCGAATCTCTCGGTCCAGTTCGGCCGTCGCGGACAGGCGGTGTTTAAATATCCCCGGTGACAGTGCGGTGATTTTCAGCCCCTGCTCACGTACACAGGCCACAACGTCCTGGAATTCCCCCGGATCAACCGCGGGCACTCTCCCTGACTTCAGCACCCGTATCTCATACCGCCGGATTCCCCACTCGACCCCATGCTGGACGGCTATCCGGAAATCCGGAGAAACCTCATCACTCACCAGGCCAAGCTCAAGGGGTGCGTTCATGATTTCCCTCCATTATTGCGTCCGACTACGGCCGGACTTGCCGCCACAAATCCCAGTTGCCTGGATATGGAGGCCGCCTCCTGCTTGAGCGTCCCGATGATGCCGGTGATAATGGTCTTGTTTCGATGGGCCCGTTCGGACTGGAGTGCCGTCATGAGCGCGGCGACAGATCGGCCATGATAATCACGAATCGGGACGGCAATGACGCATAGGTCGGGTTTGTACTCCGCATCGGCGACGGCGTAGCCCGTTTCGCGAACCTCCTTCAGCCGCTTGGCGAGACGTGACACCGACGTGATGGTGACGCTGGTGTACCGCTTCAGCCCGCCGCGCGAAAGCACCGATTCGAGAACATCGGCGCTCAGGTCTGCAATCAACACCTGGCCGGACGCTGTTGCGTGCACCGGAGAGCGATTGCCAAGACGTGCGACGATTCGCCACATTTCAGGCGTGTCGGCCCGGTCGATGATAATGACTTCGTAGTCATCCAACACGGCAACATAATAGCTCTCGCGCGTCTCATTAGCGAGACGGACCAGGTGAGGATGCGTGATTGTTTTGAGGTCAATCTTGTCCAGTGCCTGGTTACCCCAGTCGATCAGCTTCGTACCGAGCGAGTAGGTCCCGCGCGCCTCGTCCAGATGTACAACGGAGCTCCGGTCGAGTGTCAACAGGATTCGGAAAAGGGAACTCTTTGGAATGCCGGTTTGACGGGAAAGGTCGGCGAGCGAGAACCCGCTCGGCGAAGCTGCAAGAATCTCCAGGACCTGAATCGTCCGCTGGACAGCGGGGACAGTATAATCTTTCGTCATGGCGTGGAGTGTCGCTAATAAAACTTCGTTTTATTAGTGCATCAACAAAGTAGCAAAAAGGATCACCTTCTACAAGGGGAACCTGGTCTTCCAGATGCTGGAGTTCCCCGCAGCCGACAACAATTCTCCCCCTACCCCCTCTCCACTGAGTCTCCTTCCCAACCCACACGCACGCACACCCGGGCTCATTGCCGGCCGGCTTTCAGCGTACATAGGCAGCCGACACCCCACCGTCCACGGTCAGGACCCCACCTGTGGTTTTGGCGGAGCGGTCAGACGCGAAGAACAGCACGGCTTCGGCAATGTCCGACGGGTAAATGCTCTCTCCAAGAATGGTTCGCTTGCGGTAGAATTCCTCAAGCTGATCAGGGGATATTCCGTAAGCCTGGGCCCGCTCCTTCCTCCAGCTGCCGCTCCAGATCGACGACCCTTGCAAGACAGCATCCGGACAGACCGTATTGACACGGATCTTGTGTTTTCCGCCCTCGTCCGCCAGACAGCGGGCAAGATGCAGTTCCGCCGCTTTTGCAGCGCTGTACGCAGTAGCGTTCTTCCCGCTCGCCAGCGCATTCTTGGACGCAATGAAAATGATCGACCCCCCGAGACCTTGTCTTGCCAGCACTTTGAAGCCCTCCCTGGCGGTCAGGAAATACCCTTTCCCCAGAATATCCATCTGCCGCTCCCACTGATCGACAGTCGTCTCCTCAATCGGGTTCGCAGAGGAGATTCCCGCGTTCGCAACCACGATGTCAACACCTCCATAGACTCGCACAGCGGCGGTAAACGCATTGATCATGTCCGCTTCCGACGTTACGTCAACCTTGCATGCCATCGATCGGCCTTTTCCCGCGGATTGCTCGATCGCCGCTGCAACCTCACGGGCACCTGCTTCATTGATGTCTGCCACAACCACATGCGCCCCTTCTGAGGCAAACATGCGTGCGATTTCGCGCCCGATGCCGCTCCCACCACCGGTGATCAACGCAACACGCCGGGCCAGACTCTTCTCCGGGGGAGCCAGTGACATTTTGTAGATCTCAAGTGGCCAGTATTCCACACTGAACGCCTCAGCGGGAGTCATCGACACATACGAACTGACAGTCGATGCGGCACGGATCACCGAGATAGTCCGGTGGTATATGTCACGGGTGATATCAGCGGCAGCCTTATCCTTCCCGGTCGCCACCATCCCCACACCGGGAATAAGGATGATCCTCGGGAACGGATCATACATCACATCTCCGGCCTTCCTGTGTGCTTTGAAATACCGCTCATACCGCTCGACATACCGGGTGAGCGCCTCCGCGAAGAGCCCCGAAAAGCGATCCGGCCTGGATCGGTCAAACCCATCCGCAACGAGGGGGTAGAGCTTTGTGCTGACAAGATGGTCTGGACATGCCGCCCCCTTCAGGGCCAGATCCCGGACCTTCCGGCTGTTGACGAACTCAAGAACGTCAGGCGTGTCGTCGAAGCTTAGCACAACGCGTTTGCGCGCACTCACTGCCCCGCGAATGATGGGAAGGTACCCCTCGGCAAATCCCTCACGATCAGGAGCGGGCACCGCCGAAATCTTCTGCCCGCCGAATACCTTTACCCCCTTCATTTCCCTGAAAAGAAAGTCCTGCGCGTCTCCGATCACCGCAATGGTGTTTTCATACGATTCCTTCGCCGTCGCTCCCCAGGTAATCAGGCCGTGTTTTCCGAGCAGCACAGCCTTGATCTTCGGGTTCCCATTCACGCACTCGCCACACTGCTTCGCGAGCTCGAATCCGGGGCGGAGCCATGGAATCCAGACGGCCGCATCTCCGTATATCTTTCTCATCAGCGACTTCCCGTCCCTCGAGGTACAGAGCGCAATAATTGCATCCGGGTGCATATGATCAATGTGCGGATAGTCGATGAAGGCATGAATCAAGGCGTCGATGGAAGGCCGCTTCGCGTTGAGGTCAACCAGACAGTGGGCCAGATACTCCACCATCTCCTCGTCCGTCATCGCTTTCCGGGTTCGAAGGTCGAGCACCGGCTCGAGGTCCACACCCGGGAAACCCTGACGGGTTATCGTCCGCAGATCCGTTCCGCTTCCCTTCACCCTCAGGACTGTAATCGGTCGCCCGCGAAAATCCTTCTCCAGTATCTTTGCCGAGGTATTTCCTCCCGCCCAGTTCGTGACCGAGGGATCCTCGCCAAGGATGTTTGAGCGGTAGATCAACAGGTCAAGTTCGTTCAGGCCTTTGGCCTTCTTTTCGTTCCAGAGGTTCTTCATGCTGCCTTTCCGTGGTTCATATGGGTTGGTCATTCTTGTCGACAAATGCGTTGGATTTCTTCTTTGCGTCCTTTGCGGTTCCGCCGCGCCGATGCCNNATTCTTGTGTCCATTCAGCCATTGGAACCGCACCGTCGGGCGATTCCTGCCACCCGGATTTACGATCGTCCGGGCCTGCTATTTGGTCTCGAGATACTCCTTTGCACTCCTGATCTCCGCCTTCTTGCCGAAGTACCACATGAGCACGCCGAAGATCAGCAGGATAGCAATAATGACTCCTAGCACCAGCGACTCGGAAGTGGACATCTCCGTGAAGAAGATCAGGCTCAGCAACAGACCCATGACCACCGTTGTCCCTCCCACGAGCGGAAATGTGGACACCTGCTTCTTGCCGGCACCGAAGACTTCCTTCGCGACATCCACAGGCGTGTCAAGTTTCCTGAAGAACGCCTCCACAGCCTCCCGTTCCGCCTCCGTTTCATGGGAGAAGAGTCGTGCGAAGAGATACAGGCTGGCGCCGAGAAGAACCGCACTCACAACCGCTAACGCGCGCTGTATCTCCGTGGGATCGGAGACAAACGTGGTCAGGAACAATGCGCCCGCACCGACGGCAACGACCACAGAGAGGAGAGCCACCATCACCTTCCGGGTCAGATAGAGCCTGCCGAGCCAGTATGAGGAGACAAAAATGCCGAAGGAGAGCGCGAATGCCAGATAGACCTGCGGACCGATATCCCAGGAAAGGACAAATCGGGTCGTGACCCCGGCAATGAGTCCCCATGCAATCGCCCCGACCGCCGACCAGCGTGGCAGCTTCCGAAAGAGTAGTCCGAACGCCACCGGGACAACGACAGGGATGTTCAGCAGCGTGAAGAACGCCTGCATCCAGTTGAAAATGCCGAACTGGCTGTTTACAAAGATCACGGCCAACGTCGTGACGATGAGACCGAGCAGCACGGAGAAGACGCGACCGACCAGCAGGAGCTGCTCATCCGTCGTGTCCGGCTTGATCCACCCCTGATAGATGTCCCTGGAGAGGATCGAAGAGACCATGTTATACACCGAGCTTAAGGCACTCATCGTCGCGGCGAGCATCGCCGCGAGGAACACCCCGATGAGCCCGTTCGGAAGGAGCTTCAAGCAGAGCGCGATGAAGACAAGATCCTGCGGATTGCTGTTGGCGTAGGGCTTGAAGAACTCCACCTGGGACAGGTCCGGCCAGATCACCCTTGCCACGAGCGGAGGGATGCCGAAGACAAATGGAACGGTCAGGAATAACCCGCCTGCGAGTTTGCCGACCCGCTTCGCGTCACGCTCATCCTTCACGCTATAGAACCGCTGGGCCGCACCCGCCGCGGTGCCGAGACACATGATCAGGAAGATCGACACAACCCAGTGCCCGG
>DKBG01000056.1 GCA_002451155.1 Ignavibacteria bacterium UBA6906
GGCGGCAGATGGACGATGTTCGGCTCCACGCCCATGGATCGCGCCACTTCACTAGCCAAGGCATTCACACTGTACGGCTGATCAGCGCCGATATTGAAGATATGGTTGTAAGCCTCAGGCACGTCAATCGAACGGGCCATGATCGGTACCAGGTCGCCGATGTAGCTGAAGGCACGCGTCTGGTCGCCATCCCCAAACACAGTCATTGGTTTGTCCTGCAAAATCGGATTCATGAAGATCCCGATGACGTTGCGATATTTGTCGCCGATATTCTGCCGCTCGCCGTACACATTGTGGGGGCGGAAGATGACGTAGTTGAGTCCGAACATCGTGCGTGAGACAGCCAGCTCTTTCTCCACGGCAAGTTTCGCGATTCCGTACGAATCCTCTGGCTCGGGGACCATATCCTCGCTCAGCGGGCTTTGCCCGGTACCATACACTGCGATGGAAGAGGTGAATATAAAGCATCGGCTCCGATAATTCACGGCGGAGTTGATGAGATTGACGCTACCGATAAGATTGTTCTCGTAGTTGAATTTCTTTATGAAGTGGCTAAGACCTTCAGCGGCGTACGCGGCAAGATGGAAGACTGCCTCAAAGGCATGAGAAGAAAAAAGCCTCGTCACGAGGTCTGCATCGGTAATAGACCCTTCAACGAATTCGGCTCTCGCCGGCACATTTTCACGAAAGCCGCCGCTGAGGTCGTCAAGCACCACGACCTGGTGGCCTGCAGCCATCAGCGAATCCGAGACATGAGAACCGATAAATCCCGCACCACCAGTAACAAGACATTTCATGCGAACCTTCCTCCTGTGACTCCAAAAAGCAAATGTGAAGTCCCCCCTCTGGCGCGTTCCGTCTCCCAGGCGTCCTACTTCCCGGGAGATAGCACGATGGTTCACCTTTCACGACCGGACTCACCGCCTGATACCTTTGGCAACAGGCTGCGACATTCTGCGGATGTTGGATTCAGCTACCTCACCCTGCGCAGCCAGCCATGTTGGTGGCATGACAACCTGTTCCTCCGCCAGAGATGGTCCTCTGCACGGAACTGATCATTCGACTTCATGAACTCTTTCAAAGCCTCGTACGGACCCGGTCCCCAGAATGGCGCGACGGGATGCCCGTTGATGTTCGTGTCTTCGACAACAAGGAAAGAACCCACACTGACCAGCGGAGCGTAGAGGTGAAGTTCTTCCAAAACGTGCTTCTTGGAATGATCCGAGTCCAGAGAGACCATCACCCCCGAAGCTGGTAGCAGACCCTTCACTTTTGCGAGCACTTCCGGATCCGTGGAAGAACCCTCCAGCAGACGGATCCTGGGATGCTTCAGAGTTCTGGCTTGCTCGGTCAGCGCGATGTCGATGCCGATCACGAGAGCTTCAGGGGGAGCACCGACAAGGTCAAGCATCGTGGCAAAATAGAGTAGCGATCCACCGTGCGAGACCCCCGTCTGGACCATACAGGAGGGGCGGATGTCATAGATCAGCTCTTGGTAAAGATGCAAGTCGAAGGGACATTGCGCGATCAGATAGCCGAGATATCTGTTTTGCAGGTACGTGTCGGGAGCGTGGTACCACAGAAAGTGGAACGCGTTGGTCGCAAGGCGGTCAGCAAGGAGTTTTACCGGGTTGTTCCCGAAAACGACCTTTTGGGCCCTGGAGAGAAACTTCCTCATCGAGCTGGTCTCCTCTAGTGAGATTTGACGAGTATCCGAAATGAGAAGGCTCTGTACGATGCGCGTTCTAAATTCACACGACCTGAAGACTCTCAGTCAAGTCGTCCGTGATTTTGAGGATCCCGAGCGAACCCCTCGAATCGTTCGCAACGAACGTTAACTCCCTCGGGGTGAGTCGAGGGGCTCAGGGCTACTATCTCGCGTGCTTGGGCACAGCGTGTGTGCCCTCGGGCGCCCTTCGACCCTTCGACTCCGCCTCGTTACACCCGTAATATCGCTCAGGGTCGAACCCTGAGCTTGTCGAACGGNNCCGACCTGCGGTTTAGGAAACCGTCGCTCTATCCATTGCTGAGCTACGAGGGCGGACAATCTACACTTGATGACAATCGATCCACGATTGACAACCGATGAAAGCCCTGAGCGAGCCACATCGACTTCTCCTGTGCGAGTCGAAGGGCTATGAGGGCGACCAATTGACACTGGACAATAGACGATTGACAATTGGCAACCGCGAGCGCCCCGAAAAGTCGTTGAGGAGAGTTGCTCCCTTCGTATTCGGTATGATACGAAATCATGAGGCAGTTTTCAATAACTCTCCCACGATGTATCGCCCCTGAAGGAAAGACATTCCCTCAGGTACGAGGCGGTCAGTCGAGGGATTTCACGCACAAGAGCGCGGAGGCGTATTCAGGGTGAGATCGGGTATAGAGAATATGCACCGCGAGGGAAGCAAGGTTCCCGATTGGCCGAAAGAGAAATTTCACTTTGTGGCCCTCCCCTCGAAGCAACTTTGGCCCGTACAGTCCAATCACGTCATAGCCCCGGGCACACATCTCCGCCACCTCCCACCCGGACAGGTGCTCCTGAAGATCTCCGTCCTGCCCCTTCTGGGGAAGGAAGCCGTTGGGGGTGAACAGGACAACCCGCCTCGACGCAATCTTCTCCATCTGCTCAAGAAGCTTCAACCCGTCCTCCTTCGGCAGATGTTCGATGAGATCCAGCCCAACACAAGCATCAAACTGGCCCGCGGAAAATCGCTCGCCGACGGTCCGAACGTCGGCATGATGAACTTCATCGTGCGTTTTGTTCAGTCGCGCCGTCTCTACCGAAGGAAGGTGGCCATCAACGCCAACAAGCAGGTTTGTCGGGACGAATCGCAAAGGAGAGCCCACCCCGCAGCCGATGTCAAGACAAGTTCGGCACCCCTCCAGCGCTTTCGCCAGTTCAGCAATGTACAAACCCAACAGAATGTGCGGGAAGTGGGTCCGGATGTAGTATGCCCTGCCGTGTTCCATTCTGTTAGCTCCGCAAAGAATCCCCAGGGATATAGAGTTTGTGCCGCTCAATATACGTGCCAAGGGCATCCGGCACAAGATGGCGGATCGGCTTTCCATCCCTGATTAGCGCCCGAATCCCCGTGGATGAAATCGATATCGCGGGGACATTGCACAAGAGCATTCTGTCCGCCATCTTCTCCTCCGCGTGTATATTGCCACTCCCCGGACGGGTCATGACGACAAGTGTCGCGAGCCGCAGAATCTCTTCAGGCTCACGCCATGATCCAAACTCGGCCAGGTTGTCCATTCCCACAAGAAGACAAAGGGTTGCCGATGGATACCTATCATGGAAGAAACTAAGCGTGTCGATCGTATAGGAAACGCCAGCCCTGCGGATCTCGCAATCGGACGCTTCCAGGCCCGGGATGCCCCGAATGAGAAGGTCGAGCATCTCCAGTCTCGCCTCACCGGAGGCGGTTTCCCATTCCTGTTTGTGTGGTGATATGAACGATGGGACAAAGATGATCCTGTCAAGAGAGAACTGACGGCGAACGCTCCCGGCGACGATAGCATGCCCGCGATGCGGCGGATCAAACGTTCCCCCGAATATCCCGATCCGTTCAGGTCTTTTCGCAGACTCCGTCATTTTCCTCACTGACAAAAGCGTCGCCGCAAATCCGACTCAGCCACCGGACTACAGCGTGGAGGACCCTCCGAGTCGACCTATCAATATAAATTCGGCTGGGCCAAGATTCCACGGCCGGATGGATTTCCATAACTCGCCAACGCGTCTCCCCGGGTGAATACCACCGGCGGCGCGAATACACGCTCATGAAGACTGATACCGATGCTTCTTTCACCTGCTCCCTGCAGGGAGGGATTCAATCGTTTTCAGCCCGACAGCATTGAAGTACCCCACCGAGACGGTGTTCACCAGTCTCGCCGGAGCGGATTCTCCCTGCACGACTCGTCCGGACATCCACGATATCACCTCAACATCTCCCACTTTTTTGTCGCCCGCCAGCGATCCCCTGTGGCGCAGGATGAAAGCCGGATGGCTCAGCAGCCACAACCAAGCCCAGAGGAGCCCGAGCAGACGATAGCGTGGAGAGGAAACAGCGAGGCACAGCTTTGCAGCCTGGCTTACTGCCAGAACCGGCAGGACGCGAAGCACCGTCCACGGAGTGAAAAAGAGCAGCAGGTTCAATATCCGGTTCCGCTCCTGGAGCATCCAGATCCGCGCACTCCTCCTCGTTCCGACTGTCCCTCCACCAATATGATCGACCACCGACTCATTCACGTGAAGGACGCGCATTCCCATGAACCGGGCCCGCAGACCAAGGTAAACATCCTCACAGTACGCGAAATACTCAGACTCGAAAGGCAGACCGAACAGATTCTTCCTAAAGATCAATGAGGCTCCACTGCAATAGAAAAGGTTTTCCGTCCGGAAGAACACTTCCATGATGTTATGCCCGATCAAGTTTAGCGACCCGTTCCTCCTGTAATAACGTTCGGGCATCCCGCGGTTAATGACCAGGGACGATGCAACACAAACATCAGGGCGCTCCAGACTCCGGACAAGGGGCGCGAGCCAGTTCTGGGCTACGATCGTATCGTTATTCAGCAGAACAACAAGGTCCGCCCGCGCATGACCCACGCCGAGATTATTTCCTCCCGCAAAGCCGAGGTTAGTTCTGGCTTCAACGAGCCGGACGTCTGGGTATCTCTCTCGAATGAGCTCCCCACTGCCGTCCGTCGAACCGTTATCTACAAGGATGATCTCAAAAGACACTCCCGTTTGTGCGAGAACTGCATTCAGGCAATCGGAAAGAAAGTGCTTTCCGTTGTAGTTCACGATGATAACGGAAACCGCTGGCTCAGCCATTGACCACCCTCCCCCGTTTTCGTGTGAAGAGTGTCAGGCCAACCGAGACGCAGAGTGCAACGGCGGCCCCGAGCGCATACGCAGTCGCTGCTCCCTCTGGACCGAACCGTGGAACCAGAAAAATGTTGGAAAACACCAAAATAACGAGAGACGCACCCGACATGACGGGGAACGCAAAAGAACGGTTCCGGGCAAACAACGTCCCATTTGTGGGAAACGCGGCAACGGTGAATGCGAGTCCGGCACACATGATCTGGAATACCGGAACTGCACCGGAAAATTTTTCCCCGAACAGGATGAGAATCAGGGGGTTTGCCAGAAGTGCAGCAAGACCAATGCCGACGATCATCGCGACGACGATTACCATTCCCTCCTTGCGCTTCATGGCGAGGACTGCCTGGCTCGGCGCCGACGACATCTCGACAAACAAAATCGAACTGTAGGAAAAGACCCCGACTGTCATCAGTCCAATCACCTTCTGCGCCGCACTGTACAATCCAAGGCCCGTTGCATCGGACAGCGCGCCGATAAGAGCCAGGTCTATTCGTGTGGCGAGGTAGGCGAAGATCTGGCTCAGGGCAATCCAACGCGCAAACATGACTATCGTTTGTTCACTCTGACGATCCCGCGTTCGAAGTCGGAAGCCTCTGATCGGAAGGAAGAGGTATCCGGCGACGAGAAATACGAGTGCCGATAATATCTCGGCGACAATCATCCAGGTAATCGAAGTGTACGCAAGCAGATAGACAAACAGGAGAATCAGCACCAGTTTGCTGCCCGCTCGTCCGATCGTGAGAAGGGCCTGCGCGCGAAATGCCTTGAAGCACTGGTACACCGGGATGAGCGAGGTGGCGATCGTTACGAAGGCGACGCCGATGAGAGAGATCTTGAAATAGCCTTCGATCCGGGTGTCCACTTCTGTGAAAAGGGAGCCGAGGAGCGGGTGGAGAAGAAGGAAGGATACAAAAATGATGATGGCACCGAGAGCCCACCGCCATCGAAACACAATTGAGGCAAGGCTTCGGAAACCGGCGACGTCCCCTTTCGCCACGGCTTCCGTACCGTACCGGGTGAGAGAACTGCTGAGACCGAGATCAGAAAATTCAGTCAGGAGCGTCATCAGGGAAAGAACCAGGCTCAGGACGCCGAAATCTTCAACGCCCAGCATGCGGGCAATGATGGCCGATCCGATGGCGCCGAAAACGCCGTTAATGGCCGTGGCAGACCCCAGCCATGCCGCATTCCCCACCATGGCGGTCGCGAGTCTTGGTGCGACCGTCTCACGCCACCAGTGGGCCGGATTCCGGATCACGTTTCGTGATCCCCAGCCTGTTGGACGTCGGGGGATCTCCGCACCTTCACCATACGGATCCTCCGCTGGCTCTTCTTCATAATGATGAAGGAGATATTGGCATGGACGATTTCCTCATTGAGGTCGGGAATTCGGCCAGTCAGCGTGTGAAGGAAGCCACCCACCGTAGAATACTCATCCCCTTCCGGGATATCTGAATGGAACCGTTCGTTGAAATCCTGTATCGGGAACCGTGCGTTCACGAGGAACGCTCCGTCATCGATTGCCTCGACATCACGCACTTCTTCATCGTACTCGTCGTGGATCTCCCCGACAATTTCCTCGATGATATCCTCCATCGTTACCACGCCTTCGGTCCCGCCGAATTCATCAATCACGATGGCCATGTGGAGTTTTCGCTCCTGCAGCTCACGCAGCAACTGGCTGATCTTCTTTGTCTCCGGAACGAAGTATGCCGGCCGGAGAATATCCTGGAGTATGATCACGTTCTGGTGTTCAAGGAGACCAAGAAGATCTTTGCCATAGATGACGCCGATGATATTGTCGATGGTGTCCCGATATACCGGCATCCGGGAATACCCTTCCTCGATCACCGTCCTGATGAGGCTGTCTCTCGGCATGTCGAGATTAAGCGCAACCACATCCGGCCTCGGAATCATCACTTCCTTCGCGGTCGTGTCCGTAAACTCAAAAATGCTCTCGATCAGTTCATGCTCAGTCCGGTCGATCACGCCCGTCTTGGTACCTTCCTCGAGCATGAGCTTGAATTCCTCTTCGGAGATCCTTGATTCAAGGAAATTCGTATGATCCTTGAATGGCGCGAGGATCAGGTTGCTGGCAAATGTCAGGAGTTTCGAGGGAATCCGGAACAGGGTCGCGGTGAGCTTAAGGGAGCCTGCCAGTCGCAGCGCAAGCGATTCTGCCGAACGGAGAGCGAGGGATTTCGGGACCAGTTCGCCGAAAACCACAACGAGAGAACCGACGATGAGAGCGATCAGTCCGAGGGAGATCCAGGTACTAGCTTGACTGATCCAGGTACTGTTGCTGGCAGCGAGGGCAGGATCAAGGTATTCAAGTCCGATGAGCCCGCTGAACACAGACGCAAGGATGAGTGAGAAAATGATGCCGACGTGAATGGTCGCCAGAAAGAGTTCGGGATTCGTCTGGAAATCGAGAATGATGGCAGCCCGCCGGTCCCCGCCTTCCGCAAGCTCCTGCATGCGGCTTTTGCGGGTTGAGAGGACCGCGACTTCGCTGGCCGAGAAGAAACCAACAAGTCCGATAAGGAGGAGGACCCCAAAAATCTCCAGCCAGAACACCTGCATTCGTATCCCTCGCCTGTTCCAACACTTCGTTCGATATCACATCGGTTACCGGCCGGGGTGAACGGGGACCTTGGTGATCCCCGCGTGACGGACTGCTCCAGGGGACCGGAAAGGAGAAACGGCTATCTTGCTTTCCTCAGGAACTCCAGGCGTGGCTTCAGCCGGTCGGTTGACATCAACAATCTGTCTTTTCCGTAAATGGCGTTTTCCGGTTTGCGGAAGACCAGCTCGTATTCGTCCGACATCACAATTGCCTCTTCGGGACATGCCTCTTCACAGAATCCGCAGAAGATGCATCTGAGCATATTGATTTCAAACTTCACCGGATACCGTTCTTTTTCGAGCTCTGTCTCCGAAGCCTGCACCTCGATTGCGAGAGCCGGACAGACCCGGGCGCAAAGGCCACAGGCCACGCACCGTTCGACCCCATCCTCCTCGACCAGCACCGGCCGGCCCCGGAATGACGCCTGCGGATTCATGCGCTCTTCCGGATATTGACGCGTGAACTTGGGCGCGAAGAGGCTCTTGATTGTCACCGCAAGTCCCTTGACGATTTCCGGGATATACGTCTTCTGCAGCGGGGTGAGGTCCGTGCTACGCGTTTGTTTCGCCTGTACTATCTTCTTCGTTGACATATCTTCGCGCATACCTGTCATCTGCCTCGGTCTACTCAATCATTAGTAACCAGAACCCCGTTACGCCGATATTCAACAGCGACAGCGGGAGCATCACTTTCCAGCCGAGATCCATCAGTTGATCGTAGCGGAATCGAGGGATCGTCCACCGGATCCAGAGAAAGAAGAATAGGACCAGGCCAACTTTGAGGACAAACGCTGCCACCTGAACCAGGACGAGCCAGATCGGCGAGAGCCCGAGAGAGTGCAGGTACGGGACCTGATATCCTCCCAAGAACAGCGTCACGATCAGGGCGCTGGAGGTGATCATGTTGGCATATTCCGCCAGGAAAAAGGTCCCGAATCTCATACCGGAGTATTCCGTATGGTACCCGCCCACAAGTTCGGGTTCTGCCTCCGGGAGGTCAAATGGCAAGCGGTTCGTTTCGGCAAAAGCGGCGACCAGGAAGGTGACAAATCCAATCGGGGTAAGGAAAATATTCCATGCGAGACCGGATTGGTGCTCCACGATCCTGTCAAGCTGAAGCGTTCCCGCAACCATGATGACGCCGACCACCGACAGCCCCATGGACAGCTCATAGCTGATCATCTGGGCCGAAGAGCGCAGTCCGCCGAGGAGGGAGTACTTATTGTTTGACGACCACCCACTCAGGGCCAGTCCATAGACTCCCAGGGAGGTCATCGCCAGAATGTACAGGACACCGATATTCACGTCCGCGATAAGAAGCTTGACCTCCCTGCCGAACAGCGTGACCGTTCCGCCGAACGGCACCACGGCGATTGTGGTCATCGCCACAGTCAGGGATACGACCGGGGCGAGGACGTGAATGAAGCGATTTGCTTTCGCAGGGACGATCTCCTCCTTCAGGAAGAGCTTCACGACATCGATATATGACTGGAACAGGCCGAACGGTCCGACACGATTCGGGCCGATGCGATTCTGGATCCAGGCGCTGACTCTCCGTTCCGCCCAGACCAGATTTGCGACGGTTGTCAGAACCACCGTCAGGACAATGACGATTTTGATGAGGGAGATGAGTGCATATTCCATTGTGATTTCCTGGATGCGATCGAACCGAGCCGACAGGTAAACCGCTACGCGGGAACGGCTGAGCCTTTCCGTATCGCAAGCGGCAATCCCCTGTTCCCCAGTTTCCGATAGGTCATTCCGCGGAACGCTTCATTTGCTCCTGCGATATCGTTGAAAAGCTCTTCGGCTGAATTGTGCTTGAACTTGACCCCCATCAGGGACGCAATCCCCGCCAGGACGCGCCACGTCGGTCTCGCGTCTCGTCGCGTTCCTCGTGCCCACCGGTCGAACTGCGAGCCGAATTTGTCCGTCCTGGTCATGGCAAAGCCATCCAGGGCGCGATCCTGTTCGATGGTCGCCACCGAGGGACGAATCCGTTGTACGCGCCCCTGGAAATTCGTGAAGGTCCCGTTCTTTTCCGCGAAGGTCGATGAAGGAAGCACGACGTCCGCAAGCCTGGTCGTCTCGTTTTCATTGGGGCTTGTGACAACAAGATATTCCAGCCGACCCAGCAGCTGATGGAATGTGGAGTCGGAGGCTAGATCTTCTTCGCAAACGAGAAGGGCCTTAATGGTCCCTTCGCGGATCCCGCGTGCCACCGCCTCCAGCGCCGGGCCGGATTGCATCCCGAACTCTTCCACCCCGCGGGCATTGGGCATCTTGTCTGCGCGGACAAGCAGGGTGTCCTGGTCGTGCGGGTTCACATGCGTCATGAACGCAACCTGTTTAGAGCCGAGGACTTCCTTGGCAAAGCGCATCAGAACATATGCATCTTCATTTGTCAGGTATGCAGAGCCCACAACAGCGATTTCCGACTTCCGGAACAGTTTGAATCCAGTCACAACCTGCGCGGTTGCCTCATCCCATCCCACTTCCGTCAGTCCGGCATCGCGCTTCACCATCGGCGATTTCACTCTCGTCTCCGCGTTCACATGGGGAAACGTGTTTAACCGGCCGGCGTCACACATCCAGTACTCATTCACCTCCGGGTTGAAGCGTGGCGTTTGCCGGAGGATCTCGTTATTGCGGACCCAGGTATACATATTGCACCCCCGCGAACACCCGGGACAGACCGTTTCCGTCGCGGACATCTCCCAGACGCGCGCCTTGAATCGAAAATGGCGGCTGGTGAGCGCTCCTACCGGACAGATGTCGATGACATTCATCGAGTACGGATTGTCGAGTGCCTCTCCCGGGAACGTCGTCAACTGCACATGGTCTCCCCGCTGTGTGAACACAAGCTGGGGCTTCTTGGCAACTTCGTCGCAGAACCTGACGCATCGCGAACACATGATGCATCGCTCGACGTCAAGCAGCACATGTGGTCCCAGCTCGACACGTTTTGGCTTGTGGACTTTGTCTTCCTCAAACCGGCTGTACCCGACGCTATGCTTATACGCATAATCTTGCAGCTTGCACTCACCGGCTTCGTCGCATATGGGGCAGTCGAGCGGATGGTTGATCAGCAGGAACTCCATCACCGCTTCGCGGGCGTTGATGACGCGGGGACTCGACGTCTGGACAACCATCCCGTCCGTCACCGTGGTCGCGCACGCGATCACCAGCTTTGGCGCTTTCTCCACCTCGACGAGACACATGCGGCAGTTTCCCGACACGGAAAGCTTCGGGTGCCAGCAAAAATGCGGTATCTCGATGCCGTTTGCCCTGGCCGCTTCGATGATTGTGCTGCCGTTCGGGACTTCAAGTTCTTTGCCGTCAAGAGTGATCTTTGCCATATCAGACTTCTTCCAGTTCCCTGACGTACTGTTCGTGGAACGTTCGCAATTGGGTCACAAAATCCTCGATCTCATCCTGAGGGGGGAGGAACGTTGTGCGGAAGTGAAGTGTCCCGGCCTTCTGGCCGAACCCCGAGCCCGGGACGACACAGATCCCGGTTTGCTCGAGTAAGGCCATGCAGTACTCTGTGTCCCGCTTCGCTTCATACGCGCGTCGTTCTTCCGGCGCCATTTCGCTGATGACGACGCCTCGCTCTGGGGGAAGCTCAAACCGGACAAACGCGTACATTGCCCCACGGGGTATATCCAGGTGCATACCCTCAATTTTCTGAATACCCTCCCCCAGGATTTCCGCTTTGCGTTTCAGCGAGGAGAGCACTGCCGATTTCTCCTTCTGGAAGACAGGGTAGCTCTCATCTCCGGGTTCGGGGGGGGCCACCATGAGATAGGTCGCAAACTGTCCGACCAGATTGGCGCAGAGGCTGATGGACTGCAACTTGATAAATTCTCCGAGCACATCCTGCGGGATGTTGCGAAATTCCAGGTACCCTCCCCTGTGGCCGCACTCACCCAGAAATCCCTTGGAGACCGAATGGAGGCTGAAGAGGGGAACAGTCCGCTCGCCCATCTCGTGCATCACGCGCGCGAATGAGTAAAACTGCTCCCCTTTGTCATAGACATTCTCCTGATACACTTCATCAGCGATTATTGATAGTCCGTTCCGCCGGGCGAATCCGATAACCATGCGGACATTCTCCAGCGAAAGCACTGCGCCGGTGGGATTCCCAGGATTAATGACCACAATGCCCACGGGTCGGGTTCCTTCCCTCCGGGCGCGTTCAATGCTTTCGTTCAGGATATGTTCATCCAGCTGCCACCGTCTTTCCTCATCGAGGAAATAGCCGATCTGCCTCCCCCCGAAGAGAGCGATCGTGGCGCTGTAGAGCGGGTATTGCGGTATGGGGATCATGAACCCGTGGCCGTTGCCCCTGATGAGCGCAGTAAGGACCGCCTGCGCCCCCTTGCTTGCCCCGTCAGTCAGTACGATATGATCCTGGTCCGCCGGGATTCCGTCCCGCCGGGCGATGAAATCCGCCACCGCCTGGCGAATGAACGGCACTCCCGGGCTTTGAGAGTATGCGCCCGTCCCGTGGGGGTGCAATTCGAGGATCTTCTTTGCGCGCTCAACCAGGTCTCTCGGAAAGGTCGTCGCGATCTCCGGCTTCTTGAGCAATTCAGGGTACTCGAGCAGGGCCAGGACTTGACGAAAGTAGGTGAGCGGTTTCTGTTTGAGAGCCTGGGGATTGCCGATGTTGCAGTAAATGATCTTGCGCCCCTGGGCTTCGAGCTTCTGGGCACGCTGGACAATCGGACCGCGCACGGCATATTCCGCACGCAACAGATTTGGATTCAGGTCGTGTTTGGTGATCATGTCAACCCGTCGGAGCAACGCGTCGGCGGCACGCTTGTTCAGGAAGGACGAATGACAATCGTTGAAAATCGGGACACGTCAAAGAGGTCGGCTGCGACACGCTGGATATCCTCCTGTGTCACGGCATTGACCCTTTCCAGGATTGTGTCGAGGGAAATATACGACTCCAGATAGATCTCCGAGCTGCCGAGTCGGATCATCCTGCCCGACATATTTTCGAGCCCCAGCATGAGTGTCCCTTTGATCTGGGACTTTGTCCGGCCCAGTTCAGTTTTTGGAACAGGCTTGCGTTTCATTCGATCGAGCTCACGGTGCACCAGATCAATTGCGTTCTCGATATTTTTCCTGTCGGTTCCCAGGTATGTCGCAAAGACCCCCGTGTCGCTGAGCATCGTGACATAGGAATAGACGGAATAGGCGAGCCCGTGACGCTCGCGGATCGTCTGGTAGAGTCGAGAGCTCATTCCCTCGCCCAGGAGGGCATTCAGGACCAGTAGCGGATAGCGGTCCGGGTGGCGGATGCCGTAGCCAACCGCACCGAGGCATACATGTGCCTGGTTGATCGGGCGGCTGAGTTCTTCGTACTGTGGTTTTTCCGGTTTTGGGTGGGTACCCGTCCGCTTCGGAGCCGAACCGTTGAGCCGCAGCGAGCGGAAATATTTTCGTGTCAACGCGACCAGGGAGTCATGGTCGATGCTTCCAGCCGCGGCAACAACCAGCTGCGAGGGAGTATAGTGAGACGTGATATGAGTCCGGAGGTCTTCTCGCTGGAAGCGTCGCAGGTTCTGCTCGGTTCCGATGATCGGATATCCGAGAGAGTGCTTTGGGAATATGGATTTCTCGAAATAGTCGTGGATAATATCTTCCGGATCGTCTTCGGCGTTCTTCAACTCTTCGATGACGACCAGCTTCTCCCGTTCGACCTCTTCTTTCTTGAACGTCGCATTCAGGAGAATATCCGCCAGGACATCCATCGCCTCGGGTACATGCTCATCCAGGACCCTTGCGTAGAAGCAGGTTTGCTCCTTCGTGGTGAAGGCATTCAGATAGCCGCCGAGGGACTCGAGGCTCTGGGCGATTTCCCGGACGTTGCGGTTCTTGGTCCCTTTGAAGACCATGTGTTCCAGAAAATGGCTGATCCCGTTCTGTTCCCTCGGTTCGTCCCGGGATCCCACATTGGCCCAAATGCCCAGTGAAGCCGAGCGCACGTGGGGGATGGTCTCAGTGACCACGCGCAGGCCGTTCTCGAGGATAGACTTCCGGTATCTGGAGTTTTCCTGGCGAACGGGGTGGATATGGACGGCCTGCGATGATTTCTGCATGAATCCTGTCGGTCGGGGATGGAAGGAAACACTTTCATACCGCCAAAACTTAGAAAAATATATCCATTTCGGCCAAGAGAGTCAAGGTAACGCAATCCGGGTTTACAGCAGCAGGTTGACTTCATAGTGATTTTTGGCTATCCTCGCACATGTTCCTCAATATTCTGCTCTTCCTCTCCGCATTCTACGCACTCGTGATCCTGACGGCCGCGCTTTTTGCGGCCCTCGCGCGTTTCAGTGCGGATCGCGCCTACCGTCCCCGAGTTTCTCTCGTGATCGCCGCGAGAAACGAAGCGGAGAAGATCGAGCGCTGCCTGGATTCCATTGTTGCTCTGACTTACCCGCGCGACCTCCTTGAGGTCATTATTGTTAATGACCGGTCTACCGACGGCACGGGGTCCATAGTGGAGCGGTATTCCCGGAATCACCCCCATATTCATCTCTTAAACATTCTCCAGGAGACCGGCCCCTTGCGGGGCAAGCCAAACGCCGTGGCAAAGGGGATTAATTCTTCTGCTGGCGAAATCATCATGATGACCGACGCGGACTGCACGGTCCCTCACGGTTGGGTTGAGGAGGCTGTCAAATATTTCGCCGATGAGCGCGTCGGAATTGTGGCAGGATTCACATTTTTGAACGGAAACAGCCTCTTTTCGCAGATGCAGGCTTTGGACTGGTTTGCCCTTTTCTCCGTCGCTGCAGCGGGAGTGCGAACGGGGTTCCCCATCACGGCGGTGGGCACCAATCTTCATGTCAGGCGAGCGGCCTACGAACAGGTCGGCGGGTTCGAGGGCATCCCGTTCAGCGTGACCGAAGACTATGCTCTTTTCAACGCTGTGACCTCATTGACAGACTTCAAGGCGAAATTCCCGCTTGACAGGGGGCTGCTCGTGACAAGCCTTCCGAGCGAGACGTCTGGGGACTTGTATAATCAGAAAAAGAGGTGGTTTGTCGGCGGTATTGGGATGGCGCCGCGATATCTCGTTTTTTTTCTCCTGCTGTATCTTGCCGTGCTTGCTGTAACAGTGGGCACTCC
>DKBG01000063.1 GCA_002451155.1 Ignavibacteria bacterium UBA6906
TTCCGGTTGCGGCTCGCCTCACGGACGGGGGAGGAATACCGGAGGGCGGCGTTCTGTTCGTTGCCCGATCCCGGCTTTGTATCGACACACGGGGAGGCTGTGCAGAAGCTTCGCGTTGATGTCGAGCAGATCGTCCGGGCACACGGGTTTCGCGCCCTGGCCCTGTATGCCTGGCAGGGCAGATTCTTCTGCTACTGTGAGGTCTCTGAGCGGTCCCTGCACTCCGGAGGAGCGCAGCGTCAACCTCGGAACGGATTGGCCTCGGTCTCGCGTCTCGTTATGGATGCGTTTCACTCGCTCCCTCCTCCGGGGGTGAAATGGGCGCTCACGGAGATGCGGGAAGTGTTTCATACTGATTGACCTCCATGCGGCTCACCTGACATTTCAGCCCCCTGCCGCCATCACGATCAACCCTGATTGCCCTGCCGTGCCCCGGTGCGAGGATGCACATCGGGAGCCGTCATCAGATCTGTCGCACCGCCCTGGTCACCGCACCAAAATTCTCGGCGAGCCAGGCGGCGGAACGTTCGGCGATGGCAAGTATTGTCAGCTGCGGATTGACACCGAGTGACGTTGGCGTAACGCTGCCGTCAATCACGAAGAGGCCGGGAACGTCGTGCGTCTGACAGTGGGAATCGACAACGGAACGACGCGGATTGGCTCCCATGCGGCATGTTCCGAGAGGGTGTGCGCTGTACAGGGAGAGTTCATTGAATCCCCAGGACGCGCGGTCGAGAGCGCGGTCAACGCCCTCCGGGCCTGAGAATTCAAGAGGGGATGCATGGAGAGTTTCGACCCGGCGTGCCCCGGCGGCGAAATGGAGGTGCACGAGTGCAGCCGTCGCCTGTTTGAGATACCGGAGGTCCCGCTGACCCATGCTGTACGAGATGACAGGTCGGCCGAAGTTGTTGATGCTCACCTCTCCTGCTGAGTCTATTTCCTTAATAAGTGCGATGGAGGACCCGAGGTGGGGAAAACTGGCCATGCTCTTCTTGTGACGAAGGCCGAAGCCGGGGAGAGCAAGTGCTGCGAGGACCGGGTATACCGGAACCGCCTCGATCCAGAAGCCACCTCCGTCCCCGTGCCTGTTCAGAAATTCATCGCAGTAGTAGGACTGTGGAATCCCGCCGGCAGCGTAGATCACCCGCTCAAACGTCCCCACCACCGCAGTCGTCAGATGGAGTGAAAGGTTCCTTCCGACCTGCCCGCTTGAATTCGCCAGCCCTGATCGGAGCAGGAGGGCGGGGGACTGGATGGCGCTTCCTGAGACAACAACGACCGGTGCGTCGAACGCCGCGTCGAGACGTGGAGTCCTGCGCTCTCGGTCCAGAATGGCAGCGTGGACCCGCTTGGTCCGCCCCACCGCCTCAATCGTCAGCGCCCTGCAATCGGCGTACACGACTGCCCCGGCCTTGACAGCGTCAGGAATATACGATCTGTCCACCGACCGCTTGGCATCGTACGGGCAGCCAAGGCCGCACGCGCCCGCCCTGACGCAGTCGACCGTGTTTCTTGCGTTCGGACGTGCGTGCCATCCGAGGGCGCGTGCGCCGTCGCGAATGATCAGGTTGTTCGGGCTGTGGTTTTCCTCCGGTTCTTCGTGGACGTTGAGGTAACCCTCGATGCGTCCGAACACAGGATCAAGGTCCTCCGGAGACATGCCGAAAACACGAAACTCCCGCCTCCACGTTTCGAGTACGAACTCCGGCGTCCGGAGTGTGGTTGTCCAGTTGACTGTGGAGCTCCCGCCCACGCACCGTCCCTGGAGGACTGTGACGCCAAGGTCATCGGTCGCCTGACCCCCGCGGCGCTGGTAGAGATTCTGGTATGCCGTCTGCTCCGTGCCGTCGAACTGCTCGGCCCTGTAGTATCCTCCTTCCTCAAGCACGATCACCTTCTTCCCCGACTCGGCAAGGACCTTCGCGGCCGCGCCTCCGCCGCCGCCGGAGCCGATGATGAGGACATCGGCTTAGTCACGGACGGGGGCCCGATGCTCTCTTCCTTCTACAATCACGGCCTCTCTCCCGGCAGAAACATCCCCTCGTAGTGGATTTCACTCCATGAGTGATTGTCACTGTAATACATGCTCATGCAGAGCCGCTTGAGCGCGACAAAGCTTGTCCGTCTGAATGCGAGGGAACTCTTCATCCATCCCTCCAGATATGAGTCCTGTTCACTCCCCTCCATCTCCAGGAACGGGGTATACTGAACACTGAAGAGGAGCGCCAGAAGGGGGGATCCGAACAGCCCGAGGAGAAGATGGATCTGCCGTTGGATTTCGGGATCCTCGCTCGTAAGGAAGAGGTCCGCCCGACGGGCGATATCAACATTCGGGCTGTTTCCCGTGTCTGCATGCAGGCCGACGATTCTCTGTGCTATGGCGTTGACCAGCCGGTACTCGTGCCTCGAGAAGAACTGAAGGTCTGGACCGGGCTCGAACGCAGACACTTTCCGTGGGAGTACCCCTGCGGCAGTGAGCACGATCATGCCGGAAAGGCTCTTCGTAAGGAACTTTCTGCGTGAGAGAAGCAGCCGCGTCATGTAAGAGGCCGTGAAATGGGGTTTGCTCCGATATGCCCGTATTGCGCAGCAGCGGAGACGGTGACTGATCTCCACGGTGAGAGCGGGGCCGCCGGTTGGCGAGGCGCCGGTGTGATATTCATTCCACCTTCCGAATATAGTGTGAACCCGCCACCGAAGCAACCCGGGTTTTCCCCGCAGCCGTTCTGCCTCCGGATGATTCTTTCTGTTTTTCTTTGTACATTCGGCGGTGCTCAGGACTCCAGCACCTGAGCCGACTGTTTGTACCTCCCGCTCTGTTCGCGACTGTTCCGGACCATCACCAGGACAACCAGAAACTCGATGAGACTGCCAAAGCCGACGCTCACACGGATGATCTTCCTCGGCATGGGCATTGGCCTCTTGATCGGATGGTTATTTCCGGAGGTGGGGACAAGTCTGCGCCCCCTCAGTATCATCTTTATCCGGTTGATCAAGAGTCTCATCGCACCCTTGATCTTTGCCACGCTCGTCGTCGGAATCGCGGGACACGGAGACATCCGGCAGGTCGGCAGGATGGGGATCAAGGCGCTCGTGTATTTCGAACTCGTCACGACGCTTGCTCTCGTGGTCGGCCTGGTCGCGGTAAACCCCGTGAAGCCCGGTGTCGGGGTAAACCTCCATGTCTCTGAAACCGCGACGGAGATCGTTTCAAAGAAGCAGACCCTCACCGAGGTGATCACCCATATTTTCCCCCAGAGTGTCGTCGAGGCGGCAGCGCAGGGTGAGGTCTTGCAGATCGTTGTCTTCGCCGTGCTGTTTGGCCTGGGCCTCGCCATGATAAAGCAGGAGAAACGGCAGGGTGTCCTGAACCTCTGTGACGGGATAGCCGAGACAATGTTCAAAGTGACGGGAATCGTCATGCGCTATGCTCCGATAGGCGTCGGCGCGGCGATTGCCGTAACGGTCGGACACCGCGGACTGTCCGTGCTGATCAACCTGGGCCTGCTGATACTCACGCTCTACGGGGCACTCATCGTGTTCCTCCTGGTTGTTCTTCTCCCGATCATGTTGATTGCCCGGATCCCGGTCAAGCCGTTCCTGCGGGCCGTGAAGGAGCCGGCGCTGATCGCATTTTCCACCACAAGTTCTGAGGCGGCGCTCCCAAAAGCTTTCCAGAATCTCGAGGAACTCGGGATTCCCCGTCGAATTGTTTCGTTTGTTCTGCCGACCGGCTACAGCTTCAATCTGGACGGCAGCACGCTCTATCTCTCGCTTGCGTCCGTGTTCGTTGCCCAGGCAGCCGGAATCGATATGCCGATTGAGACCCAGATTCTGATGATGCTCACGCTGATGTTCACCAGCAAAGGTGTTGCCGGTGTCCCCCGGGCCTCCCTTGTCATTCTGGCCGGGACCCTTGCTTCATTCGGGCTGCCAGTGGAGGGGGTGGCGGTCATCCTGGGTGTCGACGAGTTGCTCGACATGGGAAGAACAACGATCAATGTCGTGGGCAATTCCCTCGCGACCGCCGTCATCGCCCGCTGGGAGGGTGAGTGGAGCCCCGGCGTTCGGACTGCACAGGCCGGCTCCTCCTGATCTCTGCATGAACTGATTGTACACTTCCAGGATCCATTCCGATGGACATCGCGTCAATACTCCGAGGTTGTGCCGGGCTCGTCCTTGTCACGGCGATGGCGTATGCCTTTTCCGCCAATCGTAAGTCCATCAACTGGCGGCTGGTGTCCGTCGGTCTGGCTCTCCAGTTTCTCTTCGCCTTCGCCGTTCTGAAAACGACGATCGGGCGGGACATATTCAGCTGGCTCAGCAAGCTCTTTGTTCTCCTGTTCAGTTTTGCGATCGACGGGGCACAATTTGTTTTCGGCGATCTGGCAAAAGGCCCGGACTCGGAAGGAACGCTCGGCTTCTTCTTTGCGTTTCAGGTTCTCCCGACGATCATCTTCTTTGCCTCATTCATGGCCGTCATGTATTATCTGGGGATTATGCAGCGTGTCGTTCAGGGGATGGCCTGGGTGATGGCTCGCCTGATGAAGACGAGTGGAGCGGAATCTCTTTGCGTGGCTGCCAATACGTTTATCGGCCAGACTGAAGCCCCACTCGTCATCCGGCCGTACCTTTCCACTCTGACGCAATCTGAACTGCTGACGATCATGACAAGCGGGATGGGGCATATCGCCGGGGGGGTGATGGCGGCATACATGCAGATGCTCGGTGTGGCCTACGCAAAAGCCCAGGGTGTTCCGATCGATGCCTCCCAGGTCTACTTTGCCGGACACCTGCTCGCCGCGAGCATCATGGCGGGGCCAGCAACAATGGCCATCGCCAAAATACTTTATCCGGAGACGGGCGAGCCGGTTACAATGGGCCGGGTCAAAGTCCGGCTGGAGAAAGCTCACTCGAATATCATTGAAGCAGCCGCAGCCGGCGCCTCCGACGGCGTGAGGCTTGCGATCAATGTGGCCGGAATGCTGATCGCGTTTATTGCGATTATCGCACTGCTCAATGCGCTCCTCGGCTATGCGGGTGATGTTACGGGCGTGAACTCGAGCCTCCAGGCGCGGTTCGGCAGACCCCTTTCGCTGGAACTTGTGTTCGGATTCCTCTTCCAGTTTGTCGCATTCGGGATCGGCGTTCCCTGGAAAGATGCCCTGGACGTTGGGAGCCTCATGGGCGTGAAGCTGGTCCTGAATGAGTTTGTCGCCTATTTCAAGATGGCGCAGGTTGTCGAAGCCGGGCACCTCTCCTCCAAGGCGATTGTCATTGCCACCTACGCCCTCTGCGGTTTTGCCAACTTTTCGTCGATTGCCATCCAGATCGGAGGGATCAGTCCGCTCGCTGAAAACAGGCGCGGCGACATCGCCCGCTTCGGCATTACTGCCGTCCTCGGCGGCACGCTTGCGACCTGGATGACCGCTTCTATCGCAGGACTCTTCGTTCAATAACTTTCATCGTTCAGGACAGTTATGACCGCATCCGACAGACGGTACCGCTGGTTCGTGCTGGGAGATTGGAACGGTTTTTTTGGATTGATGTTCGACAATCTCACCGTGCTCTCGTTTCTCGCGGGGATTCTGATATTCGTGTTCAAATTCCCGGCTGATATTGTGTACAGCAGGATGTTCCCGGGGACCGCCTTTGGGGTCCTATTCGGTGACCTGGTCTATACATGGATGGCCTTCCGGCTGGCGAAAAAGAAGGGGAACAGCGATGTGACCGCCATGCCGCTCGGTCTCGACACACCGTCGACAATCGGGATTGCCCTCGTCGTGCTCGGTCCGGCCTTTCTCGGACTGAAGGCCGAGGGGATGTCGGAGCGCGACGCGGCCATGATGACCTGGTATCTCGGTATGGCAACGATGGTGTTCATCGGGATTGTGAAGGTGGTGTTCTCGTTTTTCGGGCACTGGGTCCAGCGAATTGTGCCTCAGGCCGGCCTCCTCGGATCACTCGCGGGGATCGGGTTGGCACTCATCGGTTTCATACCCCTGGTCGATATTTTCGGCATGCCGCTGATCGGTCTGGTCTCCCTTGGACTTCTTCTCTACAGTCTCATCGCCGGGATACAGCTTCCGAAAAAGACTCCGGGGGTTTTTGCGGCGGTCATCGGCGGCACCATTCTCTATTATCTTATCGGGCCGATCGGCTGGGCGGGAGGTGCGTATGCGGGACCGCCGCCGATGGAGCTGCACTTCGGATTTCCTGTCCCCACACTCGGGTTTCTTGAGGGGATCGGCCCCGCTCTGAAATACCTGCCCATTGCGATCCCGTTCGGGATACTGACAGTGGTGGGTGGAATCAATGTAACGGAAAGCGCCCGGGTCGCCGGCGACGACTACAGGACGAGGGATGTCCTGCTGACTGAAGCGGTGGCGACGCTGGTTGCCGGGGTCTGTGGGGGAGTTGCGCAATCGACTCCATACATCGGCCAGCCCGCGTACAAACGGATGGGATCCAGGGCGGGATACACGCTCCTCACCGGGATCTTTATCGGCCTCGGCGGGATGCTCGGATACGTTTCGTTTTTCGTTGAGCTCATACCGCGGGCAGTGCTTGCGCCGATCCTCGTGTTTGTGGCACTTGACATTATGGTCCAGGCGTTCCTCGCCTGCCCCCCGAGACACGCACCAGCGGTTGCATTTGCGTACTTCCCGACCGTTGCCCGGCTTCTCGCCATCAAGTTCGGTAATCCGGACATCGTGGCCCCCGCCACGTTTCAGAAACTGATGACCGAACCAGGCAAATCCCTTCCGGAAATGCTCGTCACCGTTGCCCTCGGAAATGGATTCATCGTGACTGCGATGCTCTGGGGCGGATTTCTCGCAGAGCTGATCGACCGCCATTTCCGGCGCACGATTGTGTATCTGACCATCCTTGCGGCTTTTTCGTTCTTTGGCGTTGTTCATTCGGCGTCACCGGACGGAGCGATGTACCTTCCGTGGACTCTTACGGGCCTTGCCCGGGAGATCCCCTACCAGTTCGCCCTGGCCTATCTTTCCTTTGCCATTCTGATCTTCATCCTCTCTATGACGAGAGAGGCGAAAGAGCCGGCTCAACCCGGAGCTCATTCCTGATGCGCAGCGGAGCTCCGTGCGTCGCCGGCCTCCGATGGCTCTACGGGTGGCCGGCGTGGAGACCCTTGGTTCTTCTGACTCTGCTCCTTTTGTCGCGAGTCGGGGTGGCGCAGAGCGTTGTCGTTGTCGTCGTGGACGGGGCACGATTCCCCGAGACGTTTGGCGGGACGGGACGCTGGATTCCGAGGATGTGGAATGACCTCCGACCAGAGGGTACGCTCTGGGTGATGTTCCGGAACGAGGGGATTACAACGACAAATCCCGGCCATGCGAGCATCGTATCCGGGACCTGGCAAACCATCCCCAATGACGGATCGACACGGCCAACCAGGCCGACGGTGTTCGAATATTTCCGAAAAGAACGGAACCTTCCCGATTCGGCGACGCTCGTGGCCGCCGGTAAGGGAAAATTGGAGATTATCACACACAGCACCCACCCGGATTACGGGGCCAGATTCGGGGCTGTGTTTGCGCCGGGAACAAACGATCGGGACGTGGTATCGAACGTCCTCGGCATCCTCTCCAGAAGTCATCCACGACTTGTTGTAGCAAACCTGCCCGATGTCGATCTCGCGGCCCACGCCTCCGACTCACTGGGCTATCTTTCTTCGCTCTGGAGAGCCGATTCGCTCGTCGGGGTACTCTGGACTTTCCTGCAGGAAGACTCCTTCTATGCGGGAAACACCACACTCTTTGTCACAAATGACCATGGGCGGCACGAACGGGGTTTCAGTGACCATGGGGATGGGTGCGAAGGCTGCCGGCATATCATGCTCCTCGGTCTTGGGAGGGGAATGCGGAAGGGGAAAGTTGTGACGAAGCCCCGGACTCAGATCGACATTGCACCGGCGATAGGTGACCTGCTGGGATTCCACGTGCCCTTCGCGGACGGGACATCTATCTGCCGGGACACCGGCTTCTCTCCCGGGTTACGGTAGAGCGCCCGGTCTGCGCGCTCCGAATCCCCGTCCCGGGGGTGCCTGTTCTCTGCACGCATTCGGGAACCTGCCCCGCCCGGCCAGCGGACCTCCCGCTGTGACAATTTTGTGACAACTCTCAGCTTCGCCCGCCGTATGCTTTCTTCGAACGCTGATTACAGTCATCGAAGGGAGGCACCTATGGCTCCGCGTATTGCAGTTATCTGCCTTTTCTCTCTGGTCTTCAGCCTGGCCGGGCTCGCTCAGGTCGACACGGTTACTATCCTGCACCTCAACGATACCCATTCAAATCTTTCCCCCACAGGTCCGAGATTGCCCGACCTTTCCGGGACTGCCGGCGGTATTGCGAGGGCAGCGACCTTCATCGGGCTGACACGAATGACCGAACCGAACGTCCTGCTGCTGCACGCGGGAGACTTTTCCATCGGGGACCTCTTCTACAATCAGTACTTTGGCGTCCCGGAACTCCGCTTGCTTCAGCAGCTTGGCTGCGATGCGATGACAGTCGGGAATCATGAGTTCGACCTGACTCCTTCGACTTTGGAGAGCGTCCTCGATTCGGCATTCACCGCCGGGAGCTTTCCTCTCCTCTCGGCAAACCTGGTTCTTCCGGATCCTTCAGTTCAGGGTCTCGCGAAATATATCTTCCCGTACGCAATCAGGGCCGTGGGAGGAAGATCCATCGGCCTCCTTGGGCTCACCACCCCTTCCACGAACATTCTGTCGCAGCCTTCCCCGGCCATTATTGACACGAATTTCATTCAGATCGCCGCGAAGTATGTGGATACGCTGCAGGGCAAGGGGTGCGACGCTATTATCGTGCTGTCGCATCTCGGGTATGCATATGATCAGGCTGTTGCGGCCAATGTGCCCGGCATTTCGGCAATCGTGGGCGGTCACGATCATTTGCAGCTTCGCTCTGCGCTTCCCATCGTGAATCCCCTGGGTGATACGACCTGGATTGTCCAGGCCAACGCATTCTATCAAGATATCGGTCGACTCAGGCTCGTCATCGGCTCAGGGAAGGTCAGATTGCTCGACTATGCGTGTGTCTCCCTTGACGGCACCATTCCTGAGGAGCCGACAACGGCGGGGGTCGTCAGTATGCTGGTTGCCGGAATTGAATCGACCTATGGTCCCGTCTTCAGTGAGCAGATTGTTACCTCGGGCGGGTATTTCGAGGAAGTGGCCGATTCCCTGTTGATGCCCGGCGCGAAAGATACTCCCGTCGGAAATCTGGTGACCGATGCATTCAGGGCGGCGCTCGGAACGCAGATTGCGTTCGAGGCTGGAGGGTCNNGTGGTGGGATACGGCTTCAACACAGGCAACGGGCTCGGGTACCGGATGGCAACCTGCGAGCTCTCTGGTGCGGGACTCATGGCAGGGCTGGAATTCGGCCTGTCTGCGATCGAGATGGACGACGAGTATTTTCTACAGGTCTCGGGTATGACCTACCGGTATGATCCGACGCGGGATCCCGGCTCGCGGCTGACAGAGGTCCTCGTGGCCGGACAGCCTGTCGACCCGGGCGCGTTTTATTCCGTCGCGGCCAATGAATTCGCCGTCCTTTTCCTGGACTATCTCTCGGTCCCGTATCAGAACCTTCACGTGTACGGAGGGGATACGACGGAGTTTCAGGTGGTAGCCGCGTACGTGGCACACTTCGATACTCTCAGGCCGGTGGTGGATGGCCGGATTCAGGCCGGCCCGGTTGTTGGCGCCGCCGATGACCGCGGAGACCGGCTGCCTGGAGAGTTCGATATGAAGCAGAACTATCCAAACCCATTTAACCCTTCGACGACGATTATGTATTCGCTGCCCGAGTCGGGCTATGTAAGCGTGAAGCTGATCAATCTCCTCGGTCAGGAGGTTGCGACGCTTGTGGATGGGTATCAGGAGGCAGGGACAAGGAGCGTCGTATTGAACGCGGCTGATCTTTCATCGGGCGTGTATTTTGCCACACTCTCATCCGGCGGCCGGACGAAAACGATAAAGATCACCCTGATGAAGTGAGGCGGCGGGCGGGTTCCATCCGCCCCGTTTATACGCTCTGACGTCAGGGGAAGGGCGGCATGATTCCCCTGACGTCATTCGTTTACTCGATGAAGATCTCGTCGACATACAGCCAGGCCGGTTCGCCTGCACCTTTGTGCCATTCCGGGCACATCCCGAGATTTCTCGCCTTCACTTTCACAAATCGGGCGCGAGCGTGAGACAGCAGTGCGGAAAAATCCCGCACTTCCGATTTCGGCGTCGTGGGAGGGAACTCATTTGTTATCGTCTCCGCGGCGCGGAATGTGATTCCATCGTCCGACAGAGAATATTCCACCGCAGCGGGGAGGAAGATGCGCTCATTGCCGCTGTGGAGGAATCCGGTCGAAATCCGGTGAACGGGCACAACTGCTCCCAGATCGATGACGGCTTCCAGCTCCTTCCCTTTGATTCCCTGCCAGCGCGTGTCGCGGGAGCCGCCAGAGGCGCGTTCGTTGTCGACCAGCGCGGCGGGTCCCGAACCGTTCCGGTTCAGGTCGAGGGGCCAGGAGAGCGCAGGCACGGACAGGGTGCCCGGACTCAACAGGAGTTCGCGGCGGGTTACCGGGAACGGTTCGCCCGGATTGTCAATCACGCAGGCGTTCAGGGTCGCGGTCCTTTTGAGGACAATCGGCTTTGTATATCGGGCAGAGCGTACACCGGGCTCGCTGCCATCGACGGTGTACCGTATCCGATCGCTGCCGATTTCTGAGTCGAGTGTGACGATCCGGCGTTTGCGACGCTGGTCGAAGGAGTCCCTGATCGACACAGTAAACGCGCTCCGCGCGTAGGCAAGACCGAGGGCGGAATAGCGTTTGAGCTGTGCCCGAAGCCGGGAGGAAAAGTCCACCCAGTCCCTGTTTCCGGAGGATGTCCAGACGGCTTCGCTCATGGCGGCCATGCGAGGCAGGATCATGTACTGGACCTTCCACGCATCCGGGATGTGTTCGGTCCAGAGGTTTCCCTGGGCGCCCAGCACGTGTCGCGCCTCCTCCCCGGTCAGTTCTGCAGGTGTCGGCTCGAACGCGTAAACGGTCTTCAGGGGGATGTACCCGCCCCATGCGATCGGCTCCTGCCGCCAGTCGCCCTGGTAGTAGTCGAAATAGCAGAATGAGGTGGGTGTCATGATCACGTCGTGCCCCGAGCGCGCGGCCTCAATCCCTCCCTTTGTCCCTCGCCATGACATCACGGTGGCCTCGGGAGCGAGCCCTCCCTCGAGGATCTCGTCCCATCCAATGAGTCGCTTTCCCTTTGCGGTAAGGATTGATTCAATCCGGGTGATGAAGTAGCTCTGCAGTCCGGCCTCGTCCTGAAGAGATTCGGCCGTGATGCGCGCCTGGCACTTCGGGCAGCGCTTCCATTCTGCTTTGTTTGCCTCATCCCCGCCAATATGGATATACCGTCCCGGGAAGAGCTCCGCAACCTCTGTCAGGATGTTTTCAATGAAGGTGAACACACTGTCATTTCCTCCACAGTAAATGTCCTTGATCGGCCAGAGGCCTCCTGTGGGGACGGTAAAGGGTCCGCCGGTGCATGAAAGTTCAGGAAAAGCCGCGAGGACTGCGGTGCAGTGAGCGGGCATTTCAATTTCCGGCACAACGGTGATATGCCGTTCCGCGGCATACGCCACGATCTCTTTGATCTCCTCCTGCGTGTAATATCCTCCATAGGTGGCGATCTCTCCCGGTCTCTGCTCGGGCCGCAAACTCCAATGCAGGTTCTCCCGGTCAACGCGCCAGGCGCTGACCCCTGTGAGCTTCGGGTATTGCTTGATCTCGATTCTCCAACCCTGGTCGTCGTTCAGATGCCAGTGGAAGACATTCATCTTGTGCATCGCGAGGTAGTCGAGGAACTCCTTGACGAATTCCTTGGGGAAGAAGTGCCTGGACACGTCGAGCATCATGCCCCTCCAGCGATACCGGGGCTGGTCAAGAATTCTCACGGCAGGCAGCTCCCAGCGTGGTCCCTTCACCTGGTGCCCGGAGTATACCTGGGCCGGGAACAGCTGAAGGAGAGTCTGCGCGGCGTAGAACATCCCCGGATCACTCCTTGCTTCGAGGAGTATTCTCTTCGGATCGACGGTCAGGAGATACCCTTCCTCTCCAATGCCTGCATCGCCCCCCGCCTGAAGGACAATACAGTCTCGCGCCGGGACAGAAGCGCTCTCCAGTATCTGGATCGGGTACCCGGTGGAGATCCGCAGTGCACGTGCCAGATACGCCGCTGTCGCCTTAAATCCCCCATCGGCAGAAGTCAGGACAATCCTCGTTCGAGAGGTCAGGCGGAACGCCCCGGGTCGTGCCTCCACCGTGAGGGGTCTGGGAATGATAGCAGGGAGGCGTTTCGACGAGGGAGGTGTCGAGCCTGCCGCATTCATGGACGGGTGGATACTCAGAAGAAAAAGTGAGACGAAGCCGAGTCTTAGACGTGTGCGGATGATATGGAGGAAACTGGAGTCTGGGCATGTGTGACGCATACGATCAGCGTTCTCCGGATGTTGGTCATACGGGCATGTATGGCTGTTGATCCAAGGTAGCGGATGCACGGTACAATCACAAGGGGAGACCGGATGAGGCTCGGGTTGTTTGCGTGCGCAATTTGGAATATATTGGTCTGGAATTCCAGAGGTGAACCGATGAAAACCGCAGAGACGGAAAGCCCCGAGGAAGCAATGCGGCGCGTGACAGAAGATATCATCCTCCGCGCTATCAAGCTTGGGAAGCGGAAGGGACGTGATATTTACATCAGCAAGGCAGCCAGAGGGGAAGGAGTACCGGTGTCGACACTCGACCCGAGGACAGGGGAGGGGAAGAAGCGGCTGGACGCATTTCTCACGCCAGTGAGGAGGCGATACACGTTTCACGGGCTCGGCGATCCGGAGGAGACGAACGCCATCAACTGGAGACTGCTCAATCTCCCGACATGGAGGAGAGTGTTCGTCCAGATCCAGGTGGGGATATCGTTCTTCTTGAAGGGGACTCCGCTCAAGAACCGGCTCTACCGGTCAATGGGCGCTCATATCGGGCGCAATGTCGAGATCATGCAGATGGCCTGGCTGGACCACTACCGTCCGGAGCTGATTTTTGTCGGGGACAACACGCTCCTGGGCGCGTTCACGCGCATCACCGTACACGCCTATGAGGGGCGTGGTCGCTTCAGTTACGGTCTGGTGGAGATCGGAAGGAATTGCACTATAGGAGCGGGAACAGGCATCGGTCCGATCATCATCGAAGACAATGTGCGAACGCTCCCGGGTTCGACGCTCTCCCCGTATCTCGCCCGCATACGGAGCGGGTCGGTGGTAGGGTTCGATCCTCCAAACGTCCGCCAGCCGGACACCGGGCCGGCCCCGACCGAGTCCGGCCCCTCGTGATCCTGCAAGAGCGACCGGTTTCTCGTCGATCGCCTTGTGAGTTCAGTGCGCAATCCGTACATTAGCGTATAGTAGGAAGTGAGATGCCGCGTGATGATCACGATCCCCTCGCACCGGCGGTTCTGGCGCAGATTTGTATCGGTTCCCGAGGGGGCGGACACGTACTCGTCACCCCAAACATGGGCTGGTAGCAGCGGGCAAACCCTCTCCCTTCGGCAGACCTGTACACCGTGATGACTGAAAACGACGCCCTTGATCCGGACCGCCAGCCGCCGCAATGGCTGGAATGGGCGAGGGAAATACAGGCCCTGTGCCAGACCGGGCTCGCCTTCAGTACCGGTCAGTATGACGTTCAGCGGTACCGTCGCTTGATGGAAATCGCTGCGGAGATCATTTCACGCCATACCGGTCTGGAGAAACAGCGTCTGCTTGAGACCTTTCTGAGGCAGCCTGGCTACGCGACACCGAAGATCGACGTGCGGGGCGCGGTCGTCCGGGACAACAAACTCCTGCTGGTCCAGGAAAAGGCCGACGGGCACTGGTGCATGCCCGGCGGATGGGCCGATGTGGGGGAGGTGCCTTCCGCGATGGTGGCGCGGGAAGTACTGGAAGAAAGCGGGTTCGTCGTTGTTCCTCGAAAAGTGATCGGCGTCTATGATGCGAACCGGCTCGGTCAACTTGAGTTTTTCCACGCCTACAAGATTCTCTTCCTCTGTGAGATTACTGGCGGGGAAGCGCGGGCGAGCGATGAGACCCTTGCAGTCGACTTTTTCCCTTTCGACCGGCTTCCTCCCCTTTCTTCTCCCAGGACAGATCCGAGGCACATCGAAGAACTTCAGGCCCATCTCAACGACCCGTCCCGGATGGTGGCGTTTGACTAGGCGGTTCGTGCGCGCGATCTGGGTTGTCATCCTGATTCTTCCAGGCGATCCCTGCAGGGGACAGGGCGCCGGAGCGATGCACGGGCTCCGTGTCGATCTGACGGAGATCCTTGGACTTGACGGCCCGGGCGGGCAGCGGGCACAGCTCATTGTTCCGGAATCGTTTGTTCCCCGTGCGGGAGGACGGTACGATCTCGTCGTTCACTTTCACGGTGCGAGCAGTGCGGCCGAACGGGCCCTTTCCGCTTCACGTGTCAACGCAATCCTCTTCTCCATCCATCTCGGTAGTCTCTCCTCACCGTATCGGCTGAAATTTGAGGATTCTGCATTTGTCAGCTTGATGCTGCGCAGCATAGAGGAGTGCCTGTCGTCAGGCAAGATCGCCGACACGCTGGTTCTGGATCGATTGATCGTCTCCTCCTTTAGTGCCGGGTATGCAGGGGTTCGTGAAATGTTGAAGTCATCCCGCTATTACGACCTGATTGATGCGCTCATCCTGGTTGACGGACTGCATAGTGATCTCGACTCATCGATCATGGTAAACCAGATGAAGGATTTTCTCAGGTTTGCCCGGGATGCGCGCGACCGGCAGAAAGTCTTCCTGATAAGCCGTTCCAGTATCCGCACGGAAGGATATCGGAGCACAACGGAAACGGCGCAGTATCTCATGCAGGGGATCGGGGGGCTGTGGAGATCTGTTTCGGATTCTGACGAGATCGGGAGCATGGTTGCCCGGTGTGACACGGGATATTTTCATCTGTGTGCGTATGCGGGAGACACCGCCGCAGACCATGTGCGCCATCTTCGGGGGATGGAAAGTATGATCTCCACCGCGGTTGATCTGCTCGATCGAGGACGGTCGCACAGTGGGCAGATCCTGGAGGGAAGGAAGGCAGCCGCGCGAGGAGGGTACGTGCGATCCTCGCACGCGTCGACCTTGAGGCACTCCGTCCACCAGGGCGTCAGGAGGGTTCTGATTTGACAGGACTCATCGGCGAATTCTCGGCCCTCCTGACTGCGGCGCTCTGGTCATGCAGTTCACTCTTCTTTGCCGCGGCAACTGCGCGTGTCGGTTCGTTCCGCGTCAATGTCAGCCGCCTTCTCATCGCCGCTCTGCTGCTCGGGGTGCTGCTTGCCATAGCCAGACCGGTGACCGAGCTCAGCACCCGACAGGGTGTGCTGCTCGCTCTCAGCGGCATTATCGGACTGGCGGCCGGAGACAGCTTTCTTTTCCGCGCCTACCAGGATCTGGGCCCGCGCGTTACTATGCTCATCATGTCCCTCGCACCGGCGTTTGCCGTGCTGCTCGGATACGGCCTGCTCGGTGAGACTCTGGTCCCGCAGGCAATCCTGGGAATTATTGTCACTATCACCGGGATCGGTCTGGTCTTGCTCAGGCGTCCTGACGGCGGATCATCAGCGGGACGATTTCTTCCGGCGGGNNAGTGTTCTCCGCGCTTCTTGCCGCTCTTGGTCAGGCAGGTGCACTGGTCCTCGCGAAGCTGGCGTTCAACGAAGGTCACGTGAACGGTTTCTTTGCTGCGTTTGTTCGAATTCTGGCATCGCTCTCCCTTCTGATCCCCCTTCTGATTGTGATGGGCCGTTGGAAGGAACCGTATACCGCGTTCAGAAAGGATCATAAGGCACTTGCACTGACCTTCGGGGGTTCGGTATTCGGACCGGTGTTGGGTATTTCGTTCAGCCTCATCGCGGTGACGTACACGAAGGTCGCAATTGCGGCGACGTTGATGGCGACAGTCCCGATCATGATGCTGCCGCTCGTCCGGCTGATCCATAAGGAGGCCCTGACCTGGAAGGCGATCGCGGGTGCATTTCTGACCGTAGGGGGTGTTGCCCTGATCTTCCTTCGGTGAGTCGTCGATACGGGGCGGGTATTTCAGGTACGGAAACAATGACTGGACTGGCATTCATATTCTTCTCCGGTTTTTCGCTCCTCGGCCCGTCAGATCCTTTCGCGCTGCTGGCCGCAGGGGATGCCGCATTCGCTCGAATCGACTATCCGACGGCTCTGGCGTCCTATCGGGACGCGTTAAAAGCGGACTCCAGAGACGCCGAGACTCTCTGGCGTCTCGCACGAGTATCCGTGTGTATGGGTGAAGTCGCCGAGGATTCGACCAGAGAGGGTTTCTTCACCGCTGCAGAGGAGAATGCCCGCCGCTGTATTGCGAGCGATTCGACGAATGCAGCCGGTCACACCTGGCTCGCGGGTGCTCTCGGATACACAGCGTACTTTGCCGGGAGCAGTCAGCAGGTGCGGCTCGTCCACGAGGTGATCGCGGAGGCCCGGACCGCAATCCGCCTCGATCCGCGCAACGATGCTGCATATTCAATTCTGGGTTCGACCTATCGCGCACTTGGAAATACCGGGTGGATTCAGAGGCAGCTGGCGAGCATCTTCATCGGTGCGATTCCGGAGGGCGGATTTGAAGAGGGGGAGATAGCGCTGAGGCAGGCAATCGCGCTCGCACCGGAGGTCATGCGCCACAGATACGAGCTGGGAGTGCTGTATCTGGACTGGGGGAAGAAAGGAGAGGCGCTTCAGCTGTTGAAGGAGGCAGCCGGAATGCCGGTCCGGGTCGCAATAGACAGACCTCGTCGTGTAAAGACCCTGGAGCTGATACAGGAGCTGGCACCCTGACGCTGATCTACCGAAGGAGCATCATCCGTCTCGTCTGGATGAGGCGTCCTGATGAGGCTGATTCCGAGAGGGGGCGCGATTCCATCCGAAGGATGTACGTCCCGCTGCTGACCGGGATGCCGGTGTCCGAGCGACCGTCCCACGTCACGCTCTGCCTCCCCGCTGACATACTGCCCTCCACCAGGGTTCTGATCCGTTGACCAAGGAGTGAAAACACCTCGACACTGACAGCGGACCCCTCTGAAATGTTGAACGAAATGGTCGTGGAGGGGTTGAACGGATTCGGAAAGTTCTGCAACAACGCAAAGGATTCCGGCCCCGCCGGTTGCTCTTGTGCGAATTCCGTCGTCGCAGGAAGATGAAAGAGCAGGTACGCGAGAGCGTTCTCGACGAGCTTCACAGCCGCACCGGAGTCGGCCACCAGGCCTACGGCAAAGGGCATGAAGAGACTTCTGATTGACCCATCCGAGCCGGTCCTGGCGATAATGGCTCTCCCCCCCGGTTCAGTCGACCACCCGCCAAGGACGATTGTCCCGTGTGTACCAAAGGATGCCGTGACGGCGTCCCGGATCGGGGTTTCCCCCGTGCCGGCGAACGTGATAGGTGTGGGGAGGACATGTGGGGTGGTGAAGAATGCACCACCGCCTTCAAGCGTCTTCT
>DKBG01000282.1 GCA_002451155.1 Ignavibacteria bacterium UBA6906
GACTTCGCCTTTCTTGTCGGGCAGACTGGATCGGGGAAAAGCACACTCCTGCGATTGATGTATATGGATCTCCTGCCGAGCAAGGGAGTCGTGGTCGTGGGGAAGTATCACTCATCACATATCCAGAAGAGTGAAATCCCCCTCCTGCGGCGATCGCTGGGCATTATCTTCCAGGACTTCCGGCTCCTTGAAGATCGGAGCGTCTTCGACAACGTCGCGTTCACGCTGCACGTCACCGGCACGCCGTCCAACCAGATCAAAAAGACTGTCCTGCGTATCCTCGCCGATGTCGGCTTGAGCCACCAGCGTAACAAGCTCGCGCACGAACTTTCGGGAGGCGAGCAGCAACGCGTCGTCATTGCCAGAGCACTCGTGAACAGTCCCTCATTCCTCCTCGCGGATGAGCCGACGGGAAATCTCGATCCCTCAACATCGCGGGAAATCCTGGGGCTCCTTCAGGACATCAATACCCGGGGAACCGCCGTGATCATGGCGACACACAACTACGACCTGGTAAGGAAGATGAATGAGAGGATCCTGCAGGTGAAAAACGGGAAGGTCTTCGAAGTGGAGATTAAATAACCGCGGATGCCGGCACCGGGAATGGCGCCCGGGAACGTACGAGAGAATCGGAAATCATCGTCACGGGTGTTTCGGTTCCAGAACGGTCTCAACCCTTCGAATCTCAGGGACATCGCGCATCACCGCTCGCTCAACTCCAGCCCTCAACGTAAGGGCCGACATCGGACACCGGGCACACGTCCCCTCCCACCGGACTTCAAGCACGCCCCCCTCCCTGAACCGGACAAACCGGACGCTCCCACCGTCGAGCTGGAGGAATGGCCGGACCGACTCGAGCGATCTCTCGACACGTTCCTCCAAGGTCTCTTGATCCACGACCGTTCCTTCCCTACAACTGAATGTCGACCGTCTTCGACTCCTGCGGCTGCGCATTCTGGATGCTGATTTGGGCTGCTAAATTCCGCGCGATGGCCGCAATGATTGTTCCCTGCTCCTTCGCACCGGCATCAACGACAACGGGGACGCCGCGGTCTCCAGCCTCACGGATGGTGGTGTACAGGGGGATCTCTCCCAGGAACGGAACTCCGAGCTCTTCAGCGGCCCGCCGCCCGCCGCCGTTGTCAAAGATGTGTTCCCGATGGCCGCATGAGGAGCAGAGGAAGTAGCTCATGTTCTCCACGACGCCAAGAATCGGAACATTTACCCGCTCGAACATTTTGAATCCCTTCCTCGCATCAGCAAGCGAGATATCCTGCGGGGTGGTCACGATCACCGCTCCCGTTAATGGTATTGTCTGCACGAGCGTAAGCTGAATATCCCCGGTCCCCGGAGGAAGATCGAAGACCAGATAATCCAGCGAGCCCCATTCCACATCGGACATGAACTGTCGCACTGCTCCGCTCGCCATGGGACCCCTCCAGATGACGGCCTGCATCGGATCAACCAGAAATCCGATTGACATAACTTTCACGCCCCATTTCTCTATCGGAATCAACCGCTGCTGCCTGACCTCAGGGCGTCCGGTAATTCCCATCATCAAGGGAATGCTTGGTCCGTATACGTCTGCGTCGATGAGACCGACCTGCGCCCCTTCAGCCGCAAGCGCAACGGCCAGATTGACGGCGACCGTGGATTTCCCCACGCCCCCCTTCCCCGATGCGACTGCGATCGTATTCTTCACCGCGCCTAGGACTGCAGCCTTCTGCGAGTTCTCGTGCGCAGTTACTTTAGAGGTCATCGAGACATTCACCGATTTGACTCCATCCACCGCTTCCTTCACCGCACGGATCGCAGCCGCTTTCATTTCATCCCGAACCGGGCACGCAGGAGTGGTGAGTTCGATGGTGAAACTGACGTCTCCCCCCTCGATTGCCAGGTTCTTGACAAAATCCAGCGAGACAATATCACGCTGAAGATCAGGGTCACGGACTGATCGGAGTGCTTCCAGAACATTTTCGGATCGCAGTGGTCTCATTACGTCCTTCTGTTAAGACAGTATACGGGGGAGTATTGCCGGCAGAGTCGCGCGCGCTTCTTCCTTATGTAACACCGCGGTGACCGAGTACGTTCATTGATCTCCCGACTTTTTCGAACGCCTCGAGCGCCCGGTCGATATGTTTCCGTTTCAGGGCAGCCGAGATCTGCGCCCGGAGCCTGGCTTCTCCTTTCGGGACAACAGGGTACCAGAGTCCCTTGATGTAGACGCCGGCCTTCAGCAGCGCCCCGCTCATGTCCTGAGCAACCGACGCTTCCCCGAGCATCACCGGAACGATGGGATGCTCACCCTCAAGGATGGTGTAACCCAGACGGACGATCTCCTCCCGGAAATACGCGGTGTTGTTCTTCAGAGTGCGCACGAGCGAACGGTCCTTCATGAGAAGGTCAATTGCCGCGCTTGCACCGTACACAATCGCGGGAGGGAGGGAATTCGAGAAGATATATGTCCGGGCCTTCTGGCGGAGATATGCAATAAGCTCCTTCCTGCCAGAAATATACCCGCCGGCAGCCCCTCCGATCGCCTTTCCCAGGGTCCCTGTCAGGACGTCGATCTTGCCGTGGACACCTTTTGCCTCCGGCGTTCCCCTGCCGCTCTTCCCGCAGACCCCCACCCCGTGAGAATCGTCAACGAAGAGAATCGCCCCGTACCTCCCTGCAACTTCCACCAGACGGTCCAACGGGGCGAGATCGCCTTCCATACTGAATACCCCGTCAGTGGCAATGATCCTGAGCCGGTATTCCTTCGCCCTGTCCTCCTCCAGCTGCCGGACGAGATCGTCCACATCGGCGTGCCCGTAGATCTTCCGGTCTGTGGTTTCAGCCCGGCAGAGCCGCTGCCCGTCGATGATGCTGGCGTGATTAAGACGGTCGGAGTAGATCACATCGCGGTACGTCTCCATGCCAAGTTTTTCATTGGTCAGAGATGCAAAGAACGCCTCGTTGGCGGCCCAGCAGGAGGAGAACAGAATCGTATCCTCAGTGCCGAGAAATTTTGAGATCTTCTTTTCCAGGGAGAAGTGAATGTCTTGGGTCCCGCAAATAAACCGGACAGATGCCACACCGTATCCGTACTCCTTGATCCCTCGTATTGCAGCCTTCCTGACCTCCGGATGATTGGAAAGCCCGAGGTAGTTGTTGGAGGCGAGCATCACGACGTTCCTGCCCCTGACTTCGACGACGCCGTCCTGCGCGCTCTGGAGAGGAACCTCGTATTTGAAAGTCTTGTTTTGCTCCAGCTGGCGAAGTTCACCCCCGACGAGTTCAAGATAGTCTGCCATAGTCAAATCTCCGATGTCTGTCCTGGGTTCGGCCGCAGTTTACGGGGCGGAATCCGACTTCTTTCGCAGGCGGGCGGCAAACGAGCCGTCCATGCCGTGCCTGTGCGGGAACGTTTCGACGTACCCTTCTGCTGTGAGGAGGTCCTTGCTGACGAATCCGGCCCCGCTTTCAACAATGAACTCCGGATGGTCAACCAGAAATCTCCCGATCTGTTCCTGATTTTCTTCTGGTTCGGTTGTGCAGGTGCTGTACACGAGCACCCCGCCTGGCTTCACCAGCCGAGCGGCATTTGAAAGCATGCGACGTTGTAGCTCGGCAAGCGGCTGGATATCGGTCGAGTCTCGCTTCCACTTGATGTCGGGCTTCTTGGACAGGACCCCCATTCCTGAACATGGGGCATCCAGTAACACCCTGTCCACAGGTTCATGCTCAAGCGTACTCGCATCCGCCGCCTGCAGAGCGACGCTTTTGAGCCCGAGCCGCTCGCACGCGGCACGGATCGGCGCGAGCTTCGCCTCATACCTGTCGAACGCCACAACGGATCCCTGGTCACCCATCAACTCGGCGATCGCGGTTGTCTTGCCGCCGGGCGCCGCACAGAGGTCGATCACACGCTCTCCAGCCTGGGAGCCGAGGAGCAAACAGGGAAGCGCAGCGCTCTCGTCCTGAATCGTAAAAAAACCGTCTCGAAAGAGGTCCATCTGCCCAATCCTGGAAAGTCCCCGCGCCCTGACATAGTTCCCGAGGTAGGTCGACCCCGTGTAACTCACCCCGAGCTCGTCGAGGCGACGGAGAAATTCGCCGACTTCGACTTTCAGCCGGTTAATTCTCAGAGAAAGGGCCGGGCGCTCATTGTTCGAACGGAGAAGTCTTTCCGTCTCTTCAAATCCGAATCGGTCCACCCATCGCTTCACGAGCCAGCGGGGATGGGAATTGAACACGGCAAGGTGCTGGACCCGGTCTTCAGCCGGATCCGGGTACCGGATTCCTTCGAGGTTTCTGAGGATATTGCGGAGGACAGCGTTGACCAGGCCCGCGGGCTTCTCTCCGCGGATCCGCTTTACGAATTCCACCGCCTCATTCACTGCCGCAGCATGAGGGATACGTTCGAGAAAGAGGATCTGGTACAGCGAAACCCGAAGGGCGTTTTTCACGTTTATCTCGGATTTCGCGAAATTCCCGTGCGAAAACCCGTTCAGGACCCAGTCCAGACGGCTCTGCCACCGGAGAACGCCGTGCGCCATCTCGTTTAATAGCCCCCGGTCGGCGTCGTTCAACTCCCCTGACCGGAGCTCGGCATCCAGCACCTTGTCAAGGTATGAGTCGGTTCGCTCCACCCTGTTGAGAACTTTGACAGCGGTTCCCCGGGCTCCGCTGTACAGGTTCGCCCTCTCCGGTGTCTGATTCCCCGTCTGTTGGTCTGTTGGATTCATTGGTTGTCGATGGGGCTGCGCCTGCTGCCGGAGACGGATTCTCCACCCGAAAACGAAACGTTCCGCCAGTGCTCACACGGCGGAACGTTGACGTCTCCCTCGGGAACTGCTCGTCTGGCGGCGGCCGGACCTGCCGGTCATTGAGCGGGCGTTTCGGCGGCCGCCTTCTTGCCGTACTTCTTGTTGTACCGCTCGACGCGGCCCGCCGAGTCGACGAGCTTTTGACGGCCGGTGAAGAATGGATGGCACGCCGAGCAAATTTCGATTTTTAGGTTCCCTACGGTTGAGCGGGTTTCAAACGTGTTCCCGCAGACACAGGTGACCAGGGCCTTCTTGTATTCAGGATGAATTCCTGGTTTCATGCTGTTTGTGCCTCAGACATGTACGTTGATGGTCAATTCAGTACCCAAATATACCGATTCCAGGAGAAAGATTCAACCCACAGGAAACCAGACGGGCGGGGGTCAAAGGGTCAGGCAGCCTGGTCTATGCGCAAACGGCAACTGCGGCAGAACAGGCTCCCTTTCAGGTCAATATCCTCCACGTAGGTAGAGGCATACATCACACAATTCTGATTCTGACAATGGATGAGGCCGTACGAATGGCCAAGCTCGTGGAATGCCTCCTTTTCCAGCCGGAGGAACAACAGCGCCCGGTCTGCAGGCAATCCGTACCTCTCGTTCATCAGTCGATGGTACGAGACAACGGCGACGTCCCCACCGAGTTGCGCCTCGCCGAAAACGTAGGTCAAGATGGGAATAAAGAGATCGTCAGAGGCGACACCCAGGAGTTTCGACCTCTCCTGGCCGTTGACACGCGGACTGAGGCGATCAAGCGCAGAAATGATTTCAGAGGAATTGTACTGGACCCTTTGCGTATCGAAGAACTGCTCGATATCCAGATGGACCTGGCGAATCCTGGCCGGCACCCGGAAGGCCCGACGTATGCTCGTGCAGAGGTCCTCGACCATCTCCCGGTCCGCGCTCCCCAGGGGAGCTACATCGATCCGGGTCAACCCTCTCGCTTCAGCCCGTACTTCTCGATCTTGTGATACAACGTCACCCGATCGATGTCCAGGATGGCCGCGCTCTTGCTGATGTTCCATCCACTCTCCTTCAGGATGGCCTCGATATGCTTCCGTTCCAGATCTTCCAGTCGTTTGCCGTTCGGTCTTGCGGGAGCTGTTGTATGGAGGGGCAGATCATCCTTCTGAATTACCTGCCCTGTGACCACAACCATGGCCCGCTCAATCGCATTCTCAAGTTCACGAACATTTCCTGGCCAGTCGTATCCTTTGAGCGCATGCATCGCGTCAGGGCTGAATCCTTTCACCTGCTTGTTCATGCTCCGGGCAAATCTCTCCAGGAAGAAATGCGAGAGGCGGGCAATGTCTCCCCTGCGCGCACGGAGTGGCGGGAGCGGTATCGAAAAGACGTTTAGGCGATAGTAGAGATCTTCTCGGAAGTGTCCCTGGCGAACCGCGTCTTCAAGATCTCTGTTCGTGGCGCAGATTACCCGGAAATCTGACCGCAGTATCTCCGTCCCACCTACGCGGGTGAATTCCTTGGTCTCAATGACCCGAAGAAGGTCCATCTGTGTCTTCATGTCGATATTGCCGACCTCGTCAAGGAAGAGCGTCCCTCCGTCCGCCAGTTCAATCTTCCCCTTCCGGCGATACTGGGCCCCGGTGAACGCTCCCCGCTCATGGCCAAAAAGCTCGCTCTCCAGGAGCGTTTCTGTCATCGCCCCGCAATTGACCGTCACAACCGGAAAGTACTGCCTCGGGCTCAGGGAATGAATTCGCCGTGCGACGAGCTCCTTCCCCGTCCCGCT
>DKBG01000240.1 GCA_002451155.1 Ignavibacteria bacterium UBA6906
ACTGGGAGCGGACGATTACATCACGAAACCGTTCGGTCTCAGGGAATTCCTGGCCCGGGTCAAGGCGGTCCTCCGGCGGTATGAGGCAGGTGCCGTCCCCGCGCCGGCAAAAATGGAGTTGGACGATCTGATTGTGGATTTCACAGCCTATTCTGTCTCCCGCGGCGGGAGTCCGGTTGAGATGACGCCAAAAGAGATCGAGGTCCTCCGTTTCCTCTGGACCCACCGGAATCAGACGGTGACGCGGGAGCAACTGCTCTCAAACGTGTGGGGGTACGACGAGGAGATCAGTACGCGCACGGTTGACAATTTCATTCTCCGGATACGACAGAAGATCGAGAAGGATCCATCCTCGCCCCGGCGCATCCTGACGCTGCACGGCGTTGGCTACAAGCTTGTGTCATGAGAGTCCCTGTTTCATGCTCGCTCTCCAGCGATCGTTTGCCGGAAGCTCGAAAAGGTTCCAGCTGGGTCGTTCCGAGTAACAATTTGTTACAAAGACAAACGTGGGTGATACATCTCCCNNACGAGACACAAGAGAGAGGAGATCCCCAGATGAAACGGAAATTCGCAGTGACGATGGCGGCACTTGCAACCCTCGGTATGGCCGGGCTCCAGGCACAGACGACCGACAGCGATCGGGAGGTCCTGTCATGCAAGGCTGCGCACCAGAACATCAATGTGAACCAGGTCGAAAGAAGCTACGCGCTCTGCCTGAAATCCCCGGTCGACGGGGTGGTGGAATCGGCTCTGGCTCATGTCACGCGGCTGAAGCTCTGCAGGCCGGAACTTGAGCTCGGACGTATTGCGGACATTCTCCCCGAGCTTGCCCGCGAGGGACGGACTCCGGCCATCCGGTACAAGGCATCCATCGCATCCCTGGTATATGATACACCCGGCCTGTTTGTCCGGGAGCAGGCAGAGGAGTTCATAACGGTTGAAGACCTCTATGCCGCGCTCTCGAACCGGCTTCAGTCAAGCCTCCTGGGCTCCGGTCTTGCATCTTCGGCTGGAGTCAGGTGAGTCGGTTCGGGTTGAGGGCTCGTGACGACGTGTTGCAGGCGAAAGGTTCTTTGTACCTCCACGGACGGGCATCGTGAAGCATTCCCCGGTCCGGCATTCGAAAAGGTTCGAATCATGACACGGTTCCAGTATGGCATGTTCATGGCGGTGCTCCTCTCCCTCCAGCCGGCGGGAATCGCGCAGGAAAGAGTGAGTGTCCTGGATCTCACCGGGAAGTGGAAATTTGAACTCGGCGATCATCCCGAATGGGCCGCTCCAGACTGCGACGATTCCCGCTGGGGGACAGTACGGGTGCCCTCGGTGTGGGAGAATGAGGGCTATCCCGGGTATGACGGGTATGCCTGGTACAGGAAACGATTCCGGGCTCCAATCGAATGGGAGGGCAAAGCTCTCTACCTTCGCGTGGGCCGGGTTGATGATGTCGACGAGGTGTATGTGAACGGACACCTCGTCGGGTTTCAGGGGGAGTTCCCCCCGAAGTATCGAACCGCCTACCAGATGAAACGAGAGTACCCGCTGGCTCCGTTTGTGCTGAACCCGGGTGGGGAGAACGTCATCGCGGTGAGGGTTTTTGACAGCGAACTGGGTGGAGGGATCGTCGCTGGTCCGGTAGGGATATACGAGGATCCACATTTCTTGAAGGCGGATTACCCTATTCAGGGAACGTGGAAGATATCAGCGGGCGACGATACCCGCTGGAAGGACCCTGATCTGGATGACGGCCGGTGGGCTTCCGTCCGCGTACCTGCGTTCTGGGAAGGGCAGGGGCTAAAAGGATACGATGGGTTTGCCTGGTACCGGGTCCGCTTCCGACTTCCCGCAGAGGCCGATGGTCGGTCGCTGATCCTCCTGCTCGGGAAGATTGACGACTACGACGAAACATATCTGAATGGAGAGTTCCTTGGTCGTACAGGACGACCGGAGGATTTTGGCGCGTTTGGTAAGATGGGCAAAGTCTACGACCGATTGAGGGTGTACACGGTCCGTAGGGATCTGCTCCGGCCCGGCGGCGAAAACGTCCTTGCAGTGAGGGTCTTTGACGGTCTCTGGCATGGAGGCATCTATGACGGCCCGATCGGCTTCACGACACCTGAGAAATACAGGGACTGGAGTACGAGGCAAGGGAAGAAAGAGCCGGGCTGGATGGAAAGTCTGAAACGACTGTGGGATTGAAGCCGACCTTCTGAGATGCTGTTGTGAATCGTGATTGAACACTGCCGATCTGCCTCGCTACGGGCTCAGAGAGAGCATTGGAATGATCCCGGATGAAAGGCTGAAGACGTCCGATCCCGTTCGCATAGCGGCTGCATAAGGTGACATCCCGGTGGAGGTTTTGTCTCCGGTCGTCAATTGTCAACCGTCCATCCTCAATCCTCAATTGATCTTTCCTAAACCTCTTCCTTCTCTCCTTCCGTTCGCGTACCTTCCTGAGACGAAATTTGCCGTTCCCGCGGCCTGGTTTCAACTTTCACCGATCCACGAGAGGATCCACCATGCGCTTGATAAAGGATTTCTTGAAATCGGATCTTGGACTCCTGGCCATCATCGCCCTGGCCAAGCTTCTCCTCCATCTGGGAACGAATGTATTTGCCGGGTACGGATATTTTCGAGACGAACTGTACTATCTCGCCTGCGCGGACCATCCGGACACTGGATACGTCGATCAACCCCCACTCTCGATCTATCTCCTGATGATCAACAGGATGGTGCTGGGGGATTCATTGTTTGCACTCCGCTTTCTCCCCGCGCTCACGGGCGCCGTCACGGTATTCTGCACCGGCCTCATCGCCCGCGAATTCGGTGGCGGCCGGTATGCGCAGTCGTGTGCGGCGGTTGCGTCGGGGATCGGAATCTTTGCGCTGGCAGTCCACACGGTGTATTCCATGAACGCGTTCGACCTTCTCATCTGGACTCTTGCGTTCCTGGTTCTTATCCGCCTGATCCGGACGGGGGATGCGAGACTCTGGTTGCTCCTCGGAGTTGTCGTCGGGATCGGACTGATGAACAAGGTCGGGGTTCTCTGGCTGGGCGCAGGTCTGGCACTTGGTGTGATCTTGACCCCGCTTCGTGCCTGGCTGAGGTCTCCGTGGCCGTATGCCGCCGGAGCAATTGCCCTGCTCTTCCTTCTCCCATATCTTCTCTGGAACATCAACCATGATTTTGCCCATCTGGAATTCATACGGAATGCGACGGGGGGAAAATACTCGGGGCTCACGCCTCTGGTGTTTGCGGGAGGGCAGCTGCTGGTCAATAACCCGGTAGTCGTTCCCCTGGTTCTTCTCGGCCTGGCAGGGCTCTTCCTGCGTCGCGATCTGAAAGACTTCAGAATCCTTGCAATCATCTATCTCGTCGCGTTTGGGATTCTGGCTCTCAACGGGCACAGCAAACCTGAATATCTTACGGCTGCCTACGCTCCGCTCTTTGCCGCAGGGGGGGTAGTGATAGAACGCCTCGGTACCGGCTGGCTCATGCGCATCCTCAGACCCGTCTACATGGTCATCCTCCTTGGCGGCGGAGTTCTCCTGGCCCCGGTGACGCTGCCGATCCTTCCGGTCAGGACCTATATTGCGTATGCCGACGCAATGGGTGTGGCTCCTTCGACTGCGGAGAATCACCGGCTTGACCAACTTCCCCAGTTCTACGCGGACATGTTCGGGTGGGAAGAGAAGGTGGCGGCCGTCGCATCGGTTTACAACGTACTTCCGGCTGAAGAGCGGACGCAATGCTTCATATTCGGGCACAACTATGGTCGCTGCGCAGCCGTGGATTTGTTTGGGCCACGGTACGGCCTTCCAAAATCTATCGGGAGTCACAACAGCTACTGGATTTGGGGACCGCGGGACTGGAGCGGTGAAGTGGCCATTGTGCTTGGGGGCCGGATCGAGGATCTGAAGTCCCGGTTTGACTCGGTTCAGGTAGCAGCGACGGTGACCACCGAGTACTCCATGCCTTATGAAAACAATCTTCCGGTTCACGTCTGCAGATCGCTCAAGTTGCCGGTGAGCGAACTCTGGCCCCTCGCGAAGCATTATGAATAATACCTCGATGAAGAAATCCCGGCCTCCGGGCCCGTATTCCCTGGTATGGAACCTCATGACACTATGGCTGTGCGGAGTGTTGGCGGGCTGCTACACGACACGTGAGATGTCCGTTGAATATCCTCTTTCTCAGGAGATCCAGGCCGCTATTAACGAGTCCATGGGTGGGGCAACCCTGATCCTGTCGGACAGCCAGACTGTCTCGGCGCAAACCCTGACAGTCGATTCCCTCTCGGCGACCTGGTCCTGGCTCGAAGAGCAGACGACGGCACCGCTTGAGGGGATCAGAAGCATCACTATTATCGATCCCGATGAATACTGGACTCAGACCTGGAAGGGGGCGCTCTGGGGTGGTGTCGGGTTTGCGGTCCTCGGAGTCGTACTGCCCCCCCTTTCAGGTGCTCCAGTTGTCATCGGCGAGGTCGCGGGAGGGGCGTTCGCGGGAGCACTTGGGGCAATCCTTACCCGAAACATCTGGGGATATATTGCCGACCCGCGCGTGACGTATGTCTTAATGCCAAGAGGAGAGTGAGAGAAGTTGATTTTCAAGCACACGCTGCATAGTTTTCACAGTCATGCCTGAACTCCGACAGAATATCATCACCCGCGAGTGGGTAATCATCGCCAGAGAGCGGGCGGAGCGACCGGACCAGTTTGTGCAGAAGGAACGCCCCTTCACGCCCCTCCCGCGCTATAAGCCTGGTTGTCCATTCTGCCTCGGCAATGAGCAGCTGACGTCGAAAGAGGTTTACCGGCGCTCCGGCGATGGCGGCTGGAAAGTCCGGGTGGTCATGAACAAGTTTCCCGCGCTCCTTCCGGAGGGGGATCGCGTCCGTCGGGTGGACGGCATCTACCGTTCAATGACTGCAGTAGGCAGCCATGAAGTGATCATCGAGCACCCCCGGCACGACCTTTCGCCCGCGCTCTACACGGTCGACGAGATGACCGAGGTTCTCGCGACCTACCGGTCACGGTACGCGGAGCTGAGGAAAGACCATCGTGTTGAGGCAATTATTATTTTCAAAAATCATGGTGAGGGAGCGGGGACATCGCTGCAGCATCCTCATTCCCAGATCGCCGCGATGCCGATCGTCCCCACCCAGATCCGGACCCGCCTTGAGGAGTCCATCCGATTTTTCGATGAGATGGGGGAGTGTGTTTTCTGCAGGACGCTGAAGCAGGAACTCGTGGAGCGGGTCCGTATTGTGTACGAGGGGGAACATTTCGTAGCCTTCCTCCCGTATGCGGCGCTCTCGCCCTTTCACCTCTGGATCTTCCCCCGTCGCCATTCCTCGTCGTTTGATGAAATTTACGAATGGGAGCTTCCGGATCTGGCGCGCACCATGATTGCCGTCCTCGGGAAGCTGTATCATGGGCTGAAAAACCCGGATTACAACTATTCCATTCGGTCGGTGCCGGCCCAGGATGGCCACCGGGATTATTCACACTGGTACGTCACGATTATTCCGCGTATCACCCGGACGGCGGGATTCGAATTCGGCAGTGGAATGTACATCAATACCACCGTGCCGGAAGAGAGTGCCGAGTTTCTCCGTGAGGTGAAGATTCCGTAGGCCATTCCCGCGACATTCTCTCTTTTCATCCCGGACGAACCGTTGAATCAATGACACCCTACTTTGCTGAATGGCCCTCCCACTGGAGCCGAAAGGGTTTCCGCGCGCGGCTCACGCTGACACTGGCGCTCTGTGCGTCGACCCTGTACGTCTTCCCGCGCTTCCTCGCCTGGGTCGAAGTTCGACCGGGCGCAGTGCTCCCCGACCCGGTCCATATTCTCTTCCCTCCCGTAGATCTGACATGGCTGATATTCTCGCTCATCTATGGATGCCTCATTCTTGCGATTGTGACGCTCCTTCGAGATCCCGAGCGACTTCTGATCGCCCTTCAGAGCTATACACTGCTGGTCTGGTTTCGCATCGGGGCGATGTACCTGGTCCCATTGGAGCCGCCGGCCGTCACCATTCCTCTGCAGGATCCCTTCGTCCAGCTTTTCGGCTCCGGGCAGGTTCTGATGAAAGACCTGTTCTTTTCGGGGCACACCTCGACTCTCTTCCTGCTGTTCCTGACGGCCAGGGGAAGGATCCTGCGGACGATCTTCCTTATCGCAGTGATCGGCGTTGCTACGGCGATCATCATTCATCATACGCACTATACGATCGATGTCTACGTGGCGCCCTTCTTTTCGTACACTGCGTACCGGATTGTCACGCTGATTCATTCCCGGATCGATCGGTGACTGGTCTCCGTCCGCGGACATGTCCCGGATACTACCGGAGATCAGTGCGTCCATAACTTTCATCTGGAGTACGCTATTATGCGCGGGATTCATAGAATGCTGCTCTTGCTCCTGGCCGCGAGGGCTTGTTTGGCTGCTGGGTCGGATCCGAATGCCGATCCGAAAGCGATGGTGACGGCGGGTGACGCCCGGTTCACTGTGCTGACCCCCCAGCTCATTCGCATGGAATGGTCCGCCGACGGGCGCTTCGAAGAACACGCCTCCCTCGTTTTTCTCAACAGGAGGCTGCCGGTCCCGCGCTTCATATCGCGGGAGGAGGAGGGATGGCTCCTGGTCAAAACAGATCAGCTGGAGCTGAGATACAAGCGCGGAAGCGGGAAGTTCAGGGCGGACAACCTTGCCGTGTCGCTCCGGCTGAACGGAAAGGAGATCCGCTGGACCCCGGAACTCCCAGATACGGCAAACCTCAGGGGAACGACACGAACGCTTGACGGCGTCAGGGGTGCGACCGCGCTCGAGCCGGGCCTCCTGTCCCGCGACGGCTGGGCTTTGGTGGACGACTCGAACAGGCCTCTCTTCGACGGATCGGAATGGTCATGGGTTATGGACAGGCCGGAGGGGGACCGGCAGGACCTGTACTTCTTTGGATACGGCCACGAATACAAAAAGGCCCTCTTTGATTTTACCAGGGTATCGGGGAAAATCCCCATGCCCCCCCGCTTCGCGTTCGGTCTTTGGTGGTCGAGATACTGGGCCTACACGGACGAAGAGTTCAAGGAGCTTGTCCGGGCGTTTGAGGTGTACAGTGTGCCCCTCGACGTGCTGGTCATCGACATGGACTGGCATCTGACATTCAATATGAGATGGTCGAAAGACGTGCGGGACCAGGCGGGACAGCAGCTGGGATGGACAGGCTATACATGGGACAAGAATTACTTTCCGGATCCGCGCGGCTTTCTCGGGTGGTGCGAAAGCAAGGGGCTCAAGACTCCGCTCAACCTGCATCCGGCGTCAGGGATCCAGCCTCATGAAGAACACTATCCGGAGATGGCGCGGTCGATGGGGATTGATCCGGGCACGCAGAAGTATGTTCCATTCGATATTGTAAATAAGAAGTTCGCGACGAACTATATGAATCTGATTATCCGCCCGCTGGAGAGGCTGGGGGTCGATTTCTGGTGGCTCGACTGGCAGCAGTGGTCCACCACCACAATTGCCGGAGTGTCACCCACCTGGTGGCTGAACTATGTCTTCTTTACCGATATGGCGCGGAAGAACGGTCCCCGTCCTCTCCTCTTCCACCGATGGGGAGGGCTTGGGAACCATCGATACCAGATCGGTTTTTCGGGAGACACCTACTCCGTATGGGAATCCCTCGCATTCCAGCCCTACTTCACTTCGACAGCGGCAAACGTCGGTTTCGGATACTGGAGCCACGATATCGGTGGCCACATGCCGGGTGTCATCGCGCCGGAACTGTACACCAGGTGGCTACAGTTCGGTGCCTTCAGTCCGGTCGTGCGGACGCATACGACAAAGAACCCCGCTGCCGAGCGGAGAATCTGGGCATACCCCGTAGACTATTTTCTCGCGATGCGGGATGCCGTTCTGCTCCGATACGCGTTGATTCCATACATTTACACCTTCGCGCGTGAAGCATACGAAACCGGCGTATCTCTCTGCCGGCCGATGTACTATGACTATCCGGAATCTCCCGAAGCATATGAATTCTCAGGGCAATATATGTTTGGTGATCGCATGCTCGTCGCTCCGGTCGTTGCCGCACTTGACACTCTGTCGATGCTTGCCACGCAGCGCGTCTGGTTGCCGGAGGGAGAGTGGGTAGAGTGGTTTACCGGTTCGCGGCTGACAGGTCCGGGGGTGCATGAGCGCCGTTTTGCGTTGGACGAAGTTCCCGTGTACGTGAAGGCGGGAAGCGTTATTCCCATGCAGCCGGCCCTGCAGAATGCGGGTTTACAGAAGCCGGATCCATGCATTCTGACCGTCTTTCCGGGAAGTGAGGGAACATGTTCACTGTATGAAGATGAGGGCAACACTCAAGGCTACCAGGGAGCCGCGTATGCCCGGACGGAAATCAGACAGACTACCGCTCCGGACGGCTCCACGGCGATCGTCATCGGTCCCGCGAAAGGAACCTACCCCGGGATGCCCCGGGAGAGACGGTACGAAATCCGGCTGGAGGGCGTTCTGCCGCCGTCAGCGGTACGGGTCAACGGCAAACCGATTGCCTGGGAGCAGGACCATGAGCAACCCGGCTGGTGGTACGATGGAGATATGGCTCGGGTTGTTGTGAACACGCCTCCGCAGTCGGTGTCGGCATCGGTGAAGGTTGAATTCACGTACACTATCAGACCTGCAGAGCGAATAGACGTCGGCGGTCTGCGAGGCACGCTCGCCCGCTTGAAACGGGTGATGCCCTGGATCAACGGATTCTGGCCGAAGGAGTGGTCCCCGGAGCTACTGATTCATGCAGCGCAGACAGGGAACAGGATGGGTCTGGATCCTGCGTCAGCGTCGCGCGAGCTCGATACACTTCGGGTCGATCTCCCGCGGATTGTCGAGGAGGTCGGGGCCATTGCGATCGACACTGCCACAAAATCGCGGGTATTACGCCATCTCGAAGACATCCGGAGCCAGCAGGTACAGGAGCGCTGACCAGCATAGGAGCACTGCGGATCTATGGAATGGATGTTCGAATTACAGGGGTGGATAGCCCTGGTGACCCTGACGGTTCTCGAGATCGTCCTCGGCATCGACAATATCATCTTCATCTCGATCCTGGTCGGGCGCCTGCCGCCGGACCAGCGCCCGCGGGCACGCGTCATCGGCCTCTCGCTGGCGATGGTGATGCGAATCGGCCTGCTGCTGTCGCTCGCGTGGATGATGCGCCTGACCGAGCCTCTGTTCTCGCTCTACGACCGGGATTTTTCCGGACGCGACTTGATCCTGCTGGGCGGCGGGCTCTTCCTGCTGGCCAAATCGGTGATGGAGATCCACAACGCGCTCGAAGGCCAGGCCGAGAACGGGCACGGCATGCCGCGGCCCGCCGATTTCTACGGAACCCTGGCGCAGATCGCGATCATCGACATCGTGTTCTCCCTCGACTCGGTGATCACCGCGGT
>DKBG01000231.1 GCA_002451155.1 Ignavibacteria bacterium UBA6906
CTTCAACTCAACGACGGTCACGCCGGTGCTTCCCTCATTCCACTCGCCGAGGCGAAATGTAAAGACACGGGGGTGTCCGGCAAGAAATTCCGACACTTTCTTCCTGAGCGCGCCGGTGCCTTTTCCGTGGATGATATCGACCCGATGCAAACCCGCAAGAAACGCATCATCCAGGAATTTATCCACCAGCGGCAGCGCCTCTTCTCCCGTCATGCCTCTCAGGTCCAGCTCACGTTGTGCCTCTGCGAGCTTCTCCGACACAAGGGTGTCCGATCGCGCGATGGACGTCGCCCGTCCTTTCGTGAGTCGGAGATCTGCCACAGGGACCCGCATCTTCACCGTCCCGAACACCACAACGGCGCTCTTGCCGTCCGGCGAAAGCGCGATCACCTCACCTGCATCCGCCGCTCCCGAAAGCGTCACCGTCGACCCGACGGTAAGAGGTCGACTCAAGTCTTCTGCCGGGGCGAGGGTGCTTCGTTCAACGGCAAGTTCTTGTTTGAGTCGCGAGACTTCTTCCCTGACCTCACGCGTCGTGGATTTGTCTCCTGCGGTTTCCCGAATCTTCCGGACGCTCTGTTCGATCATGGCATTTGCACGGTCGACGATCTGAGAGGCCTCCTCAACGGCGCGTCGTTTCATCTCTTTGAGTTCGCGGGAGAGCGCGCCGACCTTTGACTCGTATTCGCGTGTGAGAGCTTCTGCCTTCTGCTTCTCCCTCGCCATTTCTTCCGCGTCTTTTCTGTGCCGTTGCGCGGATGTCTCCAGATCGGAAATGAGTCGCTCCAGCCGGTGTTGGTCGGTCCCAAGGAGCGAGCGCGAACGATCCATCACCGCCGGTGGAAAGCCGAGTCTCTCTGCCATCTCGAGGGCATAACTGCTCCCGGGGATGCCGGCCTTGAACCGGTATGTAGGCCGTAGGCTTTCCTGGTCAAACTCCATCGCGCCGTTCTCGATGCCGGGTGTTTCAAATGCGAACCCCTTCAGGTATCCCTGATGGGTCGTCGCGATGGTCGTCGCGCCCATCTGCGTCAGCCAATCCAACACTGCGGCGGCGATCGCACTCCCCTCGGCAGGGTCTGTCCCTGATCCGATCTCATCGATCAGGACCAGGCTGTCTGCGCGAGCCCCCTCCACGATCTCTTTGAGATGGGCAAGGCGGGAGCTGAAGGTGCTCAAATCACTTTCAATAGACTGCTCATCTCCGATGTCCACAAAAAAGTTGCTGAAGAACCTCACACTGGAACCATCGCCGGCAGGTATATGAATCCCTGCCTGCGTCATGAGAACGAGGAGGCCAACCGCTTTCATCGCAACGCTCTTTCCACCAGCATTTGGGCCGCTGATAACCAGCGTCCGGAATCGATCGCCGATCTCGATATCGAGCGGAATTGTGCCGTTCCTGCCGTGCAGAGCCAGGAGGATGGGATGGCGGGCCTGGAAGAGGCGAATCGGACCTTCCGTGCGTACCTCAGGCTCAATCCCGAGCACCTCGATGGAGTACTTCGCTCGCGCGTGCAGTGTGTCGACCCGGCCGAGTCTTTCGAGCGAATCAAGGAGGATATCCTTGCACGCCCCGATCTGTGTCGTTAACCCGCGGAGAATCTTTTCTATCTCACGCTGTTCCTGAAACTGCAGGCTCGTGATTTCGTTGTTCACCTCAAGCGTTTCAGTGGGCTCAATGAACACAGTTGCCCCGCTCGCCGATGCGCTGTGAATGAAGCCGGGCACCCGGTTCTTGTGTTCGACCTTCACCGGGATAACCATCCGTCCATCGCGCGTCGTAATAATTTCTTCCTGGCTAAACCCCTGCTCGGAGACCGCCTTGAGGATGGAGGAAAGACGTTTCTTGAGACCCTCATACCGGTCAGCGATTGACCGGCGGATTGCGGCGAGTTCACGGGAGGCTCCGGCGCGGACCGCACCCGTCTCGTCAATTGCCTGCTCAATGTTGTACTCGAGAACTTTGTCGCTGATGAGCCCCTCCGCCTCTTCCCAGAGAAGCGGATAGTCCTCGCGCTTCCGGGAGACAAATGCGCGGAGGAGTCTGCTGGTCCTGGCAGTGCTTCCCACATTCCAGATTTCTTTCGGCTGCAGGACCACCCCCTCGATTGCGGCCTTCTGCACCGACGCACGAATCGAGTGGATTCCCTCAAGGGGTAGGCCTTCCTCCTGTTCGAGCAGGCGCTTCATTTCCGAGACACGCGCAAGCTCACGGCGGACATCGTGTACCGAGCTGAGGATCCCGATACGGGCAATCGCCTCCCGTCCCGGGTCGGAGGTCGCATAGCGCAGAAGTCGGTTCCGAACACTCTCGAACTCCAGTTTCGCGAGGGCATTCTCCAGGCCTGTCATGACCCGAACCTTCGGCCTCCCGAAGATTCCTCTTCCATTTCGGACTCATCCGGGAAGGCGTGACGCAGTGAATCAAATGTCATCGGGAGCACGTTGACAATTGGACGGTAGAAAAGAGAATTTGTTCTCGTGGATGCACCGGGGACGCCGACGAGCTTCAGCACAAGGAAGACGGCGCTCAGAAGGAGGACCATTCCCACGCCACCAAGAAAGGCTGCACCGACCCGGCCTCCTTTTTTTGCAGCGGTTGGTTTTCCGAATTTCCTGATGAGGATCACCAGTGACGCAAGGACGAGGATGAGTGCCGCAATGAACACCAGAACAGCCGCGGAAGGCTGCGCGAGCAGGCCTATCGACTGTATGCCTCTTCCCAGAGGGCCCATGGCGCGAAAACCAAGAATGAGCGCTACAAGCAGGGCGAGGAGTGCGAAGAACATCTTGAGCGGGCCATACCTGTATCCGAGAAAGCCCCCGAGGGCAACCGTAATCAGCACACCAGCGTCGAAGAAGGTCACGTTCATGATTTATGCGCCGAGCAGTTTCTTGACGAGTTCCTGGACCGTTCTGCCGTCCGCCTTCCCCTTTAGCTGTTTCATAGCCGCGGGCATCACTTTTCCGAAGTCGGCAGGTGTCGAACCGCCAGTTTCGACAATGACGGAGCGGATAACGCTGACAACCTCCTCCTCCGTTAGCTGTTTCGGCAGAAACTCCTGAATGATAGCAAGTTCCTTCGACTCCTGATCGACGAGATCTGCCCTCCCCCCCTTCTGGAACATCTCAATCGATTCCTTCCGCTTCTTGGCCGCCGCCGTGAGAACGCCGAGTTCATCCTCCGGGGTCATCCCCGTTTCACTGCCACGTTTCTCGATCTCTTTCTCAAGCAGGGCCGCCCGGAGGGTCCGGAGGGTTTCCAGGCGGATCTTCTCGCCGGATTTCATTGCAGCCTTCATATCGTTACTGAGTTTTTCCTTGAGACTCATCGTCCACCTATCGAAAATGAAAAAGGCAGGATGGTGACGTCGCCCTCCCGCCTTTTATCGTCCGTACAACTGAGCGTTGAAGATTGCCGCTTTTCCTGCCGCGCATGGTCCGTTTGTATCAAAAACTAGCGCTTTTTTGGCCGAAAGTCAACTTTTCAGACGCCGCCGAAAATTCGGATCACATTCCCGTTTACCGATCGGGCATCCTCGGAACAGAGAAACAGGATCAGTCGCGCGATTTCAATCGGGGTTACCCATTTGGTGCTGTCTGCATCGGGCATCGACCGGATGTTGGCCTCCGTCAGAATTATGCTTGGCGCTATAGCATTGCAGGTAATCCCTGTTCCCTTGACTTCATCCCCGACGATTTCAGTGAACGCCGCCACTCCTCGCTTTGAGACGGCGTACGCAGCCCGTTTTGTGGACGGAAGGACTGCAGGCATGGCGGCGATATTCACAATCCTCCCCCGTTTCGCTTCGCGCATGACGCGGAGCGCGGCGCGAGTCATCAGAAAGCAGGACTTCAGGTTAAGTTCCATCATGGTGTCCCACTCTGTGACATCGATCCGGTCTACGGGCTCGCCGCCGGCGAACCCACCCAGGCCGTTCACAAGAAGATCAACGCGACCGAATTGCTTCATTGCCGTTTCGATCACGCGATTGGCCTCCTCTTCGCGTCGGCAATCTGCAGGCATGAACAGGATACGTGATGCCCGCGGGACAGGCGGGTTCGGCCGGGAGGCACTCACCGGGCGTTGTGGAATGAGGACCGAGAAGTTGTGTACGGCGAGCTCACGGGCCACCACCGTTCCCAGAGCGCCCGTCCCCCCCGTCACAATCGCAACGCGTTCTTCCACCATGGCTCATCCTCGACAAGATTCATATTGTCCAATATAGCCGCAGCGCACCGAATGTCAAGGAAGAGGGGCCCTGACGTTCCTCCTGCTATGTCCCCACGTGCTTCTTGTGTTTTCCCCCCGAGAAACGTATTTTGAGATACTGTGACGAACAACGCTGGGATAGGGATGAGATACGGACCGTTTACCGCTGCCCTGCTCCTGGGTGTCTCCCTGGTTGCCGGTGCTTCCCCTGCACATGCTCAAGTCAACGTTGGCGACAGGGCGCCGGACTTCGTTCTGCCCGCGGCGACCCGCGATACAATTCTGCAGTCAGGTGTACGCCTTTCCGACATCCTGGGAAAGGGAAATATAATCCTGGCATTCTATCCGGCGGACTGGAGCGGAGGATGTACCACGGAGATGTGTACGATTCGAGACAACTTCGCCGAGCTGGGATCACTGAATGCACGCGTCCTGGGCATTAGTGGCGACTACGTCTTCTCTCACAGAGCGTGGGCGAGAGAGCTGGAGCTGCCGTTCATGTTGCTCAGCGACCACGACCATTCCGTCGCGAAAACATACCAGAGTTACAATCCGGAGAGAGGCTTGAACAAAAGGACGGTGTTCCTCCTGGATCGCAACGGGAACATAGCCTACCGGGATCTGGAGTATACGGTGAAGACTCCGGACTCGTTCATGAAGCTCAGAAATGCCCTCACGGCGATCCAGTAGCGCCAACGGTGTCACGCGCCGTCGTGTCTGGTGGAGCGCCGGGTCGTCCACGTCCTTCCATTCATACCAACGGAGATCTATGCGTTCATTCCTGCTCGTCTTTTTCGGCGCGGTAGCCTTTACCGGATGTTCAGGGCGCACGCCCGATCCCCTCATTCAACATGGAGAACGCCACTTCGGGTCGATCCGGCAGCTCACCTTTGGCGGCGAGAACGCCGAAGGGTACCTTTCCTTTGACGAGAAATCGATTATTTTCCAGTCGACCCGAGACTCCTTACACTGTGACCAGGAGTTCCTGCTCGATCTCGCGACTCTCCGAACCAGCCTGGTGAGCACAGGAAAGGGGCGCACGACATGCGGGTACTTCCTGCCCGGCGACAGCATTGTCCTGTTCGCGTCTACTCATCTGGAAAACCCCGATTGCCCGCCCGTTCCGGACTTCTCGAAAGGGTATGTCTGGGCGGTATATGCCGAATATGATATCTTCACTGCTCGCACGGATGGATCAGCACTCAGACAGCTCACGCTCACTCCCGGATACGACGCCGAGGCAACGGTCTCTCCGACAGGAGACAGGATCGTGTTCACATCAATGCGCGACGGTGACCTGGACCTGTATTCAATGAAGCTGGACGGCTCTGACGTGATACGGTTGACCGACGAGGTCGGCTACGATGGGGGCGCATTCTACTCCTGGGACGGCTCCGCGATCGTGTACAGAGCATGGCATGAGCCGGACAGCACCGCAGACGCGTACCGCGCGCTCCTCAAGAACAATCTCGTCCGGCCGTCACGCATGGAGCTGTATGTCATGAAAGCGGACGGAAGCGACAAGAGGCAGATCACGAACAACGGCGCGGCGAATTTCGCACCCTTCTTCCACCCGGACGGAAAACGAATCATCTTTGCATCGAATATGGGCGACCCCAGCCGGCGGAATTTCGATCTCTACCTGATCAACGTCGACGGCACCGGCCTCGAACGTATTACCACGAATGAGACGTTCGACGGTTTTCCGATGTTCACACGGGACGGAAAGCATCTGGTGTTCGCCTCGAACCGAAACGGAAAAGTTCGCGGGGAAACAAACCTCTTTTTTGCGGAGTGGATCAACTAACCAGCACACGGAGAACCGGACCTCATGACTTCCAGAACCATTGCTCGAATGCTGCACACAATCCTGCTCGCTGCTGCTCCGGTAGTGACCATCCTTGCCCAGGGGCTCTCCCCTGAGATCACAGGTGAAGACCTGCGGACGCATGTCCGCTATCTCGCCTCTGACGAACTGGAAGGGAGAGCCTCCGGCACGATCGGAAATCGAAAGGCGGCGGAGTATATCGCCAGCGAGCTCAAGCGGTACGGTGTTGAACCGTCCGGCGACAACGGGGGCTACTTCCAGTATTTCCAGTTCGTGTCGGCCGTCAAGCTCGGACCACAGAACCACATGACGCTTGAAACGGCGGACCAGGTTGCCCGTACGCTCGTCGTCGGGGAGGACTACCGTCCCCTCGGTTTCAGTTCGAGCGATCAGGTCAGCGGACCACTCGTGTTCGCGGGCTACGGCATATCAGCGCCGGAAAAGAAGTATGACGACTATGAAGGCCTTGATGTTCAGGGGAAAATTGTCGTCATCCTGCGCTACGGCCCAGACGGTGATTCTCCGCGAAGTGAGTTTGGTCGCAAGACCGAACTCCGAGAGAAAGCTCGCGTGGCGCGCGAGAAGGGCGCCGCTGGAGTGATCCTGCTGATCGGTCCGGCCAACGATCCGGAGGACGCTCTGATGAAACTCGCGTTTGACCAATCGCCGGGAAATTCCGGAATCCCGTTCATCTCGATGAAACGTGAACTCCTGGCAGGGTCGTTTGCTGCGCATGGCATTGATCTCAAATCCATCCAGGACTCGATCAAATCCAGCATGTCTCCGATTGTGTTCGACATGCAGGGGGTGCGCGCGTCGCTTTCGACAGACGTCCAGACAATCAGAGCAACGACAGCGAATGTCGTCGGCGTGCTGGAGGGAACCGACCCGGAGTTGAAACGCGAGTACCTCGTGCTAGGGGCTCACATGGACCATCTTGGCTATGGAGGCCAGGGATCAGGCTCAACGCGCCCCGACACCGTCGCGATTCATAATGGCGCAGACGATAACGCATCGGGGACAGCAGGACTCCTTGAGCTCGCCCAGAAGTTCGCGGCGACCAGGAAGGACCTTCGCCGCTCCCTCATCTTCGCGTTCTTCTCCGCGGAAGAGCTCGGTACGCTCGGGTCGCAGCAGTATGTCGAACACCCTCCTGTACCGCTCGCGCAATCTGTCGCGATGCTCAACATGGACATGATCGGGAGGCTTCAAGACAGGAAACTCACTGTCGGAGGCACAGGAACGGCAAGCCGCTGGAACGATCTGCTGAACAAGTTCAATCGCGATTCAACGTTCACGTTCAAATTCGAGCCTGATGGCTTTGGGCCGAGCGACCATTCCTCGTTTTATGGAAAGAACATGCCGGTTCTTTTCTTCTTCACGGGAACGCACGAGGACTACCACAAGCCGTCTGACGACTGGGAGAAGATCAACTACGAGGGGGAGGAAAAGATCGTCCGGTTCGTGTATCGCATTGCGGAGCAGGTCGCGGACGAATCGGAGAAGCCCGTGTACGCCCGGGTTGAATCGTCGGCGCGCCCCTCGGGAGGAGACAGCAGGGGGTTCCGGGTGACACTTGGCATCGTCCCCGATGTGGGCTGGTCCGGGGAAGGAACGAAGGTGAGTGTTGTTCAGCCGAACAGGCCGGGGGAGAAAGCCGGGCTCAAGGACGGGGACATCATTACGAAGATGGCCGGCAAGAAGGTCCTGAACATTTACGACTACATGGGCATTCTCGGAGAGTTGAAAGCGGGCGACCAGGTAGAGGTAGAGGTTCTGCGGGACGGCCAGCCCGTCATCCTCCATGCCACGATGGAGACGCGAAAGTAGTCCGACTTACTTACCTGGTGCTCGTTTTGAGGAACGCCAGAGCGTCCTTGACGAAGTCATTGACTAGTCTGACGCGTGATTCCTCGCTCCTCGCCGCAAGCAAATCTGCCCGCCGGATCCGTATTACTTCCTCAAGGATCCGGCGGTCCTTTTCTGTAAGGTCCGCGCAGAATTTCTCAAAGTGCTGAACGGCAGCCATCGCATCCTCGTTCTCGGTTTTTGCCTTCGGCAGGCGTGTCTCTTCGCCTGCCGGTCTATTTCTGATACTTCCAGCCAGTTTCGCGCAAGGTCAGAACCTCTCCATTGCCAGCCTCGCTCACGTCGACCACCTCTCCGATGAAGAGGATGTGATCGCCGGTCGGTACCCGGTTCACAACCCGGCACTCGAACGCTGCAACTGCCTCTGTCAAGAGTGGCGAACCGTGCTCCCCCCTTCTCACAGCATGGCCGGCCACACTAGCGGTGTCTGTGGACTGTGACTTGAGAAACTTCTTGGCAATCGGAATTCCACCCGAGGGGAGCAGGTTCACGGAGAAGACGCCGGATTCATCGATAGTCATCCGCATTGACGAATCACTTTCGATCGCAGCAACGATAAGCGGCGGATAAAATGACACCTGGGTCACCCAGGTTGCCACCATTGCCGCAATTCCATTCCCATGGCGCGATCCAATTATGACAAGTCCGTAGGGGATCTTCCCAAGGGCCTTGGTTAGCAGCTTTCGGTCCATTAGCGCGCTCCCGGAGTCGCCTTTCGCGACATCCTGTCCCTGCACTCGTCGCATTCACACAGGGAACGGAGATGTTCCCAGGTGTACAATCCCTCGGCGTGTCCGTCCCCCCAGAGGAACTTCAATGCGTAATTCCCTACAGTTTCAGCTGATTTCAATTCATACCGGCCCGGGGTTTCCCTGTCCGGGGGCGGCGGCACATATTCTCGCAGAAGAACAGTCTCGCCGGCACATTCGGCGCAGGGGCATCCTTCACGTAACGTCGTCAGGTGAATCGGCCCCTCATGCCCGTCAGCCCAGCTCAGAAAGACCTCTTCCGGGCTTGACCTTTTAAAGCTTCTCAACAATCTCGGTTACTCCGCGGATAATAATCAGGTGGAACGCTTAAGATTTTTGCTAGATTCAATCTTCCATTGAAGATGATAATCTCTTATCTTCTCGGTAATTAGCACCAGAATGCGGAGCCTAAATCCATCATACTAGCAAGGATCCTCTCTGCACGATGGTCTGATCCGCATCACCCGGGAAGGAGAGCGTGATCGCCTCGACTTCAACGTCCGGCTGGATTGCCTTTACATAGACCCAGTCAATATGAACCAGGCGGGAACGATCGGAGAATTGCTCAGGCCCGGTCTGCCCGCCAAAGTGGTCGCTTCGTCCAAACGCGATGTGGGGCCCAAGTTTCTCGTCCAGAAGGGTGCTTCCTACGGGAGCAACGCCCCATTCGCCCAGCACACCGATGCCAAGTTCAGCTATATTTCCATATGCTGGTTCCTGTCGGAGTTTTTCTGCATGCAGATCTGCAACAGCTCCTGACGAGAGCAGGCCACGCGCTCTGTTTTCCGATACATTAAAAAGGACGATCTCGTCACCGAACTGGACTGGAAGAATTCCTGCCGTCCGAGAGGTGTCCCCCTCCTTTTCCCCTTCATATGGGACGATATAGGCCTCCCCGGAAGGCAGATTGGCAACGGTGCCTGGGTCCTTGATTAATCCTCCGCTGACATGAGCTTTCCGATGTCGGAGGTCAATCACCATCTGGTACATCTCTCCCTGCGCCCGGAAAGCTATGCGGGCCGAATCCGCTCGATCCAGAAGCGCAGATATCCTTCGAACCTTTGCATCCACTTTCCTGTAATCCAAGCCGAGCGCCGGGATCATCTGTCTGGAAAAGCCGGGGAGTGTTGCCCCTCGGAAGGAAAGTTCTTTCGCAAGTATTTTAAGAGGTGCAGTGGCCGAAAATTCTGTCAGCGCGAGAATTACGGAATTTGTCGAAAGCAGTTCCCTCGTAGAGATCTCACCTGCGTTGAGGGTCAACCCGCGTGCGGATGCGCTCTTTTCCACTTGCATGCGCTCGGGCAGATCCCCGTTGTTCATGCCCACATTCGGATAGGAACAGATAGAGACCCGCTGAAACGGGAGGTCGGAGATGTTGCCTTCGAGCTCCCCGTACCATTCGGCAGCGATGCGCCGCCGGTCCAGCCAGCCGGCTGAATCATCGCTACCGGAGGCGGGAAGATCAACGAGGATTACAAGACCCCGTTCGTTCCCGGTCACCCCGAACGAAGACATCAGGAGCGCGTTCAGCTCGGAATACCCGAGATTTCGAATCTGCATAATAGTCCCTCAGGTTGCTCTGACGACTTTCGGATCATCCTGCGACCCGTCAGGCGCCGGTTCAGACCATGCGGCGGGCGACCTCGCGAAGTGCATCTTTCGTAAGGAACTTTTGGACGAGGGGAAAGAGAATATAATTCTCTTTGTGGATGTGATTGACGAAGATCTGGACCATGGTTCGAGAAACGGAGGCAAGCTCTCTTGCCGCTCGCTTGCTCCGTTTGTTGTCTTCCATTGTGTCCACTGCGCGCCGGAGCCGGGTAAACTCCTTTTTGAGTGTCTTGTGGTCTTCCCGCATAAGTCCGGTCGGGCCCTCGACATACCGCTCCAGGACGGGAAACAGAGCTTCCTCCTCCCGTGTATTATGGACGCTCACTTCTTCCTCGATGAATTCAAGCGCCGACAGAACTTTGCGGAAGGATTCCGGCGAAAATCCATGTTCCGAAATTGCCTTTGCCGCTTTGTTCAGCGTGGCAAGCTGCACCAGGGCACGGTCATGGTCCTGAAGAAGCCGTGCGATCGGGTCAATTTGTCTGGAGTTTACCATTCTGGGCATCCTTACCGCATTGACCCGCACTATTCCACTTCAACGAGTGTGGAGTACTTCATCCCGCCCTTGTCAACGAATTCCTGCAGTTGCTGGACAAGGCCTTCAATATGCTCGTCCTGGAGATCCTCCAGCGCATCGAATTCTGCCATGGAATTGCTCAGGAAGATTTCGGTAAAGTGCCCTTTCTTCCCCTTCGCCTCAAAGACCGAGTAGCTGGTCCGTCCCTGCGCTTCATACTTGGTCCGCAGGTCACGGACGACTTGCAGATACCTGTCTCTGGTCTCCGGTTTAATCCCGTAGGAAATCGTGAACATCACTTTTGGCATTCCAATAGTCCTTTCATCGATACAGTGACCTCGTCAGTACCCGGCGTCCCGGATCTGTTTCTCGTCCATCCCGAAATGATGGGCAATTTCATGAATCAGGACCTCGCGGATTTGCAGCCGTATCTCTTCGGGAGTCCGGGCGACCCGCTCGATATTTTGTTTGAAGAGCGTGATCTTGTCAGGCAGAATCGGGTACATCCCGTATCCGGTCCCCCGTCTTGTAAGCGGAACACCCTCATACAGTCCAAGGAGAAACGATCCCCCTCTGATTCCCGCCCTTCTCCTGGCTCCTCCGAGGTCCGTATCTTCAACCACAATATGGACGTTTTCCATTCGGGAGCTCAAGAATTCAGGAAGGTTTTCAAATTCCTCCTGGGCTATTCGTTCAAACTCCTGGAGATCCACTGTTCCGCTCCGTCCCGATCACCACTGCTGCGGCAAGGACAAGGGCAACAATCAGGACCACGATAGCACCCCGGAGAGCTGTGATCCCGTTGGCGACCCCAATGCCGACTGAAAGAAGGTACAACGACCAGGCAACAAGAAGCCCGTCAAACCCGAGGAGCGCGTAGTAGAGAACGGGTTGAATCACCGCCGGGGAAGGGTTGCTGTCAAACAGATAGCGTCCAAAAATCGCGAACTCGATGGGCAGGATGATGACCAGCCAAAGGACGACGGGAATACCGGCATAGGCGATTACCGCGCGCATATTTCTCAGGCTGCTCTTCCCCCCAATGGAACGGGCGACCTGGAGCACAAAGCTCCCCAGCAAGAATTGAATACCGACTCCGCCCACAACACCGAGTACCGTTGCCAGTCCAACGACAAGCGCGAGATCGTTCCCTCGTGCGAGGCTCTGCAAACGCGCGATCGCAAGCAACACTGCAACGCCCTGCAGGGACCCCAGTATCAGGACGTAATTTTTCTGCCTGGAGAGAATCACTTTTCTCAGGGCTGACCGGGGGCTCTCGATGAGCCCCCAGATTGTCGAGAAGAGATCGATCGTGTCGACCTTCGCCTGCAGGTATCCCTTGCAGGAGGAGCAGGTTACGGACAGATCGTCATTTTCCGTGCCGCACACCGGACACGTTATCATCGGACTGGTCTCCGACAGCTGAATCACGCCAGGAAGCAGCGTGGATGCAACGCAAATGATATCAAATACTTACGCAGTATAGCATTTTTCGTCATTTGAATCAATGAGTTTCTGATCTCACATCGGTTCAAACCTGGCGGTGAAGTGCCTCAGAACCGGCGGCTCTTCGATGATCCGGTACCCCTTTAGTTCCTCCCGGTGCTCGAAGCACTCGATAACCACTTCAATCACGTAGTCGATGTGGCTCTGCGTGTACACTCGCCTGGGTATTGCGAGCCGTACGAGTTCCATTCGCGCGGGGATGAGGGAGCCATCGGTCCCGTATTTTCCAAACATCACGCTGCCAATCTCAACCGACCGGATCCCTCCTCTCCGGAACAGGTCGACCACGAGAGCCTGTCCCGGGTACTGAGCCGGCGGGATACGCGGAAGGAACTTCTTCGCGTTGAGATATATCGCATGTCCTCCCGGGGGCTGCAATATCGGGACCCCCGCAGCCGTGAGTTGTTCTCCGAGATATTCCACTGATCGTATCCGATACTGCAGGTAGTGTTCGTCGAGCACTTCCTCCAGGCCTTGCGCGATCGCCTCCAGATCTCTGCCTGCCAGGCCTCCGTATGTCGGGAACCCCTCGGTAACAATAAGCAGGTTCCGGGCGTTCTGCGCGAGCGCATCATCGTTCAATGCCAGAAACCCACCCATGTTGACGATCGCATCCTTTTTCGCGCTCATGGTTGCGCCGTCCGCATAGGAAAACATCTCCTGAACGATATCCCGGATTGGGCGGTGGGCATACCCTGGTTCCCGCTGCTTGATGAAGAAGGCGTTTTCCGCAAATCGACAGGCGTCCAGGAAGAGCGGGATTCCGTGCTTCCGGCAGACCTCACGGGTCTCGCGAAGGTTTCGCATTGAGACTGGCTGTCCCCCGCCGGAATTATTTGTGATCGTTACCATACAAAGCGGTATGGCTTCTGCACCCACGTTCTCGATAAATCCTTCAAGTTCATGCACATCCATATTCCCCTTGAACGGCGCGACTGTATCCGGGTCCGTCCCTTCGGCCGTCGGGAAGTCCACCGCTTCTGCCCCGGAAAATTCGACGTTCGCCCGCGTGGTGTCAAAGTGGGTGTTGTTTGGTACGATTTTGCCCTTGCCTCCGAGAAGTGAAAACAGTATTTTTTCCGCCGCACGCCCCTGGTGTGTGGGGATGACATGTTTGAACCCGGTGAGGTCCCGGACCGCGCGCTCAAAGCGATAAAAACTTCTCGCTCCCGCATAGGACTCGTCACCTCTCATCATGCCGGCCCATTGGTCTGCGCTCATCGCGGCCGTTCCGCTGTCCGTCAGGAGGTCGATCAGGACTTCCTCCGCTGGAACGAGAAAGAGGTTATACGACCCGCGCCGGAGCGCATCCTCTCGTTCGCCCAGTGTTGTGAATTTAATCGGTTCGACGGACTTGATCTTGAATGGTTCGATGATTGTTTTCATGGCTGATTGTCTCATATCTGGTGATGAACTGACATCGTACTCGACGGAGCAGACATCGTACCACTGTCTGCCGTGTGATCTGCGTGCTTGACTATTCTCCGCACCCCAGCTATGTTATCTTGCCTGCCCGCGGCCCATGGCCGCGGCGGAACACGCTCGTCTTGGCCGGAAAACAGTGAAGCTCTTCCGCAAACATATGACCCCTGAGGACCTCGGCGCGCTCCTGTACGAGGAGATCCGGCACCATCTTGCGTCGGAAGACGCCCTTTCGATCTCCGCCCTCCTCCGGAACATCAGCAGGACAGTAGACGATGTCCCAGAGCACCACGTTGGCGCGATCATGGTTGGGGCGATGTTTGGCGCCGCAATGGCAATTGAGCGTTCGACGTCGCGGTGGATCGCCGACCGCATCATTGACGGGATGCACCGGGAATTTTGCCGGCATCTGCATGAGCAGGGCGCGACTCCGGAGCAGGTGATAGACTGGGAGAGCATCATCGCGGACCACTTCCTTGTGTACCGCTCCGCTCTTGAAGGGTATGAGGGCTATGAGCCACCCTGGAAGCTAGGCCGCACCTTTTTCTGGAACATCGTGGGCGCCGAGGAATATGTTGCTCCTGCCATCCGGCAGGCAACCCTCTACTTGCTCTCAGTCCGCGACGCTGCGCAGGAACTCGTCAACGAGTATGGTCCGCGACTCGTGGTGCACGTTGTCACGTAGATTCGTGCCCTCCCTCTCGCACATTGTTCCAGCCTGGAACATCCCTCATGACGCTCAGGCACCGCTCGATGCAGCAGAACTCCAGCGTATAGCTCAGGTGGCTGGCATGTGACGTGCGATGCCCAGGATCCATTGCGGGTGCGGCTGCATCGGGTCCGGGGATTTTTGTCAACGACACGGCCATGGACCGGCCATTGAACTGACACGCTACCCCCCTCACACTGAACGACCCGACCGTTGGCGGGACACTAGACTGCCCGGGTGGGGCGTTCTATGGCATCAAGGGTTTTCAGGATCTCCTCGATGTGCTTCCTTATCGCGAACTCGTGGTGAGCCACGCATCTGATTACGCCCGCCTTGTCTATCACGTAGGTGACTCGCTTCGTCGGAAGGATTCGTCCGCCCAGACGGGAAGCACCGTAAAGCCGGATAATTTTCCCATCGGGATCGCTGATGAGGGGGTACGGCAAATGGTATGTCCGGATGAATTGTTCATGCCGTTCCATCGTGTCGGAGCTGATGCCGAGGATGACCGCGTCCTTTCCGTCGACAAGCGCGAAGTTGTCCCGGTAGGAGCAGGTCTGATTGGTGCATCCGGGAGTGAAATCCGCCGGATAGAAGAAGAGTACGACGTTCCTCTTCCCGCGGAAGTCGCTCAATCTCACCTCATCCCCGTTGCTCAGACGCGCGCTGAAGTCCGGCGCGTGATCTCCAACGCGCAACAGACCCCATTGTTCGACACCCACAATGCCTCCGACGAGACAGCATACGAGTACCAGCCCGGCAGTCAGAAGTTTGAGTTTCAACGTTCTTCCAGGCTCCTGCTCAATTCCCCCGGCCCTCCTCCTGACAGCGCCGAATGAAAAAGGTCAGGCAAACGGCCTGACCTGAAGGAACGGCGTTGCGCGTGACATGTGTGCACCACCACCTCCGGTTTCAGATGAAACGCGGGGCGTTATTCGCTCTCGTACGTGATAAGCGAAAAGATGTCGTACCCCGGGAGTTTCTCACGTCCCTTCAGAAACGAAAGCTCTATCAAGAACGCGATGCCGACAATCGTCCCCCCCAGCTTTTCGACAAGGGCACAGGCAGCGTTCACCGTGCCGCCTGTGGCGAGCAGATCGTCGAGCACGAGAACCTTTTCCCCTTTGGCAATCGCATCCGTGTGGATTTCAATTGCGTCCGATCCGTACTCGAGCGCATAGGATTCACGGATGGTTGTGGCGGGGAGTTTTCCGGGTTTGCGCGCCGGAACGAATCCAGCATTCAGCCTGTATGCGAGCGGAGCGCCGAGGATAAATCCCCGCGACTCAACACTGACAATTTTCTGAATTCCGGCCTTCGCATAATGGTCCGCAAAAAGGTCGATAGCCCGCGCAAAAGCGTCGGGGTTCTTGAGGAGGGTCGTAATATCCCGGAACACAATCCCCTTCTTCGGGAAGTCCGGAACGCTTCGTATGGTATCCTTCAACTCCGATTTCATTTCAGCTGATCCCGTGTGTTCCTGAACACTCCTGCCTGTCACCAATCAACCGGTTCCTTCTTCAGGAAGCCGGCGATGCCGGATTTACAGTCGGGGGTCATTCTGGCCGCGGCATTCATGTTCGCCGCAAAATCGAGGGCGTCGAGGAGATTCATCCCGCTCAGTTTGGAGAGCATCTCTTTGCAGAGGCCCATCGCGCTGCCGCTGTTTTGCGTGAGGAGTTCCATGACTAGTGCATCGACTGTTTTCTGCAGATCCTTCTCGTGGACCGCCGCGCTGATCAATCCGATCTCGGCCGCCTCTCCGGCGGACAATGTCCTTCCGCGGAGCACGAGCTCCCGGGCACGGCCTTCCCCGACCCGCTTGACGAGAAAGACCATCACGATCGCCGGAATGAATCCAATTCTGACTTCGGGATATCCAAACGTCGCATTCTCCCTCGACGCGATGACAAAGTCGCACACGGCGGCAAGCCCGCACCCTCCAGCCAGGGCGGGTCCGTTGACAACCGCGACCACAGGTTTCCGCAGCTCGTAGATGGTCCGGTAGAGATGGGCAAGCTGGAATGAATCGGCGCGATTGGTTTCAAGGTCTGCGCGCGCGATGCGTTCGAGGTACTGAAGATCGGCACCCGCGCAAAAGGCCTTCCCGGCACCATGCACCTGGATGACCTTTACCGCCGGATCCTTCGCGGCAGAGAGAAATGCCCCGGTCAACTCTTTGACCGTGACATCGTCGAGGGCGTTACGCTTTTCGGGACGGTTGAGCGTAACAAGGGCGCGCCGGTCTTTGACGGCGTACGTGAGATGGGTGAAGTGCATAAGCTGAAGGAACATAGCGAGAATCTCAGGGAAAAACAAGTTTCGCTTCTCCCGGAAAAGCACACTCCCGCCCCTTGGTGAGACAGAGGCGGGAGTCGCGGGTCCATCGCCGCGCGGACGATCTCAGACGTCGTAATAGAGACCGAACTCGTACGGATGCGGTCGCAGCGCCATCGGTTTCACTTCTTTATCCATCTTGTAGGTGATCCAGGCGTCGATCACGTCGGCGGTGAACACATCTCCCCGGAGCAGGAAGTCGTGATCCCGCTCGAGCGTGCGCAGCGCCTCTTCGAGAGAGCCCGGGGTCGAGGGGACATTCTTGAGCTCTTCCGGCTCCAGGTCGTAGATGTCTTTGTCCAGCGGTTCACCCGGGTCGATCTTGTTGATGATCCCGTCGATCCCTGCGAGCATGAGTGCGGAGAACGCGAGATAGGGGTTACACGCCGGGTCAGGGCAGCGAAACTCGATCCGTTTCGCCTTCGGACTGCTTGAGTACATCGGGATCCGTATTGACGCGCTCCTGTTCCGCTGAGAGTACGCAAGATTCACGGGAGCCTCGAAGCCCGGCACGAGCCGTTTATAGGAGTTGGTCGTCGGATTCGTAATCGCGCAGAGCGCCGGGGCGTGCTTCAAGAGTCCGCCGATGTAATAAAGGGCGAGCTCACTCAGATTTGCATACCCGTTTCCGTAGAAGAGTGGCTTGCCTGTTTTCCACAGGCTCATGTG